>CAZOQG010000022.1:0-19825 GCA_964582065.1 uncultured Dehalococcoidales bacterium
TTATCCTGGATGATAAGAACAACCCAAAGGGTACTCGTATTTTCGGTCCGGTAGCGAGGGAACTAAGAGATAAGAATTTCATGAAAATAGTATCTCTGGCTCAAGAGGTTCTTTGAAATGAAGATCAGAAAGAATGACACGGTTCTCGTTATTGCTGGCAAAGACAAAGGGAAAAAGGGTAAGGTACGGCAGGCTTTCCCGAAGAAGGATAGGGTGACAGTCGACGGCGTCAATATGGTGAAGCGTCATTCCCGAGCCCGCGGCGCAGCTAGACAGGCGGGCATAATTGAGCTAGAAGCGCCGCTCCGTGCAGCAAATGTGATGTTGGTTTGCAACAAGTGTAATAAGCCGGTTCGGGTTGGCTTTCGTTTTCTTGAAGATGGTAGAAAGGCGCGGACTTGCCGTTCTTGCTATGAGATAATCGATTAGCTAAAGGTGTATTTCAGGGATGATCAGGTTGAAGGAAAAGCATACACAGGAAACGGTACCCGAGCTAATGAGCAAGTTCGGGTATAAGAATGTAATGCAAGTGCCGAGGCTCAAGAAAATCGTGCTGAATATCGGTTTGGGTGAGGCAATACAAAACCCTAAAGCTTTGGAAGCCGCTGAGACCGACCTTACGGCAATCTCGGGGCAACATCCAGTAATAACGCGGGCCAAGAAGTCTATTGCCTCTTTCAAGCTCAGAGAAGGCATGCCTATTGGAATGATGGTGACATTGCGCGGGAGGCGGATGTATGAGTTCTACGATAAACTGGTTAATGTTGTTCTGGCACGCATTCGGGATTTTCAGGGGGTGTCTCGGGATGCCTTTGATGGTGAAGGCAACTACACTTTGGGGATTAAGGAGCAGATAGTTTTCCCTGAGATTGATTATGATAAGGTGGACAAGGTGCGCGGATTCGAAGTAACTGTTGTTACTAGCGCAGCTAGTGATGAGGAGGGCAGGAGTTTGCTTGAGTCTCTAGGCATGCCTTTCAGAATAAGTTAATGGGTTTGGGTGAAACGTGGCAAAGCTATCCAAAATTGTAAAATCCAAGCGCCCTCCGAAGTATAAGGTGCAGCGGCGGAATCGATGCCAATTGTGTGGCAGACCGCGCGCTTACATACGCAAGTTTGGTTTGTGTCGTATTTGTTTTCGCAAGTTGGCTTTGTGTGGTCAGATTCCTGGGGTAAGAAAGTCAAGTTGGTGATTGAAAGTGCTGGAGGCATCTGTTGATGGTTACTGATCCAATCGCTGATATGTTAACTCGAATTCGCAACGCAATCATGGCGCGCCATGATGTTGTGCTCATGCCAGCTTCTAAGATGAAGCTTTCTATTGCTAGAATTCTGAAGGATGAGGGCTTCATTTCTGATTATACCGTGCTTAAGGGCAAGCCACAGCGAGTGATTAAGATCTTCCTGAAGTATATTGGTGATCAACCGGCCGTCGCAGGTTTGGAGAGGGTGAGTAAACCCGGCCTTAGGGTCTACGTAGGCCGAGGGGAGATCCCCCGCGTCTACGGTGGCCTTGGGGTTGCTCTCTTGTCCACGTCCAAAGGGGTCATGATCGGGAAGGACGCGTGGCGCCAAAATCTCGGTGGTGAATTGCTATGTTATGTCTGGTAACTAGGCTTCTGGGAGTGAGTTTGTGTCTAGAGTAGGATTGCGCCCCATACCTTTACATCCGGGTGTCAAGGTCATTACTCAGGGGAATGAAGTGACCGTAGAGGGTAGCAAGGGCAAGCTATGTCGCTCACTTCACCCGGATATTTCTGTCACGTTAATAGATGAAAACCTGATAGTCTCGAGACCTACCGATAGCAGAATCCATCGCTCTTTACATGGGTTAACTCGAAGTCTTGTGGCTAATATGGTCGAGGGGGTTACTAAAGGTTTCGAAAAGACTCTGGAGCTTCACGGTGTTGGCTACCGGGCTCAAGAAGCCGATAACAAGTTGTCGCTACAGATTGGATACAGTCATCCAGTAGATTTCTCCCCGCCACCTGGCGTGGATATTGTGGTGGAGGGGACGAACCGGGTTCGCGTCATTGGCATTGATAAGGAGGTCGTGGGTGAGACAGCAGCGCGAATTCGGGCCATACGCCCTGCTGACGCCTATAAAGGAAAGGGTATCAGGTATGCCGGTGAGAGGCTTCGTCGTAAAGCTGGCAAGGCAGGCAAGGCAGCAGCGAGAGGATAGATAATAGATACTAATGCCTAAGACGGATACAAGGCTAGCACGAAAACGGCGTCATGCTCGAGTCAGGGACAGAGTTAATGGAACAGGGACGAGGCCAAGACTTTGTGTTTTCCGGAGCTTGAAATATACTTATGCTCAAGTCATAGATGATTCTGTCGGGGACACTCTGGCTTCGGCCAGCAGTTTGGATCCGGAAATAAGAGACACAATGGCAGGGAAGACGAAAACAGAGATCTCTGAGCTAATAGGTGCTCTTGTGGCTCAGCGTGCGCTGAACAAGGGGATCAATCGGGTGGTTTTTGACAGGGGCGGTTATAAGTATCACGGGCGAGTTAAAGCTTTGGCTGAAGCTGCCCGGAAAGTCGGACTGGAGTTTTGAGGTTGGTTCAATGAAAGCGATTACCAAGGCAATTGGGGAGACAGTCAAAGTTGACGCTAGCGACCTGGAGCTGAGTGAGAAGCTAGTGACACTCAACCGGGTAGCTAAGGTTGTGAAAGGTGGTAAGCGTCTTCATTTTAGGGCTCTCGTAGTAGTTGGTGATGGCAACGGGCATGTAGGGATTGGTGTGGGCAAGGCCAGGGAGGTACCAGAGGCTATCCGCAAAGCCGGTGTGACTGCCCGAAAGGGCCTGATCAAGATACCGATGGCGGGCGACACCATTCCCCATGAGATATTGGCCAAGTTTGGAGCCGGTAAGGTTCTGCTTAAGCCAGCGCTGCCTGGGACCGGTGTGATTGCTGGTGGTAGTGTTCGGGCAGTGCTTGAAGCTGCAGGTATAAAGGATATCCTTACCAAGTCTTTGGGAAGCTCTAATCCTGTGAATGTAGTCAAAGCCACTATGTTGGCCCTACGTAGCCTTAGGAACCCCAAGGAGGCTGTAGCCAGGCGGAAAGCTGGACTTGAAATTGAGGAGATTGAGACGAGTGGCTAAACTGCGTATTACCTGGATCAAGAGCGACATTGGCTATGTCAAGCAGCAGAGGCGAACCTTGAGAGCTCTGGGCTTTCATCGACTCAACGAAACAGTGGAGCACGAGGATTCTCCGTCCGTTCGCGGTATGATAGCTAAGGTGAGTCATTTGGTTAGCGCGGAAGTGATCGGTGATGGAACAAGGTGAATTGAAGCCCCCTGTGGGAGCCAAGCATAGGAGAAAGCGCGTCGGGCGCGGCGATGGTAGTGGGCATGGCACCTATTCGGGGCGAGGCTGTAAGGGACAGAAGTCACGTTCCGGGGGTGGAGTTCGCCTTGGTTTTGAGGGAGGGCAATTGGCTCTGATCAAGCGTTTACCTCGGAAGCGGGGATTCGTTAATATTTTTCGAACTGAATATAATGTTGTCAATGTGGGCAAGCTTAGAATGTTCGCTCCTGATGTTGAAGTTACTCCAGAGGAGTTGCTGAAAGCCAGGCTGATTAAGTCTGTTAGGCAGCCAGTCAAAATCTTGGGCGATGGGGAAATTGATCGCCCGCTGGTGGTAAGGGCCAACAAGTTTTCCACCACGGCGGAGAAGAAAATCGTGGCTGCCGGGGGAAGAGTGGAGGGGATTTAGAATGCAGCAGAGGGAAGGTAGACCGCGTCTTATTCAAGCGTTGCTGGACGCCTTTTCATTGCCGGACCTGAGACGGCGCCTCCTCTTCACGTTGGGCATGCTGGTGGTTTTCCGCTTTGTGGCTCACGTGCCCTTACCTGGAGTAGACCTTGATGCGTTACGTGAGCTTTTCGACCGGAATCAACTTCTGGGCATGCTCGACATGTTTAGCGGTGGGGCTATGAGGAACTTCAGCGTGGCAGCTATGGGAGTTTATCCCTACATAACCGCCTCCATCATTATGCAGTTATTGGTTCCGGTTATTCCTGGTCTTCGAGCCTTATCTCAAGAGGGGGAAGCTGGCAGACGTAGGATTAACCAATACACTCATTGGCTGACCGTGCCCATGGCCGGGCTTCAGGGTTATGCTCAACTTGCGCTGCTGCGCAGCCAGGGCATCGTTGTCCACGCCGGGGCTTTACCTACTATGGCTATCATAGTGTCATTGGCAGCGGGTACTATGTTTCTTGTCTGGCTTGGTGAACTGATTACCGAGCGAGGCATTGGCAACGGTATATCGATAATAATCTTCGGCGGCATTGTGGCAGGTCTGCCAGAAATGATTGGGCGCGGCTTTTTGGCCAAGGAAGACATGATCGGCCTGATTGCCTTTGTCATTTTGGCCTTGGCTACTATGGTACTTATAGTCATATTCACCGAAGGTCATCGCCGCATCCCGGTCCAATATGCACGGACTGCCTTTCGCGGCGCCCGCATGTATCGCCAATCGGGTTCAACGCATATCCCGCTTCGGGTAAATACTGCAGGGATGATACCTCTCATCTTTGCCATGTCGTTGATGATTTTCCCGGGGACAATAGCTAGCTACCTAGCCAGTCCGCCAGGACAGGATCCAAACTTCTGGAATACGATTGCGCAGTGGTTTAGCCCCAACGCACCTCTGCCTGTTGGTTTGTTTTACTGGGGATTCTATTTCTTGATGGTGGTCGCCTTTGCCTTTTTCTACACCATGGTGATATTTGAACAGATGGACCTGGCGCGAACCTTGCAGCGCCAGGGGGGCTTTGTCCCGGGCGTCCGCCCCGGGAAGCCTACCACCGACTACCTCAACAAGGTTATCAGACATATCACCTGGGGTGGGGCTCTTTTCTTGGCTGTAGTGGCCATAATTCCGTTTGTGGCACGGGAAGTGACTGACGTTGCTGTGTTGACTCTGTCCAGCATGGGGATGCTTATCATTGTTGGCGTGGCTTTGGATACCATGAAACAAATAGAGGCGCAGTTAACAATGCGCCGCTATGAGGGCTTCTTGAAGTAGGGAGATAACACGAATGTTTTTGGTTTTACTTGGTGCTCCGGGAGCCGGCAAAGGAACTCAGGCAGCTATGATTTCTCGAAAGGTGGGACTAGCTCACATAGCTTCCGGTGACCTGTTTCGGCAGGCAGTGGAGAAGGGAACTAAACTGGGGCAGTCGGTCAAAGCTTATATGGATAAAGGTATGTTGGTTCCTGACGAAGTGACGATTCATGTAATCTCAGAGCGGCTCAATGAGCCTGATTGTCAAACGGGCTGTATTTTTGATGGCTTTCCTCGAACTGTGGAGCAGGCCAAGGCGCTTGATAAGACCTTAGCCAGTCAGGCGAAGGCTATAGACAAAGCAATATATGTCGAGGTGTCCGATGAGGAGCTGTTGAAACGTCTTGGTGGGCGCTGGATATGCCGTCAGTGCCAGACACCTTACCATGAGGTAACCTCACCGCCAAGAATACCCAATAAATGTGACGAATGTGGTGGCGAGCTCTATCAGCGTTCTGACGATGCTGAAGAGACGGTAAAAGAGCGACTGAAAGTGTATTTTGTTCAAACCACCCCTGTCTTGGATTATTACGGGGCAGAGGGCAAGCTTGTTAAGGTGGACGGTAAGCGTGGGATAGAGGAAGTGTCCGCGGAAATAATCGATGTTCTCGACCTTAAATCGGTGAAAGCTAAATGACAGTCATAAAGTCTACAGAAGAAGTAGCTATTATGCGACAGGCTGGGAGAGTTGTGGCGGCCGTTTTGCAGAGATTGAAGGACGAAATAAAGCCAGGAATTAAGACGGGCCAGCTGGAATCGGTAGCCGTAAGCGAATTGCAAAAACGTGGGGCTAAGGCTTCTTTTAAGGGTTACCGGGGTTTCCCGGCGCACCTGTGTGTGTCGGTGAATGATGAGATTGTCCATGGCATCCCTGGGGAGCGGCGGCTAAAGGAGGGTGACATAGTGTCCTTGGATTTTGGGGCGATTGTTGACGGCTTCCATGGTGATGCGGCGATAACAGTCGGGGTAGATGGAATTAGCTCTAAAGCTCAGGAACTCCTGGCGGTTACAGAGGCTGCGTTGATGGCCGGGATAAAGGCCGCAAGTTGTGGGGCCCACCTAGGAGATGTTTCGGCGGCTATTCAGGACTATGTTGAGACAAAGGGGCTTTCTGTGATTCGGGAGTATTCTGGCCACGGAGTTGGTAGAGACCTGCATGAAGATCCGTTAGTGCCAAACTTCGGCTCGCGTGGTCGAGGCCCCGTGTTGAAAGAAGGTATGACCTTGGCTTTGGAGCCGATGGTGACTACAGGAGACTGGCGCACACGCCTCACCGAGGATCGGTGGACGGTGCTGACTGCTGATGGCAGCCTTTCAGCTCATTTTGAGCACACTATCGCCATTAGAAAGGGTGAACCTGAGATACTCACTCTGCTATAGTATAGAGGAATATCATGCCTAGCAAAGAAGCGATAGAAGTTGAGGGCAAGGTGATTGACACTTTGCCGAATGCTACATTCCGTGTGGAGTTGCCTAATGGGCACAAGGTCTTGGCGCACATTTCGGGTAGAATGAGGCGGCATTACATCAGAATCTTGCCTGCAGACCGAGTATTGGTGGAGCTTTCGCCCTATGATTTAAACCGGGGGAGAATTACCTATCGGTTCAAGTAGTCATTGAGCAAATGCATTTTGACATGTCTGTTGAAAAAGTTGTATTATTAAGCGAATTTTCTTAGATTTGAGGTGACTAGGTATGAAAGTCCGAGCTTCTGTTAAGCGTCGTTGCGATAAATGCAAAATTATCAGGCGCCATGGGGTAGTTCGGGTCATTTGCCAAAATCCTAAGCACAAGCAGCGGCAAGGATGACTGCAGGAGTAAAGTGAGAGATGGCACGTATTGCTGGCGTGGATATTCCTAAAGACAAAAAGGTTGTGGTTTCTTTACAATATATCTACGGTATAGGTCCTACCCTAAGCCGTAGTGTTCTATCTTCCAGCGGTGTCAGTCCTGACACCAAAGTAAAGGATCTCAGCGAACAAGAGGTGAGCCGTATTCGCGAGGCCATTGATAAAGGGCATAGGGTAGAGGGTGAGCTTCGGAAAGAAGTCAATCTTAACATAAAACGGCTTACCGAAATCGGCAGCTATCGAGGCATTAGGCATCGTCGTGGTCTACCAGTCTGGGGACAACGGACGCAAACTAATGCTCGTACCAAGCGTGGTCTTCGCAAGACAGTGGCTGGGCGTGGACAAAGACGTGGCATGACCAAGAAGTAAAGGAAGGGTGAAAGGATATGGCTAGGAAAAGGAGAACCGGAGTAAGAAGGCGAGAGCGCAAGCTGATTCCTGAAGGCAAGGCTTATATTCAGTCTACTTTCAATAACACTATTATTACGCTTACCGACCCCAAAGGCAATGTTATTGCTTGGGGAAGTTCCGGCACAGCCGGGTTCAAAGGGTCTCGAAAGGGTACCCCCTATGCCGCTCAATTGGCTGCCCAAGGAGCTGCTCACAGGGCCAAGGAACACGGCTTGCGCCAAGTAGAGGTATATATTCGAGGGCCTGGTAGCGGTCGTGAAGCAGCAATTCGAGCTCTCCAAGCGTCGGGAATTTTCGTCACCGGGATTAAGGATGTAACCCCTGTTCCGCATAACGGTTGTCGTCCTCGTAAGAGAAGGCGAGTGTAGAAATGGCGCGTTATACACAGGCTACTTGTCGTTTGTGCCGTCGTGTCGACGACAAATTGATGCTCAAAGGTGAGAGGTGTTTTACCTCTAAATGTGCTTTGGAGCGGAGACATGTTCCGCCTGGGTACCGTTCCACCTCAAGGCGGCGCCCGAAGAAGTCTGACCGTGGGCTTCAGTTGCGGGAGAAGCAGAAAGGCCGCTACACCTATGGAGTTTTGGAGCGGCAATTCCGCAAGTTCTTCGCTGAGGCAGAAAGACTTCCTGGTGCAACTGGTGAGAACCTTCTGGTTCTGTTGGAGAGACGCCTGGATAATGTGGTTTATCGCTTAGGTTTTGCTAGCTCTCGCTCTCAAGCCAGACAGCTAGTACGGCATGGTCACTTCCTCTTGAATGACCGCAGGACCGATGTCCCCTCCTGCCTGGTGAAGTCTGGGGATGTTGTTGCATGGCGGGATAAAAGTACTCAAACTGAATATTACAAGACGCTCGTTCAAGAAATCGAGGACAGGACTATTCCTGGCTGGTTGACGCTGGATACGCAGAAGCTGGTCGGTCGAGTTCTTGCTCTACCAACCAGTGGTGATATTGAAGTCAAGTTCGATGAAAAAGTTATCGTTGAATTCTATGCTCGTTAAGGAGGCTTTTTGGCTGGGTTATCACTACCAAAAGTAGAGTGTATTGAAAGCACTGAAACTTATGGCCGTTTTGTTGCTGAACCTCTGGAGAGAGGTTTTGGGGTCACCTTGGGCAACAGTTTGCGCCGAGTGCTTCTGAGTTCTTTGTCTGGTGCCGCCATAACCTGGGTTGAGATTGAAGGTGTTCACCACGAATTCTCAACAATCCCTCACGTTAAGGAGGATACCACAGACTTTTTGTTGAATACCAGGGCAGTGCGCATTCGCCCTCTTTCCCAACTCCCCGGCAAGGTAAGGCTGGAGGTTGAGGGAGAAGGCGAAGTCTGTGCTGCCGATATCAAGACGTCGGCAGATTTTGAAATTGCCAACCCTGAGCTTCATTTGGCTACCTTGGACTCCCCGGAAGCTAAGCTCAGGGTCGAGTTTAACGTGGAGCTAGGCAGAGGGTACGTGCCAGCTGGTTCCAGCGACAGCCTACCGATTGGGGCAATTCCTATAGATGCCATCTTTACCCCGGTGCGCAAAGCCCATTACGAGCTTGATCCTAGCATCCTGATTGAGGGAAGCCACCAAGAGAAGCTTACCTTGGAGGTTTGGACTGATGGCACTCTAGCTCCAACAGAGGCAGTTACTCAAAGCGCTGCCATTCTGATGGAGCAGTTTTCCTGTTTCCGAGAACTGGCCAAAGCTCTCGTGGACGAGGGAGCAGAATTGGCTTGGCAAGGGTTAATTCCGCCAGAGCAGTACAATATGCCCATAGACCAGTTGAACATATCAACTCATACTTATAATAGTCTAAGGAGAGGTGGCATCACCACGTTAGGCCAGATTTTGGAAAAAGGTATAGAAGGTCTGTGTGCACTAGCCGGCTTTGGCGCCAAATCTAGGGAGGAGGTGGAGGTAGCCCTCAAGCGCCTCGACCTGCCTTTCATCCCTGAGATGAAAGAGAAAAAGAAGAAACAATCAGCATCTGCCGCTGCCTCGCAGGGAGAAGACGATTCAAGTCTCGAAGGGACGATAACGGATGAGACATCGGATAGCCGGACGGAAACTGAGTAGACCTACAGCTCATCGGTGGGCTTTGTACCGCAACTTGGTGGCTGATTTGTTCAGACATGAGAAAATTATCACCACTGAGGCCAAAGCCAAGGAAGTTCGGGGTCTGGCGGAGAAGATGATTACCTTAGGCAAAGAGGGCAGCCTTTCTTCTCGGCGTCGGGCTTTAGCCTTTGTTACGGATAAGAAGCTTGTTGATAAGATATTCAACCAGCTTGCTCCCAGATATGCAGAGCGTCCCGGGGGTTATACACGACTGGTCAAGTTAGGGCCCAGGCTGGGCGATGGGGCACCCATGACTCAGCTTGAGATGGTAGAATAACAAGCTGCCTTGGTTAGTGAAGCTCTTTAATAGTTTCAACAAGATAGTTCTGGTTGTGGAGTACGATGGTAGCCATTATCACGGCTTTCAGTGGCAGACAGGCTCACCCACTATTCAGGCTGAGCTGGAAGAGGCTATACACAAGGTTACTGGGGAGAGGAGTCGGGTAATAGCTGCTAGTCGGACTGATGCTGGGGTGCATGCTAAGGGGCAGGTAGTCAGCTTTCGGACTCAATCTGTCCTGTCTCCCCAGACGTTTGTTAGAGCTTTCAATCACTATTTGCCGGGGGACATTGCGATTAAGGGCGCTTGTAGAGTAAGTGCAGACTTGAATGTCAGGCGCGATGCCTTGAATCGGGAATATGATTATTACATCTTGAATGATTCAACCCGGTCGCCTTTGGCCAGAGGTTTTGCTTATTTGGTGACTGGTGAATTGAATACTGAAACCATGAATAAGGCAAGTCGGCTTCTTGAAGGTGAGCACGATTTTGCTTCTTTTGCTACTTCTTTAGGTAAGCTAAGGAGCACAGTGCGCAATGTTTACCAAGCCAAGGTGACACGGCAGGATGACTTGGTCACTTTTCATATAGTTGCCAGTTCCTTTCTGCCTCATCAGGTACGCAATACCATAGGCTTGCTAATCAGGGTAGGGTTAGGTAAAGTGGCGCTTGAAGAGTTTCACCAGATTATGGGGGCAAGGACGGTGGGCTTTGCTGGGCCGACCGCTCCAGCCCATGGCCTATGTCTTACCAAAGTTAACTACCCCAGCAGTTTGGAGCTAGCAGTATGAGGACCTATTCAACTAGAGCCAGGGACGTCGAACACCAATGGCATGTTGTTGATGCTTCTGGGAAGACCTTAGGTAGGCTCGCTTCTCAAATAGCGATCTTGCTCATGGGCAAGCATAAGGCGATATACGTTCCTTATCTTGATACCGGAGACTATGTCATCGTGCTCAATGCGGCTAAAGTCAGAGTGACCGGGAAGAAAGCCAAGCAGAAAGTCTATTATCGGCATTCGGGATACCCTGGGGGCATAAAAGCGATAACTTTTGAAAAGATGCTTGCCGCTCATCCCACCAGAGTGATTGAGCACGCGGTTAGGGGGATGCTGCCACATAACCGGTTGGGTAGAGCCATGTTCAAGAAACTCAAGGTCTACGCCGGGGATAGCCATCCTCATCAGGCTCAAGTCGCTGGTGGAAGAGTAACCGCAGAAGGGAGTGGAAACTCGTGACTACTCAAACTTATGACCGTGGCACAGGCAAGCGTAAGTGTGCTGTAGCTCAAGTAAAGCTTTTCTCGGGCAGAGGAGAGATTACTGTCAATGGCAAGCCTTATCAGGACGTTTTCCCCCGCCGTGAGCACCGCCGCACTATCGAGCACCCGTTCGTGGCTACAGATACCGAGGGTAAGTTCAATGCTGAGGTCAAGGTGAACGGTGGTGGCATCAGTGGACAGGCCTGGGCTATTGGCCATGGCATTGCCCGGGCATTGGTTAAGGCTAACGAGCAGTTCAAGCCGCTTCTGCGCCGGGAAGGCCTGATGACTCGCGATCCTCGGGTCAAAGAACGCAAGAAATACGGACTTAAGCGCGCCCGCAAAGCACCTCAATACACCAAGCGGTAAGAGCCTATAGGCGTTCCCTCCATTCATGCGATGAGCCTATGGCAGGAAATGCGGTAATCTTATTCTCGCTTTGGTGTCGTTGCCGGTGAGGAGACGCAAGCCACAGGTGCGGCCATCATCCGAGGTCGTTTCGGGACCGAATGCTTGTTAGTGATGACAGAACAAATGTAGGGACGGGTCTTTATACAATGAACGGAAAGGGGTACGGGCGTCAGTCGGCAAAAATGTAGCTACCCTTCTTAAGATAGGAGTAGAAGGCAAGCAATGTGGAGATAATCGCGAGGTACATTAGGATAGCAAGTAGCACGTCTGGACCTATACCGAAAACGGCCACCACCGCCGGCGCCAGCCAAAACCAGAAGATAGCCTTGGCCGTCCTTGTGGGAGTGGGGAACTCGAACGTTCGACTGCGGCGCTTCCAGATATAGGTGAACACACCTGCCAGCACCGTGACTCCTGCGGCAATCACAACTACCGCGAAAGGATAGGGATTCCACGGCATCAGATCGTCTGTCCTTGAGAACAATCCAACGGCTATTGCCACAACCAAGTTTGGGATAAAGAATATTTGGTCGGCGACCAGGTCGAAAAGCGATCCACCGAGGGTTGATTGCCCCAATCTACGAGCCAGGAATCCGTCTAGGCCATCAGTAGACGCGGCAATAAGGACCAGAATGCCCGCCGCCAGGAATTTGTCCTGGCACAGGAGCCAAGCAATGATTGGAGATAACACGACCCGCACTGCGGTTACAGCGTTGGGTACATTGAGAGCCAACCTCAATTCCTGCTCCGACGGTGTATTCATTGGCTTCAATTCTGCACGGAAAAGACATTTCTCTGTGTTGTTTTCATAAAACAGGGCAGCATTGCATGCAGACACCTGTCAATAATAGGTGGGGTGAGACCTACCGTGGCAAGTAAGACAAGGACCCATTTCATCGGATTGTGTTCTATCACTGGCCCTCTGGGAAAGTAGACCATATACCAGCTTAGCCTTACCCGGCGTCACCAAGTCGCTTCTTCAGGTAGTCAATAGCTTTTACCGGCGTGGGATCTATTTCGTAGAGGATTGCCAGGTAGTAGCTGACCCAGTCGCCGAGGAAGACCAGGCTCATCATCTGGCTGAGTTCGCTTTCGCCATGACTGTCGATGATCTGGTGGCTGACGCTGTTTTGCTCTAGGAGTTCGCTAGTTACCTGGTAGCGAATCAGCGTGCGGGGGTGGATGGAGGGGCAGCGGAGCAGGACTACAAATATCTTCGAGGCCAGTTCTGGGGGGAACTGGTAGCCGACTACAGCGTTGTGATTAAGCTCGGGGAAGGTCTCGTGAAAAGCCCAGGCTTTGCTAGCCTCGTTAATCTGGGTCTTCCAGCGGCGGGCGACATCAGAAAGTATGCCAGCAGCGTAAATCACCGCTATTTTGCCGTGTAACTTGGCTGCCAGTTGCTTGGCCTGATTGGAGCTGATGGGGACGTTCTCGCTTAACTCGACCAGGAGTGTCTCAAGGCTTTCAACCATGGCCTCGACTTCAGTCGGCCTGTCTTCGAGGAAGTCTAACTTGCGAAGGAAAGCTATAAGAGGGATCAGGCTGTAGCCCAGAGCAGCCCGGGGCTGGGAAACATGGTCTATAGTAAAAACAGGTATTTTGGCGGCTTTAGCCAGAGCCTTCAGCTTGCCGCCGGTGGTCATAACGAGCTTCCTGCAATTTCTTTCTAGAGCCCAACTGAAGCCAGAGAGCGTTTCTTCGGTGTTTCCCGAGTAGCTGGAGGCGATAACCAGCGTCGTCTCGTCAAGGAAGGCTGGCAGATCGTAATCGCGGTGGACGCAGATGATCGATTTTCCTGTTGATGAAGCCAGGCTGCGGACTAAGTCACCCCCTATAGCCGAGCCGCCCATGCCCAAGATGACTATTTTGTCGATGCCAGCATAATCTAGAGGCAACTCAAAGTCTTTGGCCTTGTGCCAGGCGTTGCGGCATTGCTGGGGCAGCCCGTGAAGCTGAGCCAGCATGTTGGCCGGGTCGAGCCGCTGGTATACTTGCGGGTCATCCAAATTGACCATTTTAGATACCTAACAATTCTCTGCCGCTGTCCAGCAACTTCTGCACCTCATCAGGGCTGTGGCCTTCGGCATAGATGCGGATCAGCGGTTCGGTGCCGGAGAAACGGATGAGCAGCCAGGAATCATCAGCCAGAAGGTAACGGAAACCATCGGTGGTGTCCAGCTTTGCCACCTCTATGCCGGCGACGGAGCTAATCGGACTCTGAGTCAACCTCCCCAACAATATTTGGCGGTCATCCGGAGAAATATGCGAATCGATGCGGTCATAATAGTGAGGCCCGACCTTGCTATACAAATAGACTAATAGTTGTGCCGGCGTCTTGCCCGTCTTTATCATGAAGTCGAGAAAGTAGAGGCCGGCGAGGATGCCATCACGCTCAGGAACATGACCGCGGAAGCCATAGCCACCGCTCTCCTCACCCCCAATTAGGGCATCCTTCTCTATCATTAGTGGAGCCACATATTTGAAGCCCACTGGCGTCTCATACACGGGGACATCGAAAAGCCTGCCCAGGAGGTCTATCATGTTGGTGTCGGTCAAGGTCTTGATTATGGCACCCCGCTCGCCGCGGACTTCAAGAAAGTAAAGGACGAGCAAGGCAAATACCTGATGTTGGTTGAGGAATTCTCCATTTTCGTCAACTATGCCGATTCGGTCGGCATCTCCATCGTTTGCCAATCCAACATCTGCCTTTTGTTCCCTGACCAGGGTAGAGAGCTTGGTCAGGTTCTTTGCGATTGGCTCGGGCTGAATCCCGGGGAACAACGGGTTACGCTCACCGTTGATCTCGGTGACGTCTATTCTTCCACCTTCTAGGAGCGACTTGAAATAGCCAATGCCAGCCCCATACATAGAATCGGCGATAATCTTCAGATGACTTTGGCGAATGGCTTCGAAGTCAACAAGCCGTTCCAGCTGCTTGGCATAGACTGGAGCCGGGTCAAGGTAGGCTATCAGCCCACTGTCCAAGCCGTCAGCTAGGGGGAGCCGCTTTATGTCGTCTGAGGAGAGGGCCTCGTTTGCGTTCTTTTCTATTTCTGCGACTAGCTCAGTTGGAGCGCTGGCACCGTTAGCATCCTTGTACTTGAAGCCGTTCCACCGTCCCGGGTTGTGGCTGGCAGTGATGATTATGGCCCCGGCAGACTTGGTGGCGGTGACGGCATAGCTTATCACTGGAGTTGGCGCCGACTGGGAGCAAAGGCGGACCTTGATTTTGTTGCCGGCAATGACCTCGGCAGCAGCGGCAGCGAAATCTTCGGAAGCAAAACGGGTGTCATAACCGATGACCAGGCCGCGCTCACTGAGCTTGGCTTGGTTCAAATAATTAGCCACTCCCTGGGCGCAGGCTCGCACATTATCGAAAGTAAAGTCCTCGGCAATAACCGCTCGCCAGCCATCAGTACCAAACTTAATCTTGGTGTTCATTCTTACACCTTTGCTTCAGCTTTAAGGATGTCGGCTTTGTCCGTCTTTTCCCAGGGCAAGTCGAGGTCATCTCTACCGAAGTGACCATAAGTGGCGGTTTGTCTGTAAATCGGGCGGCGCAGGTCAAAGTACCTGATAATGGCTTCGGGGCGCAGGTCAAAGTGCTTGTTGATGAGTTTGAGAATCGTCTCGTCAGAGGCTTTGCCTGTGCCGAACGTTTCAACTGATATGGATAGAGGATGGGCAACGCCGATAGAGTAGGAGACCTGTACCTCTATGCGGTCAGCGAGCCCGGCAGCAACCAGGTTCTTGGCAATGTACCGGGCCATATAGCTGGCTGAGCGGTCTACCTTGGTCGGGTCTTTTCCCGAAAATGCACCACCGCCGTGGCGGCAGGCGCCACCGTACGTATCAACCAGGATTTTACGACCGGTGAAACCAGTGTCGGATACCGGCCCACCGATAACAAAGCGCCCAGCACTGTTGACATAGTATTTGGTCTTGTCATCTATGAGGTTGGACGGAATCGTAGCTCTTATTACCTGTTCTATTATGTCGCGCTCAATGGTATCCCGGTCGACATCTGGGTCGTGGTGGGCACCAATAATTACGCTGTCTATCCTCTTGGGTTTGCCGTGGCTATATTCCACGGTTACCTGAGACTTGCCATCGGGGCGAAGGTAAGGCAGGATCTTGTCCTTTCTCGCCTGAGCCAAACGACGGCACAGCCTGTGGGCCAGAGAGATGGGCAGCGGCATAAGTTCGGGTGTCTCGGTGCAAGCAAAACCGAACATCATTCCCTGGTCGCCAGCCCCGGTCTTGTCCAGGATATCATCATCTTCTGTCCCACCTCTGGTTTCCAGTGATTGACTAACTCCGCTACTGATATCCTTTGACTGCTGTTTTATGGATACCAGAGTGCCACAGCTTTGGTGGTCAAAGCCGTACTCTGGTTGCGTATAGCCGGCATCTTTCAGCACTCCACGCGCAATTTCGGGGATTTCTATGTAGCAGTCGGTGGTGATTTCCCCCAAAATGATTACCAAGCCTACTGTAACCGCAACCTCACAGGCAACTCTACCATACGGGTCTCTCTCTAATATGGCATCAAGAATGGCATCTGAAACTTGGTCGCAGAGTTTATCAGGATGTCCCTCGGTGACCGACTCCGAAGCAAAAAAATAGGATGCTGTCTCATTAAAGCTATTCGACATCTTTTTCTCCTTCTGAAAACCTCATTAACATTGATCCTTGAACGTAGCTACCTCTTTATCTTTCCGGGCAGAATGTAGACGTAGGGTTTGTGCAGGATGCGTTTGTGGATGAAGCGGTCCAATCTCCTTAGCGCAAGGAAGAGGGTCCATATTAGAGCATCCTGTCTGTAATAAGAGCGTATTTCTTTGGGGGTGATGGGCGCTATGTCTAAGGATTTTGCCTCATCGGCGAAGCACTCGTTGGCAGCCTGAATAAGCCCGGGAATAAGGTCAGGACGCTGTTCCTTATAGAAATTGGCGATAAGGTCCACTACAACTAGATGGAAGTCATAATAGCGAGTCATTACATCTTCAAGGAACAGCCAGCGGATTAGCCAGCGGAGGAAGGATGGTGCACTGCGCAAGAACAATTCCGGGTCAAGCTGTTCCTGCCCATTCTTCCGGATGAATGGGGTGCTGGTGTCAACATAGTAGAGCTGGGTCTGTGGGCCTATATGCGGGCTATTAGGGTCGAAATCCCTTATTGCCCAGTTGGATATCTGCCCATCAATGCCAATTTCAAGGGAGGCGCTTTCTTTATTGAAGTCCCAGACCCTTTTTAGCTGTCTCAAGACTGTGGTAAAGAAGGTTGTTACGTCCTTATCATTGAGAGTGTGTATGACCTTGTTGCCGAAGGATTCAGAAGGCAGTTTTTCCTGAACATCAAAGGAAACGATATTTCCCTTATCAGAGACAAAAGAGGCAAAACCGCAGGGTGGCACATTGATGCCTATTTCATCGTTCAGGATGCGGTGGTACTCATCGTAGATGGTTTCATAGTGGTCTACCTCTTCTTGGTGTTTGAAGATGGGCATGCGCTTGTAGGCCAGGTTCTTCTGCGATTCCTCTTCGATCTCGAAGACGGTGCTTATCTCCCCATATCCCAAGACATTTGCCGGAATTTTGCTTTCTTCAGGGCGACTTGGTTCAAGGCCCCTCTCGAATTCCTTCAACAAATCTACGTCTATCTGCATTTCAGTCATTTTCCCGTATCGAAAGGGCTAAAGGCCCAGGAAGTCTTTGGTATCCTTAAGTGCGCTGTCTATGCGCTCCAGTATCTCATAGGCTAGCTCTTTATCTATAATCAGAGGAGGCAGTAACTGGCTGACGCGCCTGTCATTATTAGCATAAATAGAGAGAATCCCGTGGTCATAGCAGGTCTTGGTCATTATTGGCCCGCACTGGTCATTTACCATCTCAATCCCCATCATCAATCCAAGCTGCCGCAAACCAACCAAGATGCTGGGGTGCTTTGCCTTAAGGTCCTCAAAGCCGGCAGCGAAGATGTGGGCCAATTCACGCACGTGCTCAAGGAATTCAGGCCGTGATGATTCTTCCAGAACGGCCATGGCAACAGGACAGCCTATTTCCGCACCGCCGAAAGTCGATACATGGATGAATGGATGTTCGTGAAAGAACGATTCAAGCTCCTTTCTAAAGCACGTGGCGCTCATGGGATAGATGCCCCCTGACAGACCCTTACCAATAACCATGATATCTGGCACTGTATCAAAATGCTCGATTCCCCAGAGCTTGCCGGTGCGTCCCAGCCCGGTCTGCACCTCATCAATAATCAATAACGCGCCGTTTTCCCTGCAGAGTTTTTTTGCTTCTGCGTAAAAGCCTGTTGGGGGGATTGGAATTCCAAATGTGGCAGGTATGGTTTCAAATATGACGGCTGCCGTCTCGTCGTCTATGGCCTGCCCCAGAGCACCGACGTCACCAAAAGGTACCTGTACAAAACCAGGTGGTTGCTGGCCAAAGGGTTCGCGGTACTGTTCGTCCCCGGCCGCCAGCGCAAGGCCTGTATGGCCGTGATAGCCGCCCACGGCTGAGATTATCTTTGGTTTTCCGGTATAGCCCCTGGCTAATTTGATGGCCAGATCGATTGCTTCGCCCCCTCCCACGCCAAACACAGTATAGGTGATGTCGCCAGGTGTTAACTGTGCCAACCTTTCTGCCAATATCCCACGCTGTTCGCTGATAAGGTGGTGGTTTCCGATATCCAGTTCTTTGAGGCTCTCGGCTAGGGCAGCGATAACTTTTGGATTGCGGTGTCCCAGGTTGAATACCCCTCCATTGCAGTGGCAGTTGATGAGTTTTTTCTCGTCTGCCGCATCCCAGATGTAGGCTCCTTCCCTGCGCCCGAATACAAAGTCCATACCAAAACCCTTGAAGGTATCAGCCTTTCCAGAAGACACATGCTGGGAGAAACGGCGTATGATCTCATCTTTACTGTCCAAGCCAATGTGCTTCATAACCAAGCTCCCTTTGTTCACTGCTTTCTATGACTGTAACCCAACAAGCTCTGAATTTGCAACTCGCCTTGCTATGTTCCTGATTCCCAGCTTTCCAGGTATTTCTTTTGCTCCTGAGTCAGGGAATCGATGGCTATATTCATGGCCTCAAGCTTTAGCCGCCCGATTTCGTTGTCGATTTCCTCGGGTACAGGGTAGACTCTTGGCTGAAGCTGTCCTTTCGTCTTGACCAGGTGCTCCAGACACAGCGCTTGATTGGCAAAGCTCATGTCCATGACGCTGGCCGGGTGTCCCTCAGCCGCTGCCAGATTTATCAGCCTACCCTCACCGAGAAGATGAAGTCGTCGCCCATCGGCTAAAGTGTACTCCTCAACAAAGGAGCGCACTTGCCTTCTTGCCTTTGCCAGGGCCTCTAAAGCTGGGATGTTTATCTCAACGTTAAAGTGCCCGCTGTTAGCCAGAATAGCCCCGTCCTTCATTACAGAGAAGTGGGCCTTATCGATGACATTCATATCGCCGGTAGCGGTGATAAAGATATCTCCTATCTTAGCTGCCTCAATCAAGGGCATGACCTGATAGCCGTCCATAGCTGCTTCGAGAGCTGGGATAGGCTCGACCTCAGTTATGATTACCCAGGCACCCAGGCCTTGAGCCCGCCGGGCTATGCCCCTACCGCACCAGCCGTAGCCGCATACTACCACCTTTTTCCCTGCCCACAGAACATTGGTGGCTCTGGTAATGCCGTCTATGGTACTCTGCCCGGTGCCGTAGCGGTTGTCGAAGAAGTGTTTGGTTTTTGCATCGTTCACGGCAATAATAGGATACCTGAGCTTTCCTCCTTCTGCCATATTCCTCAATCTTATTATGCCGGTCGTAGTTTCCTCGGTGCCGCCGATTATGTCACCGATCAGTTGAGTCTTCTGTTGATGGACGGTGCTAACCAGGTCAGCGCCATCATCTACAGTAAGATGTGGTTTATGCTCCAGGGCAGTAGTTATGTGCTGATAATAGGTTTGGTTATCTTCACCTTTGATGGCGAAGACAGGCAGGCCATATTCAACAAGGGCAGCCGCCGCATCATCTTGGGTACTTAGTGGATTTGAGGCGCAGAGCGTCAGTTCAGCGCCGCCCTCCTTCAGCGCCAGAGCCAGGTTGGCTGTCTCCGTAGTTATATGGAGGCAGCCGGAGATGCGGATTCCCGTGAAAGGCTTCTCCCTGGCGAACCTCTCTTTGATTAGCTTGACTACCGGCATCTCCCTGGCAGCCCACTCTATGCGCAGCTTGCCGGCTGAAGCCAGGGAGGGGTCTTTAACATCATAGTTCTTTATACTCATTGGCTACTCCTCAATTATAATTTATCTAAAATCTGTCTGCACGAAAGGGTGCTTGAGCACAGCATCCTGCCATCATCTGAACTGCTCAGCTACATAATCAGGTATGTCCAGTGTGCCAAGAAGCAACGGT
>CAZOQG010000023.1:0-19581 GCA_964582065.1 uncultured Dehalococcoidales bacterium
ACCTCAGCGTGCCTTCAGAGTAAAGGCTTCTTGTAGTGGGCATGGTTGTAATTGTGAAACGGATTGAATAGAATGAACAGAATTGGGGCTGTGCCCTCTGAGCATTGCTTTTGGCGAGTCCTGTGCGAATAGGGAGCTTTTCATAAAGGAGGCGGCAATGAAAGGAACTCGCTCTAAGAAGGTTACTAGAATTCTCTTAGCTGTTGTCTTGGTGGTTTTAGCGCTGATTGTTGCCGGCGGCTATATCTGGTTCTATGGTTTGACCAGAGCGCCGCTGCCACAACACGATGGAGAACTCACGATCGATGGGCTGCACGACACAGTCCAAATCCTGCGTGATGAACGGGGTGTCCCGCACATCTACACCAGCAACATGCATGACCTGTACTTTGCTCAGGGATACACACAAGCCCAAGACCGCTGGTGGCAGATGGAATTCTTCCGTCACACCGGGAACGGTACAATCGAGGAACTAACCGGCAAAAATCCCGGCCTGCTAGGCGTGGACATCTTCATTCGGAGTGTTGGCTGGCGGCGTGTCGCTGAGCAGGAGGTGGACCGCTGCGACGACGAGGCTCTCGCTCGCTTGCAAGCCTTTGCCGATGGTGTCAACGTATATATATTGAGCCGCGAGCCCGGCGACCTGGCTGTGGAATACAATGTGCTGGGACTGACAGGTATTGAGTTCCAAATCGAGCCCTGGACCCCTGCCGACACGCTGGTATGGGGTAAGGTAATGGCTTGGGATTTGGGCCCCAGCGGAAATAACGAGGAAGACCGCTCCACGCTCTACGAACTTATTGGTCAGGAAATGACCGACCAATGGATGACACCCCCCTGGCCATTCGGCAAGAAGCCCACGATTGTCCAGCCGGAAGACCTGGCCATGGCAGGACCAACCGGAAGTGTTCAGGTTGGCAATACGGCTGGGGTTGGTGACGAGGGTACATTGGTCGCCGGGGATGTGTACCCCGATATGAGTTTGGTGTTTGGCAGTGGGCGAGGCATTGGTAGCAACAACTGGGTGGTCAGCGGCAGCATGACGGAAAGCGGTATGCCTCTGCTAGCCAATGACCCGCACCTGAGCATCCAGATGCCGTCCATCTGGTACCAGATAGGCTTGCATTGCCAACCTGCCAGCGGAGAATCTGGTCTAGACGTGACTGGTTATACCTTCGCGCTTATGCCAGGGGTCGTCATTGGTCATAACAACTCTATCGCCTGGGGGGTGACCAACGTCGGTCCAGATGTATTCGACTTATATCGGATCCGTGTCAATCCTGCTAATCCACTCCAGTATGAGTGGAACGGTGACTGGCGCGATATGACTGTGCACAAGGAAACAATCTCCTTCGGGGACGGCGCAGAACCGATCACCATCCAGGTTCGTGAAACACACCTTGGACCAATCATCAATGATAATCAGGTAGACGAGGAAACAGGCGAGGTCTTGGGCTTTAACAATGAAGACCCGGTGGCATTACGTTGGACAGCTCTGGATCCCAGCACGCTATTCCAAGCAATTTTCGACATTAACAAAGCAACGAACTGGGAGGAATTCCGCAGCGGGCTGCAGTATTGGGATGTCCCTTCGCAGAACTTCGTTTATGCTGACGTAAGGGGCAACATCGGCTATCAGACGCCGGGTCGCATTCCCATCCGTGTCAAAAACCACAGCGGGCTCGTGCCTGTTGCGGGCTGGACGGATGAATTTGAATGGCAAGGCTTTATCCCTTATGACAGCCTGCCATCCATTTACAATCCGGAACGCGGCTATATTGTCACCGCCAACCAGGCACTTGTTCCACCGGAATACTATGACTGGCTGGCAGAAGAACTGGGTGAAGGCCCGAACTACGTCATCAGCCAGGAATGGAACTACGGCTACCGCGCTCAACGGATTGTTGAGATGCTGGAAGACAAGGCACCACACACCATCGCCAGTTTCCAGACTATTCAGGGCGACAATAAACTAATCAGCGCCGAAGAACTGATGCCCTACCTGGCCGACTTGCAGTTTGATGAGACTGAGCTGGCCCAAGCCCGCGACTGGCTGCTTGAATGGGACTGCCAGTGTAATATGGACAGTGCGCCAGCTGCGCTGTACGCCCAGTTCTGGGCCAGCTTGGCGGATAACCTGTACAACGACCAATTGGGTGAAGAGATACAAGCGGAAGGTGACGACAGGGATATGTGGGCCACGTTTTTGCTGATGCAGGAACCCAACAATGCCTGGTGGGACGATATCACAAGCGATGTGGTTGAGACCCGCGACGATATCCTGGTTCGCTCATTCAGCGAAGGCTATATCAACACGGTGGCGGCGCTCGGTAAGAATCGTAATGACTGGATGTGGGGTGACTTGCATACCTCGACTTTTGTCAGCAACCCTCTGGGACTCAGTGGCATTGGCCCGATTGAGAATATGGTTAATCGAGGCCCATTTGCCACTGGCGGCAGCACAGATACCGTCAATTCAACTTCGTGGGATGCCAGTTCCGGTAGTTTCGCACTGACGTGGTTGCCCTCGATGCGTATGATTGTCGACCTGGGCGACCTGACACGAAGCATCACTGTCCATACTACTGGCCAGAGCGGCCATCCCTATAGTGAACACTACGACGATATGATTGACCCCTGGCGCAACATTGAATACTATCCTATGCTCTGGACACAGGAACAGGTGGAGGCGGCCGCGGTTAGCAGGCTCATCTTGCATCCAAGTGAGTAACAGGGCGACAGATGGACAATCCGAGCCAACAGGACCGCGCGTCACAACCAAATGCATAACAAAGCAGCGACACAAGCCGCGAAAATGCTGCAATTACGTCTCAGCAGGTGTACTCCGTCTGATTCCCTGCGAGAAGGCCGAGAATAGAAACCCAGCTACGTTCGGCGGCCTGTGACGAAATAGAGTCTCCAACATCCTGTCCCGATTGAGAGCCTCGTCTTAGTTGCCCCGTTGGTTTTCTTGACATGCCGTAAACGTGGAGCGAGGCAGCCTTTTGTTGAATGCTTGAGGAGCTTATGCCGAGTTTGCCGAGAGAACAAAGCGTATTGCGGAGGATGTGGTCAATGTGCTAAAGTTACGAAGTTTAGTTCACAACCCTTGGGCGTGCTTCAGGTCATATTGTTGATGGTCATTTGGGGTCAGAAGCGAGCTAAGCAAGGCTATGGACTCAATTCTCGGCAGTGATAGAATTGATAAATCAAAGAGTACCAGTGACTTCGCTTACAAACTAAAAAGGAGGTGACATTGTGAGAAAACTGAGACTCAAACAGTGGGAAGTCCCGAATCTTAGGGAGGTGAAATCATTGAGGAAGGGAGTATTGTTTGTCTTTCTAGCCCTCACGCTGGTAGCGATGCCTGTATTTGGTTCTTGTGCAGCGCCAGCGCCAGGTGAAGCGATAGAGCTCACCTATAGTAATTTCTTCCCGCCGACGCATTTGCACTCCGTACTGGCTGAGCAATTCTGCGAGGAGATAGAGGCGCGCACGGATGGCAGGGTAGAAATTACCTACTATCCGGGTGGTTCACTAACACCAGCGCCTGGGGTCTATGATGGAGTGGTTGAGGGCATCTCTGACATAGGCATGTCTGTTTTGGCTTACAGTATGGGGCGGTTTCCCGCCAGCGAATTGGTGGACTTACCTCACGCTTACCCCAACGGGTGGGTAGCAACCAAGGTAGCCAATGACTATTATGCGGAGTTCAAACCCGCCGAATTTGATGATGTGCATGTGCTTTACTTCCATGCTCACGGCCCTGGTGTCATTTTCACCACCAAGAAGCCAGTGCGCCAGATGGAAGACCTTGAGGGACTGGTAATAAGGTCTACAGGCGTCGGAGCCAAGATAATGGAAGCGCTTGGGGCCGAAGGGTATGGTGCATCCCAGGGAGAGGCCTACGAACTTATGTCCAAGGGTACGATAGACGGCAGTTTTACGCCTCGCGAGGTGCTGAAGGGATGGAAACAAGCCGAGGTTGTGAAATATGTCACTGGCTGCTATGACGTGGGCAACACAACTGACATGTTCGTGGTTATGAATAAAGATAAATGGGATAGTCTTCCTAGCAATATAAAGAAGATTTTTACTAAGGTCAGCGAGGAGTGGATAGAAAAACATGGTAAGGTTTGGACTTACTATGACAAGGTCGGAATAGACTACTTTTTGACCTTCGAGGGCAGAGAATTGATTGAACTGTCGCCGGAGGAGATGGCGGGATGGGTGGACGATATCAAGTCTCTTATTGATGGATACATAGAGGAGAAGACGACCATGGGGTTGCCTGCGGCTGATTACCAGGACTACTTGATTCAACAGGTGAAATACTGGGCCAAGAAATCGCCCACGGAGGCAGCTTGCGTAGAGTGGGTGGAGAAGGAGCTGGCACAGTAAAGGGAAATGTCCTAATGGAGCGAGGTGGATTTGTGAGGTGGTTGGAAGAAGGAAGTGCCTGAATTTGCGCGCTCCCTGGAAATAGTCTGGTCTTAATGTCGGGCAAAATAGATAAGTTTGAAAGATTCGTCAATTCTCTGAGCAACTGGCTCAACTGGGTAGCTGGTGCCGCCTTGGTGACTATGCTGGCCCTGATTGTTGCTGACATAATCGGAGCCAAGCTGTTCAAATGGCCTATCCCCGGCGGCATCGAGATGGTTGGCTTCCTGGGTGTGGTAGTCATTGCCTTCGCCATAGCTCACACTCAGGTTCTCCGCGGGCACATTGAAGTGGAGTTTCTGGTAATGCGGCTTCCCCAGACGGGCCAGAGGGCTATTGCCGGTATAGTTTACCTCGTGGGAGTGGCGTTGTTTGCTGTGCTTGCCTGGAGAAGCTACGACTTTGCGCATACCCTTCAAGTCAAGGGAGAAGTTTCGATGACGCAGGAGATACCCTTCTATCCCTTTGTTTACGGGATAGCCCTCTGCTCCATCTCGGTCTTTCTGGTGCTGCTGGTGCAATGTATCCGGGCAGTGACCAAAATGAAGCCATGAGTCCAGTTACCATTGGCATCATAGGCATTGTTGTTCTAATTGCCATTTTCCTTCTCCGCATGCCGGTTGGCTTTGCCATGGCCGCTGTTGGCCTCGTTGGTTTCAGCTACTTGGTTTCGCCAGAAGCGGGACTGAGCATCGTTGCCCGGGATGTCTTTCACACTTTTTCGTCTTATTCTCTGACCGTTATCCCCATGTTCGTGCTCATGGGTTCTATCGCCTTCGCGTCAGGGATGAGTCGGAGGCTGTACGACGCTGGCTATTCTTTGGTGGGAAGGTTACGTGGCGGTCTAGCCATGGCTACTGTTGTTGGCTGTGCTGGTTTTGCTGCGATCAGCGGGTCAACGAATGCTACTGCTGCTGCCATGGGCAGAGTATCCCTCCCCGAGATGAAGAGGTACAACTATGCTGACTCACTGGCTACGGGCTCTGTTGCTGCTGCCGGTAGCCTGGGCATACTTATTCCGCCAAGCACTATCTTCATAATTTATGGGATAATGACGGAACAGTCCATAGGGAAGCTTTTTGTGGCTGGTGTTCTCCCCGGCTTGGTCCTCGCCAGCCTTTTTATCATCGTGGTGGCCCTTGTCTGTTGGCGCGATCCCTCTCTTGCCCCGACCGGGGCAGCAACAAACTGGAAGGAGAAGATAGCTGGGCTTACAGGAATTAGCGAGATGCTTGTCCTGTTCGGCTTGGTTATAGGAGGGCTATTTCTTGGCTGGTTTAGCCCGACACAAGCGGGTGGTGCTGGGGCTGCTGGCGCTTTGGTCATTGGCTTGGTCAGGCGGCAGCTCACTTGGCAGGGATTCCTCGGTGCGGTCAAAGATGCCTTGCGGATAACCTGCATGGTCATGATTATCGTTGCCGGGGCTGTGGTTTTTGGGCACTTTATAGCAGTAGCCAAAATCCCTCTCATGTTGGCCGCTTGGGTGGTTGGTCTTCCTTTGCCCCCTGTGGCTATCATGGGAGTCATAGTCCTCATCTACCTCCTGGGTGGCTGCTTCATGGATGCTCTGGCTCTAATTACCCTCACTATCCCCATCTTTTACCCGGCCGTTCTGGCCCTGGGTTTTGACCCGATATGGTTCGGTGTGATAATTGTGCTGGTGACCGAGATGGGCGTGATTACGCCACCAGTGGGTGTGAATGTGTACGTAATAAAGGGAATTGCCGAGGGTGTTCCTCTAGAGACCATTTTCAAGGGGATACTGCCTTTCCTCGGAGCGCTGGCCGTTGCCATCGGCATACTGATGGCTTTCCCCCAGATCGCCACATATTTGCCCAGTCTGGCGGTATATTGAGGCCACTGGCCTGATGATTCATTAAGGAGACGACTTAACGCATGACTACTATATCAGATATGTTAACCAGAAACGCCACAATGTACCTTGATGATACGGCACTTGTGGAACTGAAGCCCAGCGAAAACATAAGAAAGGAAATCACCTGGAAGGAGCTTGACGAAAGAGCAAATAGGGTAGCCAACACCCTTATGGATAGGGGGATTAGGAAAGGTGATAGGATAATACAGTGGATGATGAATTCCATTAACTGGCTTGAGATTTACTTTGGCATCATAAGGACGGGAGCATGGGCAGTTCCCCTGAATTTCAGGTTTACCAGCAGAGACCTGAAATATTGCGCTGACATAGCTGAAGCCAAGGCGATGATTTTGGGTGAAGAGTTTACCGAAAGACTCCAGGCTGTCCGCTCCCAGCTACCCACGATACAACATTATATTCATGTCGGTGGGAGCATTCATCCAGATATGGACGGATACGAGAACATGATGAGCAACTCTTCCTCTACGCCTGCAGGCGTAGAACTAGACGATGAGGATGGGTGCGGTCTGTATTTCACCTCAGGCACCACTGGGGCGCCTAAGCCAATATTTCTCAGTCACAAGAATATGGTATGCGCTGCCATAGCAGAGCAGTCTCACCATTACCAAACCCGTGAGGATAACTTCGTTCTCCTTCCACCTCTATATCACGCTGGCGCCAAAATGCATTGGTTTGGCAGCTTCATTGTAGGGGGTAGAGCCACCCTTCTGACGGAAATTAACCCCCGTTACATATTCGAGGCTGTTCATCAGGAAAGGGGGACAATAGTATGGCTTTTGGTACCCTGGACTCATGACATTCTTGTGGCATTGGATAACGGAGAACTGAGGAAGGAGGACTATGACCTCAGCTGCTGGCGGCTTATGCACATTGGGGCCCAGCCAGTGCCTCCTAGGCTGGTTCAGCGTTGGAAAGAATACTTCCCTGATATGCAATACGACACCAACTATGGACTAACTGAGGCCGCTGGACCAGGATGTGTTCATTTGGGTATAGAGAACGAGAGGAAAGTGGGAGCCATCGGAAAAGCTGGGTTCAACTGGGACGTTCGCATCGTCGATGACAGCGGTGAAGATGTGACTCAGGGAGAAGTTGGAGAGTTACTCGTCAAGGGTTGCGGTGTTATGAAGGAATACTACAAGAATCCTGAAAAGACTGCAGAAACGATAAAAGATGGCTGGCTGTATACTGGTGATATGGCTCGGATGGACAGTGAGGGTTTTATTTACCTAGTCGATAGGAAGAAGGATATAGTTATTACTGGAGGTGAGAACATCTATCCGGTTGAGGTGGAAGAGGCTATCCATAGTCATCCCAAAGTATACGATGTGGCCGTGATTGGGATTCCAGACGCGAGGCTGGGGGAAATAGCCGCAGCCATAATTGATCCCAAACCCGGCGATACCCTGACTGAAGCAGAGATAAATGCGTTTTGTGAACAGAACCTCGCCAAATATAACAGACCCAGGCGCATAATATTTGATAAGGTACCACGCAGCCCCACCGGCAAGATAGAAAAACCAGAACTGAGACGAAAATATGGTGGTCAATAGGTTGCACACTACTTTGATAGGAGCCCCTGGCACGGCAGGCAATCACGATCGGGGCTTCTACTGTTATCTGGGGCTCCCTTTGAACTTAATGGCAGAGAGTCGGGGGCATCTTACTCATTCACGGTGCCTGGTTTGCTCAGGTTGGCTTTTCTGTTTCCATTATTATTTCGCCGACAATTCGAGCTGCTTTTTCACAGGGAACGCGGCATTTCTTGGCACCGCCAGCTTTTGCGAACTCCTCAGCCTCCGCCGGGTCTGCCAGATTAAAGCTTTTGCCAACCATTAATTTGTGGACGTCCCGGCACATCAGGCTGCCAAACTCCTCTTCAAATTTGCGGCAGAATCTCCTGGCTGGTCTAAGGGCCCTGAGCAACTGCTCCCAATCATCCAGATTTTCGCGACCGTAGGCTAACCCAATAGCCATAAGGCTGCCAATTACGGCTCCGCAGGTCTCTCCCCTGAGAGCAATGCCAGGCATGACAGTAGCCGCCTTCAAGGTCGATGCATCACCGAGATGAAATTGTTCTTGAAGCGCCAAGAGGGTGCCTTGAGCGCAGCTACCAGACCTCTCTTCATAGTCTCCCGCCTTTCGCTCAAGCTGGTTCAGGATGTCTTCTTTTGAGGCTTTAGCTGACATTTCGAGTCCTCCCCTTGTGTAATTTGGACATACCACCCAAAAATGCACTGGCTACTAGTGCAGACCATTGCGTTTTTTGGCACGTGGCAAGACAGAACCTTTGACCAAGTGTCCTCCCCATTATAAAGTTCAAGCTGAGGGGCGTCAATGCATCGTGCACCGAACTTGACAGTCAAAGTTGTTTTCGGTACAGTTATATAATTGTAGATTGCGTTTCTCGGCTTGGTCTGATCCCTATCATCAGGTAGGGTTCTTATTTTCAAGGGAGGTTCTAAGCTTATGAATGGACTCAAAGCAACTTGCTATCTGGTTTGTGTTGCCTTGCTCCTCATGTTGTTTGGCGGGTTGGTAGCTCAACCGATCGCCTTTGCGTTATCAGAGGCAACTGTTGACTTAGGCTCACCACCGCCGGGGCAGGAGGCACAGCCAAATGAGGAAGAGGAAATCGAGCTCAATTGCAAATACCCAAAACTGAGTAGCTATGCTGGCACTTATTTTGCCTATGACATTGATTTGAACTACAGAGGCGGCGAGGAACCCCGTCTCTTTGACCTTCAGGTTGATGTGCCGGCTGGCTTCAACTACTCGATTGGAGCGGGGTATGGGGAAGGGACGGAAATTACAGCTATTCGCCTTGATCCGAAAAAGACATACGCTGAGACGATTAAGGTTACGGTGAGGCCGTATCTTTGGCTGGTGCCCGAGCCCGGAGACTATGCCGTAACTGTGGAGGCTAGCTCGGGAGATCTCAAAGATAGTATTGAGCTTACGGCTACAGTCACTGCCAAGTATGATCTTGAGTTAGCGACGTCCACCGGCCGCCTTAATGCTGAGGCTACCGCCGGGCAGGACAACTATTGTTCTATTGTCATCACCAACACTGGGACGGGAGACCTCGAGAATATTAACTTCGAGTCAGAGATAAAAGGCAGACCTTCTGGTTGGAGTGTAATTTTCGATCCAGATGAGATAGAATCCCTACCGGTAGGCGGTTCACGGGAAGTTGAAGTTAACATTAAACCAGCGCGGAAGACCATATCTGGCGACTATATGGTGACCATATCGTGTGAGCCCGAATCCAAATACGCGTTCGACAGTATCGACATCAGGGTCACCGTGCTAACACCGACAATCTGGGGTTGGGTGGGCGTTGGCATTGTGGTTTTGGTCATCGCCGGGCTAGCCTGGATGTTTATACGCTTGGGCAGGCGGTGAGGACAAAATGAGCCAGCACGCAGTTATTGAAACTACAGGTCTAACCAAGGCATACAACGATTTCGTCGCTGTGGACGGGCTTAACATGCGCGTGGACGAGGGCGAAGTTTTCGGTTTCCTTGGGCCTAATGGTGCTGGCAAAACTACAACCTTACTTATGTTGATGGGACTTAGCGAGCCAACGTCAGGCGCAGCCCGAGTATGCGGCCATGACCCTACTAGAGAACCACTCAAGGTAAAGCGTAGTGTCGGCTACTTGCCAGAAAAGGTTGGCTTCTACGAGGACTTGACAGCCAGACAAAACTTGGACTATACGGCTGCATTAAACGGTTTGTCGCAGGAGGATGCATCAAGGAAGATAGATGAGATCTTGGAAACAGTAGGACTGTCTGAAGTGGCTGAACAGAAGGTTGGCAAGTTCTCCCACGGCATGCAGCAGCGTCTGGGAATTGCTGATGTCATGATTAAGGACCCCAAAGTTGCTGTCTTTGACGAGCCCACAGCCGGAATAGACCCTGAAGGTATTGAGCAGGTACTTAACCTTATCACAAGCATGGCTAAGAAGAAAGTGACTGTCCTTCTATGCTCTCACCAGTTACACCAGGTGCAGAGGGTTTGCACTCGAGTTGGAATACTAGCCAAGGGTCGGTTGGTAGCTGAGGGGTCGGTTGATAGCCTTGGTAGGGATGCTCTCGGTGGGGGAAAATTCCGAATAGAAGTTCAGGTGTCGCAGCCCACTGGCAAGCTTATTGGCTCCATAAAGAATATCAAGGGCGTGATAGATGTGGAGAGCTCTGGCGATTTGCTGCTTGTTAGCTGTGATGAGGATCTAAGACCTCAAGTAGCCAGGACGGTGGTTGATAGTGACAGCCTGTTGGTTCAGATGAAGATTGAGGAGTATGGTCTGGAAGATATCTACATGAAATATTTCCGTGAGTCTTAACTATGTCTGGCTTAATGGCAGTTTTCCGTAAAGAACTAGCTGACCACTTCACCAGCAAGCGCTTCATAATATTGTCTCTTTTGATTTACTTCGCTGGCATAGCGACCATTTACGTGGCTGCCCAGAACATAAGAAGCGGAGTAACTGAGACTACCCAATTCATCTTTCTGAGGCTTTTTATTGTCTCTGGAGAAACCTTGCCTTTCTCCTTCCCGCTTTTCCTTTCTCTCTTCATACCTATAGTTGGCATAGCTCTGGGCTTTGATGCCATAAACAACGAACGGACGAGCGGCAACCTTAGTCGGCTTCTCTCGCAGCCTCTTTACCGGGATTCGGTGATTAATGCGAAGTTCCTGGCCGGGGTTGTTACGTTGGCAATATTGGTGGTGAGCATAGTGGCTATCGTTGCTGGGATGGGATTACGTATGATTGGTGTGCCGCCAAGCGCTGAGGAAGTACTCAGGCTTTTTGCCTTCATCTTTGTGAGCATAATGTATGGCGCTTTCTGGATGTCCTTGGCTGTCCTTTTTTCGGTTTTCTTCAAGCGGACGGCCACATCAGCCTTAGCCTCGATAGCCTTGTGGATATTCCTTTTCTTGTTCATGTCTATGATTGCCAGAGTCATCGCTGGGAGCATAGTTCCCATTGACCAAAACTCGAGTTTGGAGTTGATAGTTCACAACGATGAGATTTACCGGACGATTAGCCGTATATCGCCCAGCACTCTCTATGGGGAAGCTGTCCAAGTTTTGCTGATGCCCGAGTTGGGGAATCCCAGTTCAACATTGATGATGATAAGCATCTATACTGCCGGGATGATACCAACTCCTCTACGTTTAGGTCAGAGTCTGTTGATTATTTGGCCCCAGCTAACCAGCCTGATAGGGTTGACTGCCCTGTGCTTTGCCATCTCCTATATCAAATTTATGCGTGAAGAGATAAGGTCAACGTAAACCCCTGTTGATTCTGGATGTCGTTTTGCCTGTTCGTCCTTCACGGTGTTGAGCAAGCTGACAAGGCCATCAGGAATAGCAAGTTGCTCTGTCAACTCTGGGTATCATTTATTCCTGCGACTAGCTACGATGGCTCTTCCAAATATGATTCAGAATGCCGAGCGCAATGACAAACTCTCAAAGCCATAAGGCTGATACGGAGACAGGATATGGCTGAATTTGGCCTTACTGAAGCCCAAGAAATGTTTCGAACCCATGTCCGTAATTTCACTCGCAGGGAGCTTATGCCAACTGCTAAAGAGAGAGTTAGACTCAATCGAGTCCCTGCTGAAGTAGTAAAGAAGCTTGCCCACACTGGCTTTCTGGGCTTGAGAACTCCTGCGAAGTATGGTGGCCAGATGTCGGACTTAGTAACCGGTGGTATAGCTTGTGAGGAGACTGCCAGGTCTGATATAGGGGTACCATATGTGATCCTGCTATCGTCCTTTGGGGCTGAGTGTCTGGCATTGTGCCCTGAGGACGTACAGGCCGAGTGGATGCCTCTTCTCTGCAATGGGGAACGAATAGTGTGTCTCAGCCTTACTGAGCCTGATGCGGGCTCGGATGCTGTAGCGATAAAGGCCAGAGCAGTAAAGGATGGTGACCACTACGCATTGAATGGTGAGAAAACGGCAATCACGCTGGGAATGCAAGCTGATGTTGCCTGTATATTCGTTAAGACAGACCCTACAGCACCAGGAGCACGCGGAATCACGGGTTTCTTCGTCCCCCTTGACCTGCCTGGGATAGAGAGGTCTGCCTATGCCGATATGGGCCATACCTGTGTAGAGCGTGGCTCAATCTTCATGGACGATGTGCGTATTCCGGCAAAGTATCGCATTGGTGATGAGGGCAAGGGCTTCTATGTTGTAATGGGAGCGTTTGATTGGATCCGCGTTTATCTATGCCTCCATGCATTGGGGCAGGCTGAACAATCGATAGATGAAGCCATAGAGTATGCCAAGCAGCGGAAGGCATTCAACAGGCCAATCGCCAAGTTTGAAGCCGTCTCCTTTAGATTGGTAGACAGTCTGGCTAAGATAGAAGCAGCCAAGCTGCTATGTTACAAAGCATTATGGCTTATGGACCAGGGTCTGAGAGCAACTAAGGAAACGGCTATGGCAAAGTCGCTCTCTCCCACAGTGGCCATTGAAGCTTGCAGTAATGCTATGCTCACCTTTGGCCATGTGGGGTATAGTTCAGAGCACATTGTCGAGCAAAGGCTGAGAGATGTCTATGGCTACCAGTTTGCCGATGGCACAGCTGATATTCAAAGAGTAGTTATGGTGCGTGACTTCATGGGAAGGGAGTATCTTGCCTATACATAATTGAGACGTCTTCTTGAGAGAGAAGGGAAAGTCAAAACTACTGCAGGCGATTTTCCCAGCCGAGTTGAAACATGATTTTCAAGTCTTGGAATTGGTACTAAGATGTTGGACTGGAGATAGAAATGATTTTGAGGGCTCTTACCCTCGGTTTCGTAGCTAGCAACTGCTACATTGTTGGGTCAGAATCGACTAAACGGGGGATAATTATTGATCCAGGTGCCGAAGCCAAGGTGATTCTAAGAACTGTGAAAGATCTAGGGCTGACAATACCCCTGATCGTAGCCACTCACACTCACTTTGACCATGTCGGCGCTCTCAAATCAATTAAGGACGCAACCGGAGCTGAGTTCGCTCTTCATGAAGCTGAGGAAGGGGGAGGATCTGGAGCATTTGCACGGGTTCTGGCTTCTATGACAGGAGGCTCTTCTGGCCCATTACCCAAACCGGAAAGGCTACTGAAGGATGGTGATACCATAGACATCGATGATTTACATTTCACCGTTCTTCACACTCCGGGACATAGCCCCGGCGGTATTAGCCTTGTTGGACAGGGAGTAGTATTCACTGGTGACACGCTTTTCAACTTCGGCGTTGGCAGGACAGATTTCCCCGGCTGCAGCCATCACCAGCTACTCAATAGTATTCAGGAGAAGCTTATGACTTTGCCTGACGACACCATTGTCTACCCGGGGCACGGGCCTGAAACCACTATAGGCGCTGAGCGCAGAATGAATCCCTTTCTTTAGTAGCTGGATATTAGATTAATCCAGGGAACCCAGCCAGAGCTGGCGCCAGAACCAGGGCAATTATCGACATCAGCTTTATCATGATGTTCAGCGAAGGCCCCGAAGTGTCTTTCATCGGGTCACCAACGGTATCACCGATAACGGCTGCCTTGTGAGCATCGGAGCCTTTGCCTCCATATTTTCCTGTCTCTATCCACTTCTTAGCATTATCCCAAGAGCCGCCAGCGTTGGCCATTGTTACGGCCAGGATGAATCCCGTAGCGATGGCTCCTAGCAAGAAGCCTCCGAGTCCTACTGGCCCCAACACAAGCCCAACCACAACCGGGGCGATTACCGTTATCAGGCCGGGGAGAATCATCTCCTTCAACGCCGCCTTGGTGCAGATGTCAACGCACTTACCGTATTCGGGCCTGGCTGTGCCTTCCATCAGCCCTTTTATCTCACGGAATTGACGACGGACCTCGTTGATTATGGCAAATGCGGTTCTGCCTACGGCGTCCAAGGTCATGCTACAGAAAACAGCCGGCATCATACCGCCAAGCAGTATTCCGGTTATAACCTTGGGATCCAGCAGGCTAATATCGCCGAATTTAATCCCCACCATCTGGGTGTAGGACAGCATTAGAGCTAGAGCGGTGAGGGCTGCTGCGCCAATGGCAAAGCCCTTGCCCGTGGCTGCTGTGGTGTTCCCCAGGGAGTCAAGAGCATCCGTCCGCTCCCTGATTTCTGGAGGCAGACCTGACATCTCCACAATTCCACCGGAATTATCGGCTACAGGGCCATAGGCGTCAGTGGCAAGAGTAATGCCTAGAGTAGACAACATGCCAATGCCAGCGATGGCTATACCATAGGAATCCGCAAATTTATAAGCGAGTATGATGGCGACAGCCACAAAAATGATAGGAGGGAAGGTGCTCATCAGACCGTTGGAGAATCCCTTGGTTACTGTTGTGCCGGCTCCAGTCTGTGCAGCTTCGGAGATGTTTTGAGTTGGTCGGTAAGCATACGAAGTGAAGTAGTTGGTACTTTCTCCAATCAGTATACCCGCGACCAAGCCAGCAAGAATGGCCCAGAAAATGCCCAAGCCGTCTGCCAGCCAGTAAACGGCGAGGAAAGAGAAGACCGCAGTGAGTATGGAGGCTGAGAAGGTGCCACGACGGAGAGCGCCAAGCAATGCTCCCATCTCCGGTTTGTCACCCACTCTGACCAAGAAAACCCCGATAATCGAGGCTATAATTCCGCCGGCAGCTACCATTAGCGGTAAATACCAGGCAGTAGCCTCATTACCAACCACACCAGCGGCTATGGCTACGGCACACAATGTTATCGTAGCGATGATAGAGTCTACGTATGACTCAAACAGGTCAGCACCCATGCCGGCAACGTCGCCGACATTATCACCGACGAAATCGGCAATAACTGCGGCGTTTCTGGGATCATCTTCAGGGATTCCTTGTTCTACCTTTCCAACAAGGTCGGCGCCGGTGTCGGCTGCCTTGGTGTAAATACCGCCGCCGGCCCTGGCAAATATTGCTACTCCCGAGGCGCCGAAGCCAAAGGCAGGAATAATCTTGAGAAAGTCGGGGTGAGCATGAAAGATAAAGTAGAGAATACATAAACCAATTATGCCGATGCCGACGACACACATTCCCATCACGGCGCCGCTACGGAACGAAACCTTTAGGCCCTCATTTAGGCTTTTCTGGGCTGCGGCAGCAGTTCGTCCATTGGCTCTGATAGCCATGTTCATACCGGCGTAGCCCGCTCCAGCAGAGCATAAGGCACCGAAGAGGAAGGCCAGGCTTACCCACCAGCCAAGGCTGGGTACGACGCCTAAGACGATGGCTATGACAATTACAAAAATGGCCAGTATTCGATACTCCCGATATAAGAACGCTAAGGCACCCTCCTTGATAGCTGCCGATATTTCCTTTATCCTGTCTATACCCTCATCTTGCTTCAATACATAGAACGCCAGGACGCCAGCGAATCCCAGTCCGAGGATTCCACTTATTACCGCTATCCATACAGGGTCCATCTTATTCCATTCCTTTCTCGTGTAGTAGGCACTAATAAAGGAGCCGCAGTCTTGACATCAGCTCCCTAACCCTTAAGTGGGCACAAATCCAACACCAATCCATGAATTTATCATATTTACCAGGTGCCCGTCAAGTGGTGTAGGGATTGGCAACACAGTTCTCGAGTCACAAGCTAATGTCGTGCGACCTTTTAAGGTCGCCTTGGTGGGGTTTAGACAAGGCATGGGCGAGGCTAGGTTGCTTCGCTCTGCTCGCAATGACATTCGTCGCACTACATGCTACAGCTGCTGTAGTTTATCTTCGAGTTCCTTTTGCCTTAAAACCAGAGTCAGGTCACCCCGGGTCCTCTCCAGAATGCCGCGCACTGAATCAGTTGTTCGCCTTAAACCATGGGTGATGGCATCGGGAAAGTCCATAGTCACTAACACGGAATAGATATCATCCATTATTGCCAGTAGCTCTTCGCATCGGGAAAGGTCGTTCCTCCTCAAGCTATCCAAAAGGTAGCGCCTCAGTTCACCGACCGCCTCACCCAGACCATTCAAGTAGGCGGGGTAGCTAACCCCCAGTGTATCTGGGTCGGGGAGTGATTTGCCGGTGACTATGGCCAAAGTGGCACTGGCTTCAGCAAACTCCTTCTGGGCGTCATGGACAAAACCGGCATAAAGCAAGTCATTATGTTCTTCAGGGACATCGCGGGACAATTCCCGGAGCGACGTATGAGCTGAGTCCAGAAGTTGCTCAGCCTTGGCTTCCTCCTGGCGATGCACAGCACGGATAGCATTAGCACTATAGCGGATTACCTCTCGACAGAGGCGCAGCGTATTCTCTCTGGCGGCATCTTTGGTGGAGAGATAGAGGCGAATCCTCTCAGCAATGGCTTCCAGATTTTCTGTGGTTTTCTGCTTTTTGCCCAATTTGTGTAACCAGTTGGCGTGTTGCCCTTTCTACGTTTTGCTGAGCCAGGACAGCGCTGATAACCGCCGCTGAGTCAGCACCGGCAGCCATGACTTGTGCAATATTGTCTTTGTTAATGCCGCCGATGGCAACCAGGGGAATGGATATTCCCTGCTTGATCTGGCGTAACCCTTCTAGGCCAATCACGGTAGCATCCCTTTTAGTAGGCGAGGTAAATATGGAGCCTACGGCGACATAATCCGCTCCATCGGCTTCTGCGCTCATCGCCTGGGCCGAAGTGGTTGTGGAACAGCCGACAATCTTGTCAATGGGCAATTCCCTGCGAACCACTGATGGAGGCAAATCAGTCTGTCCAATATGGAGTCCATCGGCATCAGCAGCCAGCGCTATATCGAGATGGTCATTTATTATGAGAAGAGCATCGGATTTGTGACACAAATCCTTCAGTTTCTGAGCTATGGACAACAGCTCACCTTTGCTATGATGCTTGTCGCGAAGCTGAATAATCCTAGCCCCGCCACGGACGGCTTTGCTGGCCGCGTCAACTTCGTTCTTCAGCCCCAACAGTTCGGTATCAATAATGACATAGAGCCCGGTTAGCCGTGCTATCTTCTGCTGGCGCAGCACCTTAGATAACAGGCTTCGCTCCAATGTATAGAGCTTGAACCGCGCCCGTTCGAAGTCCTCTGAGTGCAATACTGGGCTTATCTCTGGAAGTTTGGCTAGCTCTTCTATGACCCGTAACCCTTCCTCCACTCTTTTGGCGTTAGCGGTGACAAGAGATGGCAAGTCTTGCCGTTGCCTATCTGATTCAATGTTAACTCCCACGTCTCCCTCTGAGTTTCTCTCCGATAGGAGACCTGTGCCAAATTCGCTCAGGCTCCTTACCAGGCTATGACGCATTGACTTCAATTGCTGGCGTAAAGCAGCATCGTCAAGCAGAAAGCGGGCGATATCTTCGAGGAGACGCAATCCTTCACTGATGCGGTTACAGTTGGCATCAATGATACGAAGCGTCTGGGGAGGCACTTTTTAGCTCCTTCAAAGGTTCAGGCAATTCACCTTCTCTGGCGGCTTGAATCTTCTGCTGGATCTCACCGGGCATTTCCACACCCATGTTCTGAAACTTCTTCTCTACCCATCTGCCGACATTGCGTGGGTCTTTATAATAGTCCGGACCTGGGAACATGCTGGGCTCGCCACTCTCCTCGTGTACGGTTTTGATTGATTTGTGGTGGGCGAAGGTAGAGATAGTGCGCGCCAGGTCGGTATTACCGCAGGCTGAGCATTTAGGCTCAAAAGACGTCGAAGGACTTCTTACCAGGAAGCTGCTTTTTTTGTGGCATACGGGACAGAAAAACTCGTAGATCGGCATAGCATTAACCTAATCGGCTTCTTCGGCGGATTCCCCTGTACCTGTGCCAGCCAATTCGGCCGGAATCTCCCCTCTTTCCATGGTATCAATCATCTCTTTGTATTCAGGGGCAACTTCTTCTCCTCGGCTCATCCGCTTGTTCCATTCAACCAAGGCCCGTGGGTCGTCCCTTAACATTGCTTTGGTTAGCTGTGAATCGGAGAGTATGTCCTCGTAGACATCCTTGTCCGTTTTGCGCACGGAAAAGGTAGAGAACAACCGTTGGAGGGTGTTCTTGCCGCACTGCGGGCAAGAAGGTGAAGATTCAGAAAAAGTGGGGAGGTATAGGGTAACCTTGCGTTGACATTGGCGGCACCAGTATTCATAAATCGGCATGTTTAGCCTCTGTGGTTCAATTGAATTGTAGCATAAACGGAGGCAGCAGGAAAAGCATGAGCAGCTTCAGCCGGAAGCCTGTAGAAAGCATCGGCTGAATTGACACTGGAGCGACACTCCATTAAAATCCACAGAGGTGATGACCAGTGACCAGCGATGAAATTAGAGAAGCCTTTCTACGCTTTTTCGAGGAAAAACAGCACGAGGTTATTCCCGGTTCGTCTTTAGTCCCCCACGGTGACCCCACCCTGTTACTAACCACTGCCGGCATGGTGCAAATCAAGCCTTACTTTCTGGGATTGGCCCTGCCACCCAGCCCTCGCTTGGCTTCCTGCCAGAAGTGCTTCCGCACAACCGACATCGATTCAGTCGGTGATGCCAAGCACCTGACTTTCTTTGAGATGCTGGGTAATTTCAGTGTGGGTGACTATTTCAAGCGGGAAGCTATTGCCTGGGCTTGGGAATTTGTAGCCGAGCGTTTGAAGATTCCACCCCAGCGACTGTGGGTGACCATTTACTTGGACGATGACGAAGCATTCAACTGCTGGCGGGAAATAGGCTTTCCTGAAGAGAGAATAGTGAGACTTGGGGAGGAAGATAATTTCTGGGGTCCGGCTGGGGATTCGGGGCCTTGTGGGCCGTGCAGCGAGATACACTACGATTTTGGTGTGGAAAGCGGCTGCGGTAGGCCTGAATGCGGACCTGACTGCGATTGCGGCCGTTTTTCCGAAATCTGGAATCTGGTGTTCACCCAGTATGACCAGGACCGTGATGGAAAGCGCACCCTGTTGCCGAAACCAAATATTGACACTGGGATGGGACTGGAAAGAACTGCGGCTGCCATGCAGGGAGTAATATCAGTCTACCAGGCAGACCTTTTCCTTCCTCTACTCGATAAAATATGCGGTTTAACTGCCAAAGAATATGGCGAGAATGAAGTCGCCGACCAGGCTATCAGGATTATAGCTGAGCATGGTCGGGGTATTGCCTTCCTTATCGCTGATGGCGTCCTGCCATCTAATGAGGGGAGAGGCTATGTACTACGTCGGATATTGCGACGGGCTTGCTTTTTCGGCAGGAAACTGGGCATAGAGAAGCCATTCCTCGGTGAGATAGCTGAAGT
>CAZOQG010000024.1:0-14456 GCA_964582065.1 uncultured Dehalococcoidales bacterium
GCCCTTCTGCTGCAGATGAATAAGGTCAGTCTTGGCAAAGACACTGCATCTGGCGGCTATCCTGGGCGGGCTATCGTCGCATTTCAATGCCAGGCTAGCAAAGTCATCCATGCTGATGCCAAGCCTGTACGCCTGTTGCTCAAGGAACCTTCCAGTGCCTGCAGCACAAAGGGAATTAGATACTACCTTCCACGGCTTTCTCAACCCGTCTTGCAGCCCTATGACAAGGGAGCTCTGGCCGCCAATTTGTATGATAGCTTTAGCGTCAGGATCACAATGCAGCAACCCTGAAGCAATCGATAGTGAACTGCTGTACTCCGCCCAGTTGAGTTCTTTGGGGATTACAGTCTTGCCAGAGCCAGATATGCCAGCGGCAACGATTTGCTCAAGATTGAACCTCTCGCCTAGCCTGGCAATGAGTGAATTGACTGCAGCCTTAGGGCTGGAGGTTATCTTTTCGGTATCAAACCGAACGGCCGTGCCGTTACCATCAATCAGTGACAACTTGGCATTGACAGAGCCGATATCTACGCCCAGTGAATAGCCCATATTTGCACAGGTAAATTCTAACAAAAACGACTTTCGTCAAGAAAGCCGGAACCGCCTCTTGCTACCAGCTTGGATGGTTCTGACCGCCGTGGCCTAAGTTAGTAGCGTTCCCCCGTCAACGACAATAGTCTCTCCTGTCACGAAGCTGGATGCATCGGACGCCAGATAAATCATAGCACCCACTATCTCCTCAGGCTCACCTATGCGGCCCATTGGTACTCTCTGGAGAAACTCTTCCTCATACTCCGGAACCGCCGCAAAAATGGAGTCGCCAAGGCGCGTGTGTACGTGTCCCGGAGCTATCGCGTTTACCCTGATGTTGTACTGAGCCCATTCTTGCGCCATAATCCTCGTCGCCATTATCACGCCGACCTTGCTGACGGCGTATGTCGCATTATGTGTCTCGTGCCTATACCCCGCTACCGAGGCAACATTAATGATTTTGCCACCACCATGCTCCTTCATCACCTTGGCCACAGCCTGGCTGAGAAACACCGCAGCCTTCAGATTCAGATTCAGGACTGTGTCCCAGAGACGTTCCTCCAAATCCAGTACTGGGCTCAGAGCCGGAGAGGTGCCAGCGTTATTGACCAAGATATCAATCCTGCCAAATTCCTCCTTGACCTGAGCAACTAGCTGGTTCCGTTCCTCAGGCCTGCCTACATGGGCTGCCACTGCCAGGGATTTTCTCCCCAACTTCCTTATCTCCTCCGCCACCTCCTCCAGGTCAGGAAGCTTGCGGCTGGCCACCACAACATCGGCACCCGCCTCCGCAAACCCCAGAGCAGTAGCCTTCCCGATGCCACGGCTGCCGCCGGTTACCAAGGCCACTTTACCATCCAAAGAGAAATCCACTTTCGCCATCTTGTCACTCCTTTCTTACTTCACGATGTTTTGCTCTCTATTCTAGCATGGTTGGTCAACAGCTTTCTCACTGGCGAAGGGAAACTGAGTACACTCCTTCCCTTTTGTGCACCGCAAGCTGTGCCCACATGCTACTAGCACCCACCCATTTGTCTCACATAGTCGGGGATGATCGGGGGGTATTGCTCCGCCGGCTTGGCTGTCTGCCCCTTTTGCGCGGTTTTAATCCAAATAGGTTATCTTGGAAGGCGGCCTCTCCCGCACTTCAAACTCTATTCCAGCTTCCTTGAACAGGTCAATGAAAGCATCATCAGCATATTTGCCAAAGGTCACAAATCGCCGTATCTTGGCGTTCACCAGCATCTTGGCACAGAGTACACATGGCGTATGGGTGACATAGACTGTGGCACCTTCCAGGCTTACCCCATGGAGTGATGCCTGTATGATGACATTCTGCTCCGCATGAATACCCCGGCATATCTCGTGCCTCATCCCGGACGGTATGTTCATCTCGTCTCTAAGACAGCCAAGCTCAAGGCAGTCTTTAAGCCCGAATGGAGCGCCATTATAGCCGGTAGCTAATATGTGTTTGTCCTTTACCCCCACAGCTCCAACATGGTGTCGGCGGCACGTTGAGCGCTCCGCCACCACAGAAGCTATCTTGAGAAAATATTCGTCAATATCCGGCCTGGCTACTTCTTTCATCTCAAAACGGAGACAACCCTCTCGGTTTCTCTTTCCAAGTCTTCCAAGGAAGATTCGTTTGTGATAGTAAAGTCGGCCATGGCAATCGGGCCACCTTTGTTACTATTCTCTATCTCGGCGATATCCCGGCTGGCAGCCTCGTCCGCCGTCAGAGGTCGGATTGGTCTCTTTGCCAGCCTATCGTACCTCGTCTTGGGCGACGCCCAGACTGCGACCACATGAAAATTGTCGCCATAGCGACTCTTGAGCAAGGTGCATTCTTCCCAAGAATAGAGACCGTCTACTACAACATCTGATGATTTCAGCAGGGCATCAATCCTTGACAGGTTCAGCTTGGCATAGGCCGACATCCCGTGCTCTTCTCGCAGTTGCTGCCTGACGTGGCGTTCGTTTTCCTCGTTCAGCTCCAGCCCTCTCTTCCTGATTTCCTCATCCGTAATATCTCCAAACCTTACCCTTGCAAAGCCATGTCGCTCAAATATCCTGGCCACCTCGGACTTACCCGAACCGGCCATACCCACAATCGATACCACCTTCATCGCTCATCAGCCTCTACTGAACACAAGAGCAGCAGTCACCTTTATCAAATGGATTTGTCCCAACATTATAGGGAAAAACGCCCGGCTTTAGCAAAGAGCTGCTATGCTGAATCTTTGAAGCCCTTCTTTGCCAATGCTATAATGACCCAGAAGCCCCATGCATGTCCCCAATAAGTGTAACGTCTGCCAAAAAACAAACTGTATAGATGAAGGAGGACGCAAGATGAAAACAACCCTAGCCGCCAAGGTCGCCCTTTTGGCACTGCTCGTTTTCGGGCTAACTGCCAGCCTCGGCTGTGATAGTCTTACAGGCGCCGAGGTATATTTAGAAGGCGTCACAATGTCTATGGATGGACAAACAATCTCCGGGCTGCCATCGCAAAAGGCCGACGTTGCGCTCAAGGTCTCGGTCAAGAAGGTAAGCATAAGCAGAATCGGGGAAGACACGGTGATAAAACTAAGCCCTTCGGGAGCCACTATCGTCACAGGGCCTGACGGCATATCAATCACTGGTCTAGAGCCTGAACAAATAGAAATGCAGTGGCAAGATACCGAATAAGGCGAATGACCCCAAAACCTCATGGATGTCTTAGCTGAACTGAATCCGGCCCAGAGACAAGCCGTAGAAACCATAGACGGGCCGTTGCTCATTGTAGCCGGCCCTGGCAGCGGTAAGACTAGAGTCATCACCCACCGAGTTGCCTACCTTGTAAGAGTCTGCGGCATAAGTCCTCGCCATATCATGGCAGTCACCTTCACCAATAAGGCTGCCAGGGAGATGAGGCAGAGGCTGGAGAAGCTGCTGGGGCAGACAGCGGAGGCGTTGACTCTGGGCACTTTTCACGCTATTTGCGCCCGCATCCTGCGCCAGGAGGGCAAGGCAATCGGGCTTGACTCCACATTCGTCATCTATGACGAAGAAGACCAACTAAGCCTGATGAAGCAAAGCCTCCAGGACCTCGACCTCGACCCGAGACAATATACCCCCAGAGCTATTCAATCAGCGATCAGGTTCGCCAAGAGTCAACTGCTGACCCCCATAGATTACGCCGAGCAGACTCGCAGCTATTTTGAAGAGATAGTCCAGCGGGTCTACGAGCGCTACCAGCGTATCCTTACCCAGAGCCAGGGGCTTGACTTCGATGACTTGCTAATGAAGACAGTCCAACTCTTCAACGGCCATCCCAAGGTTCTCGGCAAATACCAATCACGTTATCTGCACATCATGGTGGATGAGTTCCAGGATACTAACACCACCCAGTATATGCTAATAAAACAGCTGGCCGGGAAGCACCGCAATGTCTGTGTCGTTGGTGACCCTGACCAGTCTATTTACCGCTGGAGGTTCGCCGACCTGCGCAACATCCTCAGCTTCGAGAATGACTATCCCGATGCTAAAGTCGCCCTTCTTGAGCAAAGCTATCGCTCCACTCAAACCATCCTGGAAGTAGCTTCCAACATCATCTCGGCCAATTCGCGGCGCATACGAAAAGACCTGAAGACAGAGAATGAGGTCGGTATTCCAATAGCCATCGTTGCGACCTACACCGAAGATGAGGAGGCCCAGTTTGTCGTCAGCGAAATAGACAAGCTGGTCAGTGAGAACTTGGTCTCGCCCGGCGGTTGCGCCGTGATGTACCGGGTCAATGCGCAATCGCGAGCCCTGGAGGAAGCCTTCATGCGCTATGGAGTGCCCTACAGGCTTGTCAGCGGCGTCCGTTTTTACCAGAGGCGAGAGATCAAAGACGTCATCGCCTACCTGAGGCTTATCCACAATCCCCACGACAATATTAGCCTCACCCGCATAATAAATGTTCCGGTAAGAGGCATCGGCCAGCGTACACTCGCCGAGCTATCAGCATGGGCAAAAGCTCAAGACATACCTCTATATTCAGCACTGAACCTGGTTGCTGAGAAGAAAACGCCTCCTTTCACACCACGCGCCAGCTACGCTTTGACCAGCTTCTTCACCGTGATTAGCGAACTCGTCGCCAAAAGCAAGGAGCTAAACCTTACAGACTTACTGGACGAAGTGCTGGAGCGGTCGGGATACAGAGAATACATCCTCAATGAAGAGGATGGTGAAGACCGTTGGGACAACATCCGCGAGCTGTACACCGTCGCCAGGGAGTACAGTGAGCTTAGCCCCGGGGATGCCTTGGCCGCTTTGCTGGAGAACGCCAGCCTGATGTCAGATATAGACGAACTCGATGAACACGTCGATGCTCCCACCCTAATTACTCTGCATCAAGCCAAAGGCTTGGAGTTTCCCGTAGTTTTCATTGTCGGCGTGGAAGAAGGCTTGCTGCCGCATCGAAGGTCTCTGGGCGACCCCGAGGAACTGGAAGAGGAACGACGCCTGTGCTATGTAGGAGTGACCCGAGCCCAAAAGCGAGTCTACCTTTTGTATACCAACCGCCGCAACTTATTCGGCAGCAGCTCAGCCAGCAACCGCTCCCGCTTCCTTGAAGACATCCCACCGCATCTGGTAACCACCAACGGTGGGCGACAAGAGGCGAAAGGAGATGATGAATTCACTCCAATAACCGCCCTTTACTCCAAGCCCTCGCCCCAACTGTTCAGCACCCTAGACTTGAAGGCTGGTGACCGCGTAAACCACAAAATGTTCGGTGAGGGAGTAGTGCTAAACTGCTCCGCCAACGGAGATGACCACGTGGTAACCGTAGCCTTTACCGAGGCCGGAGTTAAGAGACTATTACTCAGCTTCGCACCTCTGGAAAAAATAGAGTAAGGCCAAGGCTTTCACTGAAATTGTGGGAGAAGTACTTCTATTGCATCTATACACTAAACCGTGTAAAATAAGCTAACATGCCCATAAAGGTTTTAGCCCGGCAAGTCATATCCAAGATTGCCGCTGGTGAGGTGGTGGAGAGGCCGGCTTCGGTCGTGAAGGAACTGGTGGAGAACTCGCTGGATGCCGGCGCCAGCCAGATTACAGTTGAAGCGCAGGGTGGTGGCGTAAGCCTTATCAGAGTCACCGACAACGGAAGTGGCATTCCAGAAGGCCATGTAGAGCTTGCCTTTCACCGCTACGCCACCAGTAAGATTGACACGTTAACCGACCTGGAAAGAATCTCAACTCTTGGCTTCCGCGGCGAGGCTTTGCCCAGCATTGCGGCCGTGGCTGACGTAGAAATCATAACCCAGGCAGCCGGTGATATTGCCGGCACTTATCTTCACCTGAGGAGTAGCGCCACGGTAAAGAGAGAAAAACGCAGCCGACCCCGGGGGACCACTGTCACTGTGCATCGGCTTTTTCGCCATTTCCCAGCCCGACTCAAATTCCTTAAATCGCCAACTACTGAGAATGGCCACATCGCCAACCTTCTGAGCCAGTATGCACTTGCTTTCCCCGAGGTAAAATTCAACCTATCCGTCGATGGGCGGCTAACCTTGCACACCCCGGGTAACGGCAACCTGCGGGATGTTGTGGCCGAGGTTTATGGACTGGGAGTGGCCCAACAAATGCTGGAGATAGGCGGAGTCGCCCAAGTTCCTGGTGTAGCTGGCCTGGCAAGCCCCGCCTCTTTAGCCCGCTCCAGCCGCGGCTACCTCAGCTTCTTCGTCAACCGCCGTTGGGTGCGCAGCAGCCTGTTGGCTCGAGCCGCCGAAGACGCTTATCAAGGCTTGCTCATCAGCGGCAAGCATCCTATAGTAATCTTGAACGTTTCTCTGCCGCCACAGGAGATAGATGTTAATGTCCATCCCACGAAAACAGAGGTGAAATTTCGTAATACCCAGACTCTCTATGCAGCAGTGGAAAAGTCGGTAAGAAAGGTGCTGGTTAAGGCACCACCGCCCAAAGTCAAGATTGCCACCGCTCCGCCCTCAGCATCACCGAGTCTATGGACAACAGAACCCCCCGGGACGACCTCTGCGTTGGCACCGAGTCTGTCGGCAGCGAAAGGCGCCGAGGCGACTTCTCTGCCTATCTTAAGAGTAGTGGGGCAATTAGCCAGCAGCTACATCATGGCCGAAGACCCCAAAGGGCTTTATCTTATCGACCAGCATGCTGCTCACGAGCGTGTCCTTTTCGAGAAAATCCTGGCCCAGCGGTCCCAGCAGAAGGTAGAAATTCAAGGGCTACTCGAGCCGGTGAACATAGAACTGAGCCCCAGGCAGGAAGAGGTCTTGAAAACGAAGGGTGAGCTTCTCAATGAATTCGGCTTCAGCCTTGAGCCTTTTGGAGGCAGAAGCTACTTGCTGCGCGCTGTGCCAGCGATAATGAAGGGTGCCAACTTGTCCGAAGCGGTGAGGGAACTACTGGATGTCTTGACCAGTGATGAGGGGCCACTGAGGCGAGAAGAAACGATAGCTCAATCTTTGGCCTGCCACAGCGCCGTCAAGGCCGGGGACTCGCTGACTGACCAGGAAATGAGAGAGCTGATAAGACAACTGGAGCAGACCACCCAACCTCGAAACTGTCCCCATGGCAGACCAACCATGATTCACTTGAGCTCACGTCAACTGGAAAGGGAATTTGGCAGAACAGGCTAGTGATGTAGCTTTTTGCAATAGTCACGCAATCGACTCCCTGCCGGCATGCTCATTAAGACGACATAATGGTGAATCTGGCGGGACTAAAGGTTTGCTGATTTCAGGAATAAAGCTGATGCAGTTTCTGTTACACGAATCACAAAAGACTATGTCGCTGTATCTCCCTTCCCACGCCTTCCTCGCCCACTGAGGATCTGCGATGAGCTGACGCCCCATGGCTACTAAGTCAGCTCTACCTTCGGAAATAACAGCTTCTGCCAACTCCGGGGAGTTAATCCGCCCCACAGCTACTACCGGCATATTCACTGCCTTTCTTATTGCCTCAGCCTGGGGAACATATGTCCCCACAGGCTGTTTCTTAGACGGGCTAATGTGTCTGAGAGAGCGCCCAAAAGAAACATCGATAACATCGACCCCCGCTTCTTTCAAAGCCAAAGACAGTTTTATGCTTTGCTCGAGGGTTATTCCGCCAGCCACTCCCTCCCCGGCAGACAGACGCCAGAATAAGGGGTAGGCTTCACCCACAGCCTGCCTGATTGCCTTGACGCACTCCAAAGCAAAGGTCATTCTTCTCTCCACACTGCCACCATATTCATCGCTCCGCCGGTTATCCAGAGGTGAAAAAAAGCGGTGCAGCAAGTAACCGTGGGCACCATGAATGTTTACAAAGTCTAACCCCGCCTCCTTTGCCCTGGCGGCCGCAATGGCAAACCTGCCGACTATGACTTCGATTTCATCGGCCCTGAGTTCTCGTGCCTCTCCGGTGGGCGAAGGAGCGATTAAGTCCCCCTGGTCACCAGTGAGCCCGGCAGGAAAATGAAGGCCGTGCCATAGTTGAATACCCAATTTTGCTCCGGCCTGATGGACTTCTGTGACAAGAGACGACAGTGCTTGCACAAATGAAGCTAGGCCTCCCCTCCCTCCCCAGGCTTCATCAGAGGCAAGAACATCCACCGGAGTAGCCGGCAAGGTAATAGCACCTACACTTCCTTGGGCTCGCTCGATATAAAAAGCCTTGGCCCTTTTGCTGCGATATCCCAGACCGAGCTGCAGCGGCGCCATGATTATCCTGTTCTTGATTTCCAAGCTCTTGATGTTTATCTGTGAAAATAAGGCAGCCAGGTTTTGCTGTGGCATTGTTGTGCTACCTCCACCCTGGAGTTGGACGGCCTTAAACAGTCAACTGGGCATGATTTTCATGATAGCGCAGAAACCGGTCGATGGCTTTGGCGGCACTGTTCATAGAGAAATAAACCGGAATCCCTGCCTCATGGCACTTCTGTTGGCAAGCAAAAGCCGTTTCCCAGGCTTCGCTGGTGGCAAGCTGATCAATTACCACCGCAATCGGCTTGCTGGCCTCGTTGTGAACTCTAATCACATTATCCAGCAACGGAATGGCACCCTCCTTGGGCATCGAGGAGAATGGCGGCATGATGCCCAAAGGTAAATGGAAAACAAGAATATCAATCTCAGAATAATCGGACAATGCTCTCACCAGAGGGTACACCCCCGGGCTCCAGTATTCACTGGCAAGGTCCACAGGGTTATTGAGGCTTATACCAGCATCAGTGCTAACGAAACTCCTGAGTTTCTGCCGTATTTCCCGGGATAAGGGCGGTAGAACAAGCCCGGCAGAAACATAGGCATCGGTGGCCACAACCGCGGCTCCACCACCGACACTAACAGTGCCAAGCCTGCGCCCTTCCGGCACAGCCAAATGCAAGAAGGTAACCACGCTGTCGGCCAACTCCTCTAGCGTAGGCACAGCAACGGCCCCCGCCTGTTGCAGAAGCCCATCCCATATCTCGGCTGACCCAGCCAAAGCGCCAGTATGGGAAGCCACAGCTCTTGCCCCGGCTTCACTAGAGCCACCTTTCATCACTATCACTGGCTTAGCTGCTGCTGCCTCCCTCAAAGCTTTGCTGAAACGCCTGCCGTCTTTCACTCCCTCAATATAGGCAGCTATGACTTCAGTCTCAGGGTCCGCGGTAAGATATTCCAGCAGGTCGCTTTCATCAATATCGCAAGCGTTCCCATAGGAGACCACCTTGCTGAAACGGACGCCGCGCTGAGCCGCGTACCGGGTGAAATAAATCGCGTTGCCACCGCTCTGGCAAATCAAAGATACTGGCCCGCTTTCCTTGGGGCAGTCCATGGTGAAAGATAGGCCTGCTTTGGGACAATAGACCCCCATACAATTGGGACCAATAAGCCTGATGCCACCTTCGCGGGCCAGGCCGCAAATCTCCACCTCCAGCCTCCTGCCTTCTTCAGTACCAGTTTCACTGAACCCAGAGGTGAAAAACTGGACTACCTTTACGCCCTTAGCTGCACAATCCTTAATTAGCTCCGGTACTAAAGCTGCTCGAATACAGCAAATGACGTAGTCAACCGAGTCTGGTATGTCCCTAATGCTAGCATAGATTGGTAAGCCCCGAGTCGCGCCACCCTTTGGATTTACGGGATAGATTCGACCGCGGAAATTGCACCGGATTACGGCCCTTAGATAGGTTTCAGCTATATTGTGGAAGGCTCTATCAGTCGAGACTCCGACGATAGCCACAGACTTGGGGGTGAAGACACCGTCAAGATCAGCTCTACCTGCCATTTGTTCCCTCAAACCTTTACAGAAAAGCCTTTATGCTCTATAACAAACCTCAGGAAGATTCTCCCCAGGATTCGTTTCCCTCACATACCTGAGCATGTGACTGACATAGAGAATGCTGAAACCAGCCAGGGCTTCCCCCTTCATCAGTTTTATCCTGTCGCCACGGTATAGGACTCTAAGACTAGTAGAAAACTCGTCGTCAGCACGATTGAAGACAAAGAAAACCTCCACCCCAGGAAAGATTTCCTTACTTATTGCCCAGTCTTCACGCAGTCCTAATGATTCCACCCTACCACCGATAAACTCAGCCAATTTGGAAACCTCGGCAACATATGCTAAAGCTTCCTTCCTGCCTTCCAACGCCCCCTCAATTTGTCTCTGATGCGGGCTTATTGCCCCCTCGATTTCGTATAAACTGATCAATCTTCTGTCCTTAAGCCCCATTCAGATGGCCTCCTATGAAAAGGCTGCTCACAGGCCAAGTTTAGAGATTATCTCCTTCGCTCCCAGTCGAAGTGGCGAATCTTCAGGGAGTTCAGTTATCGGCCTGCCTTTTATCTCTAGCTCGGCAAGATATGGGTCTTCAGGTATGGTAGCGATGAGGTCAAGCCCGAAGTCGCTGGCAGCCTTTCCTATCTCCTGTGGAAACCCATCCTTAACCCGATTAACTGCCAAGTAAGCTTTCCCAACCTTAGTCCTCATCTCCTTAATCAGCTCATTCATTCGAGCAGCGGCAGTGATACCCCGCGTGGTTACATCAGAGACGGTCAGCAGAAAGTCTATGTCCTGTGTTGTCTGCCGACTTATATGTTCCATCCCGGCTTCCGAATCGATAACCATGTAATCGTAGTTTTTGGCCAGCCGTTCCATGGAAAGACGCAGCATGTGATTGGCAGCACAGTAGCACCCTGGACCTTCGGGACGCCCCATAGGCAGAAGGTCCACTTTCGATGACTCCACCAGGGCCTCCCTTATCTTCATATCCAGCACATCCTGCTTGGGAACCGTGGGAGAAAGGCGGCCTTTGCTGATATCCTCGGTAATGTCCTCACGGGCTTTGCCTACAGTCTCCCCGAGAGGCAGACCCAGAGCATCATTGAGGTTGGTGCTGGGGTCGGCATCAATGGCCAGAACTACCCCCTTTTTGGACAACAGATCTATCAGCAAGGCAGCGATAGCCGTCTTGCCAACGCCACCTTTCCCAGCCACCACAATCGTTGTTGTCACTCTATTCCTCCTTCGGCATTACTTTCTCAGGCTTCTTGACCTCCGATGAGGGCACCAGGCTTGTCGGTGATAACCTTACCACTGCACTATACTCTGGCGGGCAGACCAATTCACAACTGCCACATTTATCACCACTCCTTGGCTGATATCCTTCAAGCGTATATCAGCACCGCCCAGGCTTGGTCTTATGTTCGTCAATATGCTTTCTACCTTCTCGTTTAATTGATGTTCCATTGTTCCGTCTTAAATCACAGCATTGCCAGGTACTCGTCGGCATACTTACCGTTTATGGCACCCTTAAACATCTCCCCATTCCTTACCGCTTCCAGCGCCAGATGCTCACTTGCCGCCATACCGGTCGAGGCACCGCTGGCAACGGAAGAAACGAGATGCCTATCGGCACCAGTGACTTCACCGCAAGCAAATATTCCTTGCCTACTGGTCACCATCTTGTCATTTACCTTTATGAAGCTTTCCATCATTTCTAACCCAGCTTCTTGCGCTAGCTTGGTATCCGGGTCTGTTCCCACACAGATGACTACCCAGTCGACAGGTATTTCCCTTTTCTCACCAGTTACGTTATTCACCACCACTGCGCCGCTAACCTGGCCATTTCCCTTTATTTCGTCAACCTCAGTGTCATACCAAATCTCAACACCTTCTTTTCCTAGTCTTTTGACCATAGCCGGATATGCTCTCAGTGACTCCCTACGGTGCACAAGAGTAACCTGATTGGCTCCAGCAGCCTTAGCGACAAACGCACTCTTTGCCGTGGAGTTTCCGCCGCCTACTACCAGGATTTTCTTGTTGGCAAACTTACTAGAATCGCGCTTGGCATAGTAGGACACGCCTTTCCCTACGAAGCCATCCTCACCCGCGATGCCAAGCTTTTGCATAGTGCTGCCAGTAGCTATGATGATGACCTTCGCCTGATACTGGTTTGCCTCTGTAACTACAACTCTCGCCTCAGCATCAATGCTTACTACCTTTTCCCGTCTCAGTTCTGCTCCGACGCCGGCTGGTGGAGAAGAGGTAACCTGTTTTTCAAGGTTGTCCATAAGAGCAGCCCCATCGCCGGGTGGAAAACCGGGATAATTGGACACAGTGGAAGCGATGGTAGCTTGCCCACCTATCCAGTTAGCCTCTAAAACCAGCGTATTCCAGCCATCCAACTGAGTAAAGATTGCCGCTGATAATCCAGCAGGACCTCCACCAATAATGACAACGTCCCTTTGCTCCATAACATGCCTCCTTCGAAATTACTTGATTGGGAGTCATCCTTTATTAAGTTGCCTGAGTTCATCTATCAAACGCTGTATTGGAACTGCAATCTGATCTTCCTGGACATGCGGTGAGTAGCAACTGTCAATCTGCACCAGTTTAGAAAGCGGTATTTTGGCAGCAATGGCAACAGCAACTTTATCAACTGTCCCTGATACTATTTCCTCAGAGATTATCTCCGCCCCTATGAGTGTCTTAGCCTTTCGGTCGGCAATGAGTTTATAGTGAGCCGGCTTACCATCGAACCTTTGCCGAAGCCAGGGAGTGTCAACCTTAACGGAGACAGTGTCTAGCCCTTTTTCATTAGCCTCTGTCTCGGTAAAGCCTACAGCTCCTACTTGATGACCAAATATTTTGGTGACAAAGGGCATAGCCGTGCCTTCATAAGCAAGGGTGTTATTTAAGACCACATTCCTGCCGGCTATGTAGCCATTCCGAATTGAGTTGGTGGACAATTGAAGTCGTCTCTTTGCGCCTACGATGACATCCCAGTTCTCCATGCAGTCCCCTACAGCATAAATATCAGGGTCGCTGGTTTGAAGGTGTTGGTTCACGGCTACAGCACCTGTCTCGCCTATCTTCAGCCCGGCTTTCCGTGCCAGCTCAACATTGGGTACAACCCCCGTGGCAAAGAAGACGAAGTCGACATCCAGTTCTCGGTCAGAGAGGATCACACGTTTGCCCTCTGCTTGGCTCCTGATAGCTTCTATCTTGGCAGATAGAATCAGTTCCACTCCATTCTCTCTAATCACATCCTCTAGCTTCTCGCTCATGTCTTTATCAAGGTGGGCACGAAGAATATCCCGTCTAACCAGCATGTAGATCTCGCTGTAGCCTCTTGATTTCATAGCTGCGGCTGTTTCTAGCCCGATGAAGCCGCCCCCGACAATGGCTGCACGGTTATGCTTGGCAATGGCATTCCCCAGGGCTATGCCGTCAGCCATGTCAGTGCTCAAGGCGAATTCATTTTTGCCATCCAGCCCTAGAAGCGAAGGGATGGACGGAATGGCACCTAGAGCTAAGATCAGTTTGTCATAGTTGTGTCTTTCACCTTCGGCAATAATGCACTTGTCCTGTGTGAGAATGTCGGTGACTTCAGTACCTAAATGGATATTCATATGTCTCTTTTCATAGAATGATTTAGTGCGTAAGCCACGAACTAGTTCATCCCAGTTGGCAACAATCCCACCTAACACTAAGGGCATTTCACAAGGTGGACACCCAAGGTCTGCTCTTTTGCTAAACACATCAATCTGTGCATTGCCGTCTAAGCGCCGGATCTGAAGCGCCGCTACGGCGCCACCATCTCCAGCACCTACAATACAGACCTTCATGACATCCCCTTTTCATCCTCCGACTCGACATACTTGGCTAACTCAGGTTCTAGCGTTGCCCTCGGCATTGCCCCTATTTTCTGGTCAACAAGCTGGCCATTTTCGAATATCAATAGAGTAGGTATGGACATAATCTGATATCTCATAGCCAGTGATGGGTTCTCATCAATATTTAGCTTGCCAAAAGCAATCTTTCCCTGATAATCCCTGGCCAATTCCTCAATTACAGGAGCCACCATTCGACATGGAGCGCACCATGGCGCCCAGCAGTCGATCACTAACAACGAGTGATTGTTAACCGCTTCATCAAAATTATCGGAGGTTAATTCGAGCACTGGGTCTTTCTCCTCGACCTTCCCTTCCTCTAGAAGTTCAACACTCAATGCGCCATCGCTTCCCTGTTCAAATCTTATTGGAAGTTTTTTGTTCTTAAACGAACTCTCCAATTTTACTTGTGCTTCTTTCAGCAAGAATTGTTTGCCTTGTTCCTGATACTCCTTTAATCTCTGGTATAAATCTCCGGCATCAAGAAAACCCTTATAGAATTGTGCGAGCAGAGAGCCCAATCTCTCTTGGTCCTTCATTCTACCTTTTTCTTCCGGGGTTACCTCGCCAATTTTAGCCAGCCTTTCCCTTACTATCGGCGGAAGCTCTTGTTTCCATTCCGGCATTATTGCGCTCCTGTTTTGCTTCATATCCTCTATAGTCTGGTTCATACTATGCGGATCGCCGTAAATGGACATGCTTGAACGCATTTAGCACAACCTTGGCAGAAGTGTGATGGGTGCGAAAAAGGAAACTCGTAGGGAGCTTCTTGCCTCAGCACTCTGT
>CAZOQG010000024.1:14556-19425 GCA_964582065.1 uncultured Dehalococcoidales bacterium
CTGTCACATCTCTCAGGGTTGCACTTCTGGTAATCAATCATAGCTATCGGATTTGGCATTTCTCCACCCTGTTCTCATATGCCTTCAAACCAGCCATATACATATCTTCTCAAGTAGGCATCATCGGGATAAGCTCTGCTGATGTCCTCCTCCTTGAACGAGTACTCATACTGAGAGCAATACCCCACTAGCAGCTTATATGCCTGGTTCACGCTCTTCATTATTTCTTCACCTTGGGCATTCTGACCGTCGCTCTTATCTGGGTGATATAGCATGGCCTTCTTCCTATAAGCTCGTCTAGTATCCTTGAGGCTGGCGAATTCCCCTAAGCCCAATAATCTCCTTGCCTTGTCTATGTCCTCGAAACTAGCCATCTCCGATATCTCCTCGTCCGTCGTATTGCAGATCAATCATCCTTTTGCTTTAACAAATTGGGCTAAAGTAGCGCCTCGACCTTTGGTCGAATCATGCTGTCGGGAACAGCACCAAGGCTCTCATCCACCATCTCACCGCTGTTGAAGAATAATAGTAGCGGTATGCTCATGACCTGGTATTTTCGAGCTGCTTGTGGGTTTTCATCCACATTCAGCTTGCAGAATTTGACTTTGCCCTTGTACCCGTTTGACACTTTTTCAGTTATTGGGGAAATCATCAAGCAAGGGCCACACCATGGTGCCCAGAAGTCCGCCACAACAGGCACGTCGGATTTCAAAACCTCTTCTTCAAAACTCTGATCTGTAACGTCTACTACCATCTCGTCCCCCTCTCAGTATTCATACGTCTTCTTGCTTTTTTGCTCCCAGCACATCCAGCAAGTTCTTCAATGGCGCCCGCGACCTGAAGCCCAGCGACTTCTTTACTGGTTTGCCGCCCTTGAAGACAAGTACGGCTGGCAAAGCCCTGAGATGGTACCTTTCCACCAGTTCAGGTGCATCTTCAGCATCGACCTCAACAAACCTTATTCTTTGCTTATACTGTCTGGCCAGATCTTCTATGACCAGACAAAGGGCAAAACATGAGCGACACCACGATGTGGTGAAACAGGCAAACACCGGTAAGTCTGATTTCAATACCTTGTCTTCAAAATCCTGGCTTGTGACTCTTGTTATCATGGTGTTCTCGCTCCCCTGTCAGATTTGCTCTGTACCGCGGCAGTTGGGAAGCACGCTCGACAGTTTTGCAGCTTGTACATTGGCTTCTCACCTCCCCTCCTAGTCTCGCTGAAAGCTCTTAGGAAAACGCTTGGAACCCTGATTTGGTCATCCGGCAAACCGAGTTTCTCTCTAGCCTCATGATAATCTGTGGTTCCAAAGGATTCCCCTGGCCCGAAAGCGATACACAATACTTGCCCTAGAGTATCCAACGCCTCATTGAGCTCCTACGAATGGAATGTAGGGATTACCAGAGAATGAAATTTGTATTCTGAAGCAAGCTCTCTCCCATAATTCTCCCTTAGCCAGTCTGTGCAAAGCTGGTCAATCTGACCGCTTTTCATGACTGCCCCCTCTCTTGACTTCTGCCTCAGCCACCTTATTTTGGATAATGAATTTATCTGCAATACAGCGATGGCCAACTTGCCAACCCCAGCTTTTCCTGCCACCACAATCGTTGTTGTCACTTCGTCCCCTTCTTGTGGCGTTTCTTGGGCTTCTTGACCTCCGGGGATGGTACTGAGCTCACCGGTGACAGCCTCACGACTGCATTATACTCTGGCGGGCAGACCAATTCACAACTGCCACATTTAGTGCACTTGGTCTGGTCAATGACCTTTATTCCTTTCTCATTGCTAGTGATTGCCTCAACCGGGCAGGCTAAGACGCAATGCTCACAACCTCGCTCACATTTCTCAGGAAGGATGTAATAGGCAGTAAGCTCTTTGCATACCCGTGCTGGACACCGCTTCTCAAGGATATGAGATTCATACTCATCGCGGAAGTAGCGGATTGTTGTCAGGGCTGGATTAGGCGCTGTTTTGCCCAAGCCACATAGCGAGCCATCCTTTACATCCTGTGCCAGCTCAAGCAGTAAATCTATGTCCTCGATCTTGCCCTTGCCAGCGGTAATATCCTCCAATATATTCAGCATCTGCTTAGTGCCCAGCCGACAAGTTGTACACTTGCCGCAGGACTCCTTTTGAGTAAACTCAAGGAAGAATTTGGCGGCATCGACCATGCAATTATCCTCATCCATAGCGATCACGCCGCCGGAGCCCATAATCGCCCCAGCTTCGCGGAGCGAATCGAAATCCACCGGGGTCTGTAGCATGCTTTCCGGCAAACAGCCACCCGAAGGACCACCAATTTGCACCGCTTTAAACTGCTTCTCTCCGTGGATACCACCACCAATATCGAAGATGAGCTCATGTAGAGTTGTGCCCATGGCTACTTCTGCCAGTCCGGTGTTAACCGTTTTGCCAGCTAGAGCGAACACTGCTGTGCCCTTGCTGCCTTCAGTACCGATGCTCGCAAACCAATCTCCCCCACGCCCAAGAATTAGTGGAACGAAAGCATATGTCTTTACATTGTTAATTAAGGTCGGCTTACCCCATAAGCCCGATTGAGCGGGGAATGGAGGGCGCTGTCTTGGCGTTGACCGCTTTCCCTCTATGGCCATCATGAGAGCCGTCTCTTCACCGGCGACAAAAGCTCCTGCCCCTTGAGCTATTTCTATGTGAAAGCTGAAGCCACTGCCCAGAATATTATCGCCTAACAGCCCCGTCTCCTCTGCCTCCTCCAAGGCGATTTTCAACCGGGCAATGGCTAGAGGATATTCAGCCCGAATATATATGAACGCCTTTTGGGCATCCGTAGCATAACCGGCGATAATCATGCCTTCAATGACTTGCTGTGGGTCGCTTTCCAGAACGATGCGGTCCATAAAAGCTCCCGGGTCTCCCTCATCAGCGTTACAGATTAAATATCTAGCTTGGCCGGGAGCCTTTCGAAAAAGCTCCCATTTCACCCCAGTGGGGAAGCCAGCACCTCCTCGACCCCTGAGACCCGACTTCTTCACTTCCTCAACTATAGCTGTCGGCTCCATTTTTAAAGCCTTGGCCAGGCTGCTATAGCCACCGCTTGCAATATAATGACTTATATTCCCAGGGTCAATATAACCGCAGTTGCGAAGAATTAGACGATATTCATGTTCAAACCTCGGCACTTCAGGAATATAGACTGCCTCTCCCTCGCCACCCTCAACTGTGCCCAAAGCCAGCTCAAGGCAAGGGTCATCACCCAGAATATAGCCCTCAACAAGAGTAGGCACCATCTGAGGAGTGACGCTGTTGTAGCAGACTGTAAAGGAATCTGGCTTAATTATGGTAACCAAAGGTTCAAGGGAGCAAAGCCCAATACAGCCAACCTCGGTCACGGTAGCTTGAGCACTTCGCCTTGCCAGTTCCTTATTGAAGGCTTCAACTACTGCCAGCGCTCCAGCAGCTCGACCGCAAGTAGCTGTGCCAATGAGGATATGGGGAACTTCTCCATGGTAAAGGGAGTCCCAGTCGGACTTTGCCTGCTTCTGAACCTCTTCGAAGGCCATCAGTGCCTTTCTGATTAGTCCCCGCTTACCGGCCTAATAGATACCAATACTTCCTCCACCTTCGGAGGCGTCATCCTTGGGTAGACGGAATCGCCGATTATCACTACTGGAGCCAAAGCGCAGCAACCAACACAAGCTACCCTGTCCAGACTGAACTCATGGTCCGGAGAAATGCCGCCGACCTCGATGTCTAGCTCCCTTGCCATAGCCTCCAGAACGAGCCGGCCCCCAGCCAGGTGGCAGGCGGTGCCCATACAGACCGTTACCGGGTGCTTCCCCAGAGGAGTAAAGCGGAATTGATTGTAGAAGGTGGCAATGCCGTAGACTGTGCTCCCTGGGGTTTCTAAGAAGTCGGCGATTGCCAGCATCGCCTCTTTCGTAATATAGCCAAACTTGCGCTGAACTTCCTGAAGGAGGGAGACTAAATGGCGCCTGTCTTTTCTATTCGGGGTCAGGAGCTCCGCCAGTTGCTGGTCTAGTTCTTCCACTTCTTCACTAGAGCTGGTAGGTAGGCTGGTATCTCGCTAGCTTCTCTGGGCCCAACTATGATCTCCCAGTCGGGCAGTGCCTCCTCTAGCTCCCCTCTAATCCGGGCTACCTTCCCCGGAATAATCAGTCTCCTGTGCTTTACTTTATTCTCTATGCCTGATTTCTTCACCAGTGGCCCAATAGAATCGCCAGAGAACTTGCCAGCGGCCCACGCGGTCAGAACCCCGAGACCTTCCGCCTCCTTAACCAACAACCAAGATGGAACCTTGCTGCCTTCGACCTCTCCCGACACAATGAAGTAGGTCAAAGCCCAATTACTTGTAACTAGAACCGGTGATTCTTCGTTGGGTTCCAGTACCTCATAAAGCTTCTCTTCCACTGACATTGGGATCCGCGGATCGGTATAGATATTGAGCCTATGGACTAGCAGTGGCAACAACGAGCTTTCATCCATGTCAGAAAGAACAATGATGCCGGGATACTTGATGACAAACATGGCAGCGAACAGCATCTCCCTGATTTCGTCTTTAGCCGTGAAGCAAGGAAACCCGATAGTCGGATAGCCGAGAGGCCTGAAGTTCTGCTTCAGAGCAGCTCGCCGAATTAGCGTCTGGTCCCTTATGGCCTCCTGCATGTTCTTGGAACCCGGATCCAGGACTACCTCCTCAATACCAGCATCCTTCAGTTTGACGGTAAGCGGCACCAGGGCCTCTACGCCGCTTGCCTTAACCGCCACCGGCGTCGGTGAGTCTTTAATACCGGAAATCACCTTGTCGATATTGTCCTTAGTTACGGGGTAAAGCAACGGCTTCCTGTTACCACATATGCTTCGAGCTGAGA
>CAZOQG010000025.1:0-16749 GCA_964582065.1 uncultured Dehalococcoidales bacterium
ATGCCGATATAAAGAGGTACATCACCCTTCTTTTTACTGTAACCCCAAATACCCAAGGCTAGTATTATGATGCATAGCAGCAGATTCACTGTGATTATTGGATTCCACATCATTTGTCATTGTCTCCTTTCATTTCAGTACTCTGACCGACACATGATTTTGCTCAAAATTGTGTCCATGGGATGGCCGGTAGTGCAAAGATATCAGCTTACAAGGAGGAATGCAATACTGAGTCTGTGCATGCTCCTGACCTGCCCCCATTAACTATACCACTTTAAAAGTTAGAGTTCCCGGTATAAAAGCCGGTTGGCTAGCTACAGTAGTCTGGTTGCTGATAGCTGTGATAGTGGCCTACCTTATCACCGGCTTTGGTATGACGGAGTACAGAATCGTTGAACCTCTGACATTCGGATTATTAACCAAACTTCTGGCTTTTAAGATTCATACCATTCTGTGGATGCCATTCCTCATCCTGCTCATCTTGCACATTTACCAGAGGACCCGGACCGTCCGCTAGCTATCTCTTCCTGTTTGTCGGGTCACATTCCGATGTTTTGTGCAGCCGTGAAGTAAGCTTTTGTCACAGTTCGAGTGTGTTAGAAAACCGCTTGGCAATGAAGTTCTTTAATATGTGAAGAGAACAAGAACTGTCAGAACTAATGGTAGAATGCAGTAACACTTTCAAAAACCTCTCTTATTTGACATGCGCTTTTAAGACGCTTACTAGCTGTTCCTTGGCTCTGATGACTTTAGTGGACATCTTATCATTTGAAGTTGAATAAATTTCTTTGCTGAGTTCTCTAAGCCAATTCTGATCTCTAGCCTCAGAACCTTTAACTATCTCTTCATGCCTAGTTCCGAAGTAGTCTTCTATTGCTGTTGATAGTTCTGCCCAGCACTCCTTAAACACCTTTATGGCTTCCGAGGCTTGTTTGCTGGATTCTGTGTCCAATAGCACCTCAGCCTCCAAACCCAACTCCTGAATTTTCTGTAAATTTTCAAGCAGTGGTCGGAGGCGTTGCCTCCTGATGTACCATTGGTCTAACAACTCTGCTTCTTTTAGGGACTCATCATCCTTTCGTCTTCTATCAGTCGATTCCCAAGACGTACTTAAGCCATATCTGGCCCACTCAAAGTTCGCTTCCAGTTTCAAACTTAGCAACATAATATTACGAGCTAATTCGAACTTCGCTTTACCGCCCAACTCTTTGCGCCAACTATTAATACCTACAAAGGCTATACCTGCAACGAAGGCTGCACACAAAGCTACAATGATGTCGCTCGCTAGAGAAACCATGCAGCTATTATATCGGGTATTCTTGAGAAACTCTAGACTTCACATTCTGGCTTATTGTTGTGAACTCTAGGCACAGAGAGTATTAGAGGGATTCGAGTATATTATATAGCCTTTCAATTTTATCGTTGAAGAATGTGAATATACTATTCCTATGAGCCAAATAAGCCTTTCTATACTCTAAGAAGCTTGTATAGACTAAGTAGTTCTCAATCGTCTGAAGAAGAATTTTTTCACCTGATTTGCACTCCGTATCTACCTTACGATGTAACACGGTCTGGCTACCACGCTCAGCGTTGAAGTGGCTTGACTACTCCCACCGTTGGTGTCCTTAACAATGACCATAACATGATAGTCACCATAACTGTTCGGGGCCTTCCACGTGACAGCAGAACCGGCGCCACTCAAGCTACCGCCGGTGCACGACCACTTGAACTCCACCTCGTCACCGTCAGGGTCTGAAGCAACGCATCTGATCTCAGAAGCAGCCTGAGGGTCAAGATTCATATACTTAGCTTCCAGGCTTGAGATTACTGGCGGTTGATTGCCTGCCGGCTCCGATGCTGAGCCACAACCACTACACAGCGCAGCCAACACAGCCAAAACCATGCCCAATATTCCTCCGCAAGTGCCCACTTTCATTGTCGCCTCCCCAAGGTCTCTGACCTTTTTTGATTTGAAAACAATTGTCACACGCCTTTGCATAGTTGTCAATATGACTTTAGTAGGGGTTCCCATTTACCTACTCCAGGGGGATAAGCACTTAATAACTTGGCGAGTTAAGACGAAGGAAATAAAGGCTGAACACCCGAGGTACATATAGCTTGAACGAAGAGCCCATCCTCTATGTGGGATAGCTCCCTGTAGTGCGGTAGTCCGTTTTTATCGGGTCACATTCCGATGTATTGTTGAAATGTAGCCTCACATTATCTTTTATCCAGGTATGGAGAGTATTATACTTAAACTACGGGGGTCTATTAAGGGGGGAATGAAAGATGAAAATTAGCGCGCGCAATGTCCTGAAGGGAAAGGTCAAAGAGGTCAGACCGGGTGCCATCAACACGGAAGTTACAGTTGAATTACCAGGTGGAATCTCAGTAGTATCTGTTATTACCAAAGAATCGGCGGAGAACCTGGGTCTCGCCAAGGGTAAAGAGGTTTATGCTGTAATCAAGGCATCTAATGTCATGATTGCGGTTGACTGACCAATCCGGTCTGGAATTGAACACATTGGCTAAATGTGTTGTCCCGCTTCAACATCGTAGTTGAAATAACTTTCTAAGAGGGCAGTCTCACAATGTTTGAAGCTAGAGGCGCTGTTGTCGACAGTTCCTCCATAATACCATGCTCATTTCTTCTATTATCCCTTGGTGGACGCAAAGCGAATGCTTCCTCAAAGGATTTTGCATTGATAAGCTTCTTCCGCAGTCCCTCATACGGTGGAAATGCCCCACCGTAGCCAATTACCCGTCTAGCACGAGCTATCATCTCCAGTTGCTGGCATGTCCATCCCGGTCCTATGTGTTGGTTCTTTTCTAACGAATCCAGTGGCTCGAAACGCATGGGGTATGCCACAACCCCCCACTCGACGAGGTTTCTAACTCTATCTAGGAACTGTTCTGGTGAATCCTCCCAGTTATACAGGGTATAGACAATGATTTTGCGCCGCTTGAAGCCAACCCGTTCTAGGGCAGGGATAGCCCTCTCCAGATCCTTCCTTTTGCCTGGGAAGTCATATGCCATACGGATCGGATACAGATTAAGTCCCCGTAGCTCCTCGGCGACAATATCACTGATGAATTTAGCATCAAGGCCCTGATTGAAATCAACAGACAGTTGAAGATCCTTAAGCTCAGCCACCAAATCACGCCAGCCACTCATACCAAGGGTATTGTTATCCCAAAGGATCACCTTTCTATGTCCCGGATGGATGGCATGGCGGATAGACTTTATTGGGCTCTTTCTAGGCTCCAAAGCTGGGACAGCACAGTATGGGCAATTGTTAACGCATCCACGATGGCTGAATACGATACTTATAGGCCGCCAATTGGGAACTAGCGAATAGTCAGGAAGCACGTCCTCAGCTTCTTCGAATAGCCCGAGGTGTAGTCGGTCAGCGCCGGAACTCTCAGCATGCTCTTGCATAAGCGTGGCATATATTCCACCTAGAATCAATTCGGTATGCGGGAATAGTTTCTTATAGTAAGCCACAGCTTCATGCACAGGCCTCCAGGAGTAAGTGAACAGACTAGTAACATAAATCTTCGCTGGTAATCTATGTACGAACTGGCAGCCTCGTACCAGTTCGACCGTATCACCCAGAAGCTTATGATAGGAAGCCAATTTGAGGAGCCCTAGAGGCGGATACTGTGTGTAATAGTCCGGTTCAACCAACAAGATATGCATTTTCTTGTTCTATCCCGAGTTTGTTTCAACCTTATTATTTAAGCATCTAGTATGTATCCACCTCACCATTTGTGAAGAAAAATGGCTTGAATGGTTGAAACCACTCCACTGGGGATGACGATTGACTTGGATTAGCTATTTCGCCAGGCTCCGGGTCAATAATAATGCTAGACCCCTTGACGGTAAGCGAAGTTACCTTAGTGAGAAAGTTGTCTGGATAGAAACTAGGCGTTGGTCTCTCGGGGTCTCCAAATTGGCAGAATAGCATCCAATGAAGCATGGGGCTCTGAAGAGAGTTATCTGTGCCCCACCCGATAGGTGTACCGATATACTTGATTATAGGAAAAAACAAGGCGCAAATATTTGGAGCGACGAAGTGGTTTCTTAGGGTATTATATAGGAAGGCTTTTAACGACCAAGCATGAGTACCAATTAGCGCACCCCATAATGGGATTGGATTGCTTCTACCGCAATTTTTACAGTATGAGTGAGTTTCTTCCAGTAGATTGTTCTTCAAAAAATCTCGTATTCTTTTTGCGGCTATCTGATTTCTCACTGTCAACAGAATAACAAATCGACACGGTCCCCCAATGTTAAGATAGCACTGCCTCTGGTCTTGTAGAATAAACCGCAAGGCTTCAAACCGCCATTGTTTTTTACCCAATTGAAGAGTATCAACCTTGCTGGCTATCTCATCACAAAAATCAAGGTTATACAATGTGATCACTTTGTCCTGTTTGTATAATTGTCCATCGCGGTCTCTTCTCAGTATAACCACTTCTTCAAAACTACCTAGATAAGCCACTCCAGGAATCCCTAACATCTTAAGATTAGTCCTTAGTTTAGTTATCCATGATCGATCATTCGAATCAGGAGAGGGAAGCTCAAACGCTATAACTTCGTCTATCATATCCTTCCACAATTTGATATCAGTCAAATTAGTTCCTGGAAACCCCATGTAGCGATAACGAAATCCAAACTCAGTATTTAGGTGCCTGAGAAATGAACTATTCCAATGCTCCCTCACTATACGCTTTGCAGGAGAATCCTTAAAGGAGCTTGTTGTCAAAGTCTCTCCTCCAAGAACTCCCGCAGGTTTAGTAGCATTTCTCTGTAGTCATTACTGCTAAGCCACACTTGTAGGTATCTTTCGTCAATTATCTTCAAGAGTTCAAGTAATTCATCTTGTATTGATAAGCCATAAGCTTCGACGAGAGCAGCAAGACTCCTGGGAAAATCTTCTAGATATTCTGCTTCCTTTTCTGGTGCAATAGCGGCCTCTCTCTGTATGGACCGTACTATCTGTTGTTCCATTGATTCACGTGCTTTTTTCTGCTGAATCAAGGCCGATTTGACAAATTGCTGACAATCTTTCAGTAAAGCCTCGGTATTTTGTATCTCCTGATGCATAATTTGCTTTAGAGTCTTAGTATGTGGTCTTAGCTGGCTTTCCAGGTCATGAAGCTCAACATTGAGTTTCAGAAGTGTTTCTTTATCTCGCCTAACCGCTGGTAGGTCTCTATTTATTTCCCCCAATCGCTGCGATACTTTAGCCAAAACTTCTTTGGCCTTGTCTTCCTCCTGTATACGATTTGCCCAAACTGATAGTTTGCTAATGAAGTTTGGTAACGCTTGAAAAAAAAGCTGCCGTGCTAGGTTAGGTTCGAACTCACTTCTTGCAGCATTTGGTAAGAGGTCCTGATGTTTGATAATGATCTCGCCGGTAATCCGGCGATTGAATACCGGACGAGGGAAATACGGCTCAAGGAAGCTACGACCAGAGATAGAAAACCCATATTTCTTGACGAGAAGCCCGCGGAGCCTTGTGTCTTTCAAAACCTGTCGGGCATCATTTATGCATACCCAAGTGAAGCCAAACCGCTGTCTATCTTCGGATATCTCAAAGAACTGTGGCGGATGTTCTCCACCATGAGCAAACATCCCGTCATAATATGGTCTGAATATAGGGCTGCGCTCAGTACCAATTTGAAGCGTCAAAGGGACTACCCGATAGTCCTCTTCCTCAAATCTTGCCTGAATGACAGAGGCGTACTTGAAATCAGTTCTAAAAGGCAGGGGAACAACATCTTGAAGATAACTAACAACTTTGTCCCAATTATTTAACTCTTGATATACATCTCCTAACAAGCCGCTCAATATTGCTTTGGTGCCGTGTCCTGCGACAATGCCATCTCTATCTACAACGACGTAGACTGCATGCTCTAATAGCTTCTCTAAGTACAATTTGGATGGTTTACCTCGTTTTTTCCTCTCCTGATCCTCTAATAGAGCCTCTCGAATTCCTTTAAAATCTAGATGAATGAGGTAGCAGTCTGGCTCTCCATCTGACTTGGTGTAAATATCTAAAGCGTCACATAGATTAAACGCACTGTAAATGCCAATTCCCCTGAAGCCGACGTGCTCTAGCGGGCTCTTTTCAGAGATGCCTAATCTAATAGCCTTCTTTGCTTTGTCAAAAGTCATTCCAACACCATCGTCGGCAACCATAATAGTATCCGGATCAATCGCAAGTTCTATGTATCCGCTCCTAGCGTCAATGGCATTTTGCACATATTCACGCAGGGTATCAAGCTTGTTTGTATACAACCCTGTTGTAAGTATGGGGAATATTTCCCCACCTATATCTTCCTTTTTAAATGTTACTTTGTCTGGCATCTTATCGTCCCCATTAAGAGCAGGTATAATAGGTCGTTTTACCTTAGTTTACTTACATTGGTCTGATTTGATAAGCTCTTTTGTTAAGAATATGCTAGCATTAAGACTTTGGCGAGTCAATCTTCTTCGAGGTTCGCAGTCTAACTAGTGTGATTTACTACACAATTTTATAAGATAAACCAAAGCAGTTTAGGTTGAGGTCTAAATTGTCCTCTGGCGTATAATCCAAGTTATATGCAAACTGCATCGAACCAAACAAAGTGACGTTTTGTTCAATCAGCCACAGTCCAGCCGGCTGCGCGATGTGTGCTGATGATGCCGGCCGCAGACCCATTGCTAACGAAGCGGAATGTATGTAATATTAGCTGGTGAGAACACCCTGCTGTCAGGGTTAGAAGAATGACAGGCAGCGAGGTCTTTCCCGGGCTGGAGCGCTGCTATTACGGTGACGGTACGAGACATGGCTGTTCAACTGGAGTTTTTGCAGTCTATTCCCTACTTTTCCGGTCTCGGCCCTGCTGAGCTTGACTCCATCAGGAAGCTCGTCTTCGAGAAAACGGCCGAGAGAGGAGAGATAGTCCTGCTTGAGGGTGAGCCGGCCGATGGGCTGTATTTTGTGGCTTCAGGCGTGGTGAAGGTGTTCATGACCTCGGCTGAGGGGAAAGAGCAGATTCTGCACATTGTGCGCCCGGGAGAGTCCTTCAACGATGTCCCTGTCTTTGATGGCGGTTTAAATCCCGCCGGCGCCCAGGCCATGGGGCCTGTAACTCTTTACGGGATAAGAAAGAGTAACGTGGAGACTATTCTCCGGGACCACCCGCAGGTAGCTCTGAACGTCATTAGAGTACTGGCGGACAAGTTGCGTCACCTGGTATCGCTGGTCGAGGACCTGTCCTTCAAACACGTTATCGGCAGGGTGGCCAAGATACTCCTTGAGCAAGCCGGAGACGGAAAAGGCCCCGGCCCCCGGCTTACGCAGCAGGAGATGGCAGGTATGGCCGGTACCGCCCGGGAAGTCGTCGGCAGGTCCCTCAAAGCCCTGGAAGAGCAGGGGGTGGTCAGGTTGGATCGCCACCGCATAGTCATTACCGACAAGGAAGCTCTCAAGGAGATAATCGCAGCGCCTTCTTGAGACAAAGGTCACAGACAGATGGCCGGATTTGGTGTTAATATAACTGAGATGGAGATGGATAGCAGTGATTGAAATGCCCGTGATAGACCCGGAAAAGTGTAACGGGTGTGGGCTGTGTGTCAGCGTGTGCTATTGCAGCGCTCTGGTTATGGTTGACAACATTGTAACCATTATCGAAACGGAAGAGTGCGGCTGGTGTACTCAGTGTGAAGCTGTCTGTCCCACCGGCGCCATAAGCTGTGCTTTCGAGATAGTTGTCGAAGAGCACTAGAGGCTGACCGGGGCCTCACATATCTTAGCTCCCATCGCTTTCTGTAGCTCCTTTTTTGCCTCAGGTTTATCCCGTCGTACGAGGATTTCCCTGTCACCGTGCCCGTAAAGAGACAAAAGTCGCATACAAGCATCATTTGTTGAACTAGAATAGTCGGAGATAAAGTATGGACAGGAGGCATGAAATGCGTGAGAAAGTAGAATCGGTTTTGAACTCAGTAAGGCCGTCTCTGCGGGCGGATGGAGGCGACGTCGAACTGATAGACGTTAAAGAAGGCGTGGTAACAGTCAGATTGACCGGAGCCTGTGGAGGATGCCCAATGGCAGCCATGACTCTGAAGAGCGGCATTGAGCGGGCGCTCAAAGAGCGAGTGCCCGGGGTCAAGGAGGTAGTCGCCGCCTAAGTAGTACCTTGTAGTAATGACAGGCGCTTGCAGTGGCGAGCGAGCGGACTGGCTAACCATCGAATTAATACGCCTGAACGAAAAATAGCAAAGGGAGTAGGTCATGACAGCGGTCTTGAAAGACATTGGAACCACGGAACACGTCCTCCATGAGCGCGACGAATTACATCCGGCTGGCGAGGAAACTGAGGAAGACGGGGACGGTAATCGCGAGGATGAGGTTCCCCTTTTCGATGGGGGAAGTGAATTTGCACCGGATTTGATGAGATTGTACTTTGCTGAATCCGGTCAGACTCCTCTTCTCAGCGCCGAGGAGGAGAAAACGCTGGGCAGCAGGATAGAGGATGGGAAGCACCTATCGCAGCTTGAGCATGAGTGGGTTGCCAAATATGGCATGAGGCCAGCGGCAACCGACCTGTTGCTTGCGTTAACGGAGCGTTTCTGCCGGGCAGGTACACTCTTTGAGACGCTGTGCCGGTATCTAGAACTGCCGCCTGGCGGGACTGTAGCCGACAGGGTGTTACACCCGGACCTGGGCTGCGCCATCGACGGCCATATCGGCGAGGACTTGTTGAGCGCCATGGCTCAGGCCACCGGAGCCAGCCAGGCTAGAACGCTGAGAGCCTTAGTTCAACTGTCTCTGAACAGCCGGCTGATTCCGTGGGACATCCTGGGGGAAGCAGGTCGGAAGAACTCGGCTGCCGGGTTCGAGGAGGTGCTGCGCTCGCCAGATTTCTGGGATGAACTGCAAAAGCATCTACCCGAGATTGCCTCACACTTCGAGCGAATAAGAGAAAGAGCACGTCAAGCAACTGATCACATGGTTCGAGCTAACTTGCGCCTGGTGGTCAGCGTGGCCAAGAAATATGTAGGCCGGGGTATGCCTCTAGCTGACCTCGTCCAGGAGGGCAATATAGGGTTAATGCGGGCAGTGCAAAAATTCGACCACCGTAGAGGCTACAAGTTCAGCACCTACGCCCACTGGTGGATTCGGCAAGGGGTCATCCGGTCTCTAGCTGACCAGGGGCGCACCGTGCGCCTGCCTGTGCACGTGATTGATGACATGAGGAGCCTCGCCCAGGCCTTTAACAAGCTATCTCAGGAGCCAGGTCGGCGCCCGACCACCGAGGAGTTAGCTTCCGAGATGGGAGTCTCTCCCGAGAAGGTGGAGTGGCTGCTGAAGGCAAGTGCCAGAGAGCCCATTTCCTTTGAAACACGCGTGGGGCACGAGGGGGGACTACTTGGCGATTTCATCGAAGATAAGGCGACGCCGGACCCCGGCGAGAAGGCTGCTGCTGCCCTGCTCAAGGAGCAATTGAGCACGGCGCTGGAGTCGCTGTCACCTCGCGAACATCGCGTCATCGAGATGAGGTTTGGGCTGGACAACGAATGCGGCCGGACCCTGGAAGAGGTCGGCGCGGAGTTAGGGCTTACCAAAGAGCGGATACGGCAGATTGAAGCAAAGGCACTGGCGAAACTGCGCCATCCAAGCCACAGCCGCAGGTTGGTGGACTACCTGTGGTAACTGTTGACGGAAATGTGGGAACTGCAGCACTCATCCGGGCACGACGGAAGAGCTACTCATCGCCCGCTGCGCCCTTAGTCTGGTGCGGCATGATGCAGGTCACATTACAAATGCAATAGGGCACACCTAGATGAGCACACTGTCATTTCGGCTAGTTAAGCGTTGATGTGCAACAAATGCTCGGTTTTCTCGTTATATGCTTTGAAAGCCAGAGGGCCGCGAAAAGTTGACAAATGAACAAAGAGCTTGTGGCTATACTTGGTAGTTTCTTGCTTGCGTCTCTGGTTTTCTTCTTGTGTTTCAGAGGCAGAGTACCCCAGGCCGGAAAATGCCGTAGCTGAATTCGAGCGGAAACTGGAGAGAGGACATCAGCGTAGGCTAAAGGGCTTACTGATTTCATAGTAAGACGGTCCTGCCGTCTACATATGTGAGCGCTATACGTCCAAGACGACGGTTACCGATATTCTCGCTTGACCACATTGCTGGCCGGGCTTCCTCGACGAAGCTCGGTCGGCGGGGCTTTACAAGTAAATGGGGCTGCCGGTGATAAAGCCTGGGCTAAACCGAGAATCACTCGATACTACCCACCAATATTGTGGCGCAAAGCAAAAACTACACCGACCTACTAATAGCCTCTTTCTTCCCCATGGCTTCCTTGTAAGTGTCTCTCTGGACGATATACTGCATGATCTCAGAGGTTCCCGAGGCGATTCTTCCCAGCTTGGCAAACCGTAAGTAGGATTCTATTGGGTATTTGTTTGTGTAACCAATACCACTGAGCACTTGAAGGGCCTTATCGGCTACCTCATAACCCATCTCGCTTGCCAGGTACTTCGCCTCCGCAGCATCCTTCACCGCGTTGGAGCCATATTTGTCCATCAGCCTGCATCCCCTTAGAACCATAGTGGCGATGATGTCCACCTTTATGATCATATCGGCCATCATATTGTAGACCGTGGGGAGTCGACTCAAGGTGACGCCAAAGGCCTCACGCTCAAGGGAGTACTTGATAGCTTCATCTATGATATATAATACTTGTTGCAAAGAGGGCGGGAGGTAGAGCCTCACCCATGCTAAACGAGCTCAATGAGATGGGTAGCAAAAAGTAGGAGCTAGATTATGAAGAAGATAAGACTGGGCGCTGGCTCGGGGTGGGCGCCATCGGACCCGTTGCCAGCACTGGAATTAGTAGAGAAGGGAGAAATTGATTACCTGGGGTTTGACCAGTTAGCAGAGCTTACAATGGCCATACTTCAGATAGCGAAGACGAGAGACCACAGGAGGGGTTATGCCTGGCAGCACATCATCGATGGCATGAAGTTAATATTGCCGCCTGCCTACAAGAAGGGTATAAAGATAGTCACAAATGGTGGCGGAGTTAACTGTGAGGAAGCAGCGAATCAAGTATTGAGTATTGCTAGGGAGAACCGGCTCACTGACATAAAGGTAGGCATTGTACGAGGCGATGATATCCTGGATAAGCTGGACGACTGTAGAAAAAAGGGGTGGAGATTTGAGAATTTGGATACCGGTGAAGAAGACATAAATGGCATAAGGGCCCGTATTGTCTCTGCCCATGCATATATCGGGGCAGACGGGATTATCGGTGCTCTTGGTGAAGGGGCAGACGTGGTCATAACGGGCAGGGTTTCGGATAACGCCCTCTTTGTAGCTCCCATTATGTATGAATTAGGCTGGAAGTTTGAGGAGCCTTGTTGGGACCTTGTTGGTGCCGCAGTAACCGTAGGCCATATAGTTGAGTGCGCCAGTTGGTGCTGCGGGCAGAGCTCGGTTCTATGGCAGGAGGTGCCGAAGCCCTGGGCCGTAGGCAATCCAATAGCCGAGTTTTATGAGGATGGCACCGCTATTATTACCAAGGTGCCCGGAACCGGCGGTATGGTGAACGAGTGGACCATAAAAGAGCAGCTTGTGTATGAAGTCCATGACCCCAGAAACTATATTATGCCGGATGGCATAGCTGACATGACAACGCTGAAACTCGAGGACTTGGGCAATGATAGGGTGCGGGTGACGAACATGAGTGGCAAGCCCAGGCCTGATACACTGAAAGTACAGGTTGGCTACTCAGACGGATATATTGCGGAAAACTTGACCATAATAGGTGCCCCTAAAGCCTTGAGCAAGGCAAGAAGAATGGAAGAAATAGGCTGGGAGAAACTGAAACAAACGGGCTTGAGACGGGCGGATTTGGACGTAAGGATCGATTACGTCGGGATAAACTCGCTATTGGGCCCTATTGTACCCGTCCCGGATGAAGACTCCATAAACGAGATAGGTCTTAGAGTAGCCGCCAAGGCAAAAACGGCGGCTGAGGCACAGAACATAATATTTGCATTCAGCCTGGCGGCTACTGGTACGCCGGTAGGCGTAGGATTCTCAGCTCCAAGTCGACCCAGGCCTGTAGTTGCCCTTTGGCCTACGCTTATACCTAGAGAAGAGGTGCCGGTAGATTTTGTCATCAAGGAGGTGAGTTAGCAATGCCTAAGGTTTTGCTCAAGGAACTTGCCTATACCAGAAGCGGTGATAAAGGGGACATTTCCAATGTTGGAATTTTGGCGTTTAACGGAAGTAATTTCGAGATATTGAGAAAGCAAGTTACGCCGCAGAGGGTAAAAGAGCACTACAAGGATTTGGCCAAAGGGGAAGTGAAGGTGTACGAGATGCCGAATATAGATGCGCTGCAGGTGGTGATGTATAATGCTTTGGGCGGTGGAGCCACCAAAACACTCAGGTGGGATGAGACGGGGAAGTCGATGTGTTTGGCGATGCTATATATGGAAATTGAAGTGCCCGATGGGTTTCAAGTGGATGGGTGAAATATGGCCAAGACTAACAGTATGTCACGAGAAGTAAAGCTAGACCGGCCAATCACGTTGATAGGCGCCATTGCCTTGGTTGTTGGTGGCGTAGTGGGAATGGGTATCTATGCCCTCATAGCCGGGATCGGTGCCGAGGCTGGCTCTACCTTGTGGCTGGCATTTGCTCTTGCGATGGTTATTTCAGTGGTAGGTGTTGCTCCCCTGATTCAGATTGCGAGCGCTCTTCCTCGTGCTGGAGCCGGATACCTCTATACCAGCCGGTTGCTCAATCCTCTTATGGGAACAATTGTTTCTTATTGGGCTATTCTGGGTGTGGCTTGTTCAACCTGTTTTGTTTCCCTGGGATTGGCCGGCTATATAGCTCCTTATTTACCCTGGGACATACCGGTGAAGATTTTGGCGCTGATATTGCCCTGCCTATTTTTCCTGCTCTACCTGTTTCGCTTGAGATTGGCAACGTGGTTTCAGATATTGCTCGTGGTTCAGCTTATCGTTGCTCTGTTGGTATATGCTGGCGTAGGTTCATTCCAGTACGATATGCAATTTAGCCTGTCGTTGCCCCAGGCGGCTGGCGGGCTTATTATGGCCGTTGTTCTTTGCTATAGCGCATGCATGGGATTTCAGGTAATAGGTGAAATGGGCGAGGAAATGGTGAATGCCCGCAGGAATATTCCTCTGGCCATCGCAATCGGGGGGGCGATTATTCTCATTGTGTATATTCTTGTTGGCACCGTTTTCATTAGTTCCGTGCCCTATGATTATGAAACAATTAAAGGCATGACTGCCCCTCTTGTGGATTCGGGGAGAGCCTTTCTGTCGCCGTTCTGGCTGGTTTTTCTGAGCATAGGTGCCCTCAGTGCCGGGCTAACCTCTTTTAACGCGGCTGCTATAGCCATGCCGCGCGAGTTCTTCGCACAGGCACGCGATGGCATAGCACCTCTCTTCATGGGTAAGATAAATGAACGCACCCGCTCGCCTATCAACGCGGTTGGGGTGTACGTCCTGTTTGCAATACTGCTCCTGTTGCTCGGCCGTAGTATTGATTTCTATGCTGTGATGACTGCGGTTGGGATCCTGGGGTTGACTGCTATGATGGCAATAGCAGCATTCAGGCTGCCTTCCAAGCTTCCTGACCGCTACAGTAGCGCCTACTTCAAGATGTCGAAACCGTGGCTTTTCACCATTGCCGTTATCGCGGTGGTGTCGAGCCTGGGGTTTGTCTTTCTCGTACTAACCGAACTACCCGTGGTTGGCCTTGTCTACCTTGGTTGGACCGTCCTCATTGTTGTGTACTACTTCTTACGTGTCCGCTGGCTCAAGAGGAAGGGTTTCGATTGGGAAGGAACGATCAAACGGATTCCCGGGCTTGATGAGGAATGAGGGTGGTGTCTACAATTCGTCACACTTGCTACGTAGAGTATTGAGCCACAGTTCCTGCGAGGAGAGCCAGCAGATGAGGCTGGCCAGCGCCTTGCTCTCTTTCAAGAATGTGTGTCCAGTGGCTGGACCTCGTCTTCGAAATAGCGATGGAAGCATCGAGGCAACTGGTGATAATCAACGGTGGATATGGCATCTGAGAAATCCCGAGAGTTGTATGTTTGCCAGAACAGGAGCACCTTATCTCTTAAATCTCGTTTTTCCACGTCATCAATCAGGCCAGCAAATGCCTTGCCGGTATAAGTTCCTTCCAACTTAATTCCCTCGGTTTTCTCCATGCGGGTTACAGCTTCCATTCCTTCCTTAGTGAAAAGGGCATACTGTTGTCCAAAAAAGCCGTGTCTAAGGTCTATATCCTTCTCAGAGAACTCGAATTTGGGAAATGATGGGTCCAGGGAGCAGAGTAAGGAGTTGGTTTTGTGGAAGAGTTTGGTCATTTTCGCTCTATTGACAAATTGCTCGGTAGTCACCCGCACAGAGATTACCCGACTTTTGAGGTTTGCGGCCCGAAGCCCAAGCATTAGCCCTACGGCTGTGCCCGTGGTACCTGAGGCAACATAGATGTAATCGGGCTCAGGTATTTCCCCTTTTGTGATTTGCTCTTTGAGTTCAAACGCCGCATTGACAAAACCGACTGCGCCAAGAGGTGAAGAGCCGCCGGGAGGAATGAATTGGGGGAAACGCCCGCGCTTTACTCCATGCCGTGGAAATTGGTAAATAGTTCCCAGGGCAACGAATGGGATATTCCGGTATTGGTGAAGTTCTGCCTCACAATAGTGACTCATAAGGAGATTGCGGTGGACATAGTGAGCATTAGGCTGAGGCATCAGCATAGAGATGCTCCTCAGTCCTACCTGTTGCGCATAGATGGCTGTAGCCAGGCAATGATTGGAGCCTGCATAGCCAAAAGTCAGGACCTCCTTTGACTTGGTGCTGAGAGCATTGCCCAGAAGAAACTCCAACTTTCGTGTCTTGTTGCCCCCGTAAACCTTGCCACTCAAGTCGTCCCGCTTTATATAGAGATGATTTATGCCCATATCCTTACCCAATCGGTCAAGCTTCTGCACTGGGGTTGGGAATTCGCCCAAAGATACGTAGGGAAGTCTGTGTCCCAGCGGCGGGTAATGCTCAAATAGCGAAATCATCCTGGGTGCTCCCTCCTTGACCAGTTTCTCCGATATGGAGACTACTGATACACAAACTCGGTCTTTGCCGAACCTGCCCTGCCTTCTCGAACAGTCCCATCAATATGGTAGCACCAACGGTTATCGTTATCAATCGTAGTGAAAAGTCCCCCGGTGAGCCTCAAACGACGGATGGCGAAATCGCAAGGCCCGTCCACTTCGGTTAGCAAGCGTTGAGGTGTAACAAATGCTTGTTTTTTTCGTTATATACTCTGGAAAGCAAATGGTTGCCAGGAGTTACAACAATGAACAAGGAGCTTGTGGCCATACTTGGTAGTTTCCTGCTTGCGTCTCTGGTTTTCTTCTTGTGTTTCTGGTACTTGGTGTAACGTAAGTTTGGGCTTGGAGAGCGATAAGGACAAATTTCGACTTAAGATTGTGTATCGCAAGTGAGCAAACAATGGTCGCAAGTTTTCTGTCCTATTTCCGTTAGTCAAATGAGCGGGGCTAGTCATGGAGGGAGGCGGTGGCAGGCAATAGCGAGTCAATCGTATTCTGGCATGGTTCTCGCTACGCCGTGCCGACTGCTGAACTGAACAGATTGAGGAGGAACACACAATGGGAGCGGTTAAAGTTGAAAGTCGACAGGCCGAGGCTACTGAAGTGCCCAGGCTAAGGGAGTTACTTTCTCCCTGCCCGATATGCAGGGGAACCACCGATATAGACTTGCTCGGTCACGCTTATTGCCACAGTTGCCGACAAGAATGGACACTTGCTGGCAAGCCCATAGTCGAGGATAATGGCGCGACATGGCGTCGGCCAATTGGAATCGGTATTGGGTCATCACCGGAAATCGAAAGCAGGCTGGATACCGCTGAACAACCAGTCTTATCGACTCCCATTGAATTTGCATTGGGTGTCCACCCGAATTACGCACGGGAGCCCGTTACAGAGAATCTTGATTTGGCAAGTCATGCAAAGGGGATCCGCCTCAAAGAATTGGCCGGCCGATTTCAGTCCCTATCCAGGCTCATCTCAGGCATAGCTAGGAAATGCCTCAAAAAGGCGCACAAATAGGCCGATAGCAATGCCGATGACTTTGTTCTGTCTGAGACTTTGCCTCGTTTTCCCGGCCGTCGGACTGTCCGATGTACCTCGATCAGGCCTGCTTCTTCTAGACCGGAAGCACTTTGACACAGTTGGCTTAAGCGGCACAGATTTCGGTATATTTTGAGTGTGCCATCTTTCGAAACACTCCTCTAATCTGCCTCGCCCTCATCATCCACCCGCTCGTCATCATCACCCCGCTTTTCATCCCCCGTCCTTATCCTTCCCCTTGTCTTTATCCTTCCCTTTATCTTCGCCCTTTGCCTCATCGTCCTCACTATCATTCAACTCTTCATCGTTGTCATGATGCTGCCACCAGTTCCACCATGGCGACCTGTCACCGCCGTCATCATGCTTCTGCCAGTTCCACCATCGCCGCGTGTTACGCTCCTCCTCAGCGTCCTGCTCCTGCTGCTGGTTCTCATCCTTATCCTGGTTCTGGTGCTGCTGCCCGTCATCAGCCTGCTCGCCATAGTCAATCTGCTCCTCATCATCAGCCTGCCCCTCGTTGTCGCTCTCACCCTTGGCGTTATC
>CAZOQG010000025.1:16849-19268 GCA_964582065.1 uncultured Dehalococcoidales bacterium
CTTATCCTTGTCCTTCCCTTTGTCCTTACCCTTGTCCTCCTGCTGCTCCTCATCCTCGCCCTCTTGCTTGTCCTTATCCTTACCCTTGCCCTTATCCTCTTCATCATCCCGCTCCTCATCAGCCGGTCTCGCTTCCTGCTCTACATCTACATAGACCTCTTTGGCATAAAGGAGACCATCTTTCACGTAGGGGTGGGCAACTTTGGTATCTCTCCCTACCAGGGGCTCCAGGTCAACCAATGTCAATGGCTGTCCATCCGCACCCTGGGCCACTGCTTCGCTGATATTTATAGTAACTTGAGCGCCGGCGACATCTATGACAACAGTGTTTTCGTCGACGTTTACCCTGACCAGAACCCCACTAATCTCGACTTTTGCTTCTTCGGCCTCCTCAATTGCAACTTCGGCGACAACAAAGACGCCGTTCTGAATAATACCCACAAGCTCTACCTGTTTTCCCTGCGGAGGGGGAATGATATTTTGGGGCTGGCCAATGGAGAGGCCGCCGACATACCAGACTGTTCCATCTGAACTCGTACCCCCAAAAGCCCCCTCAATCCTAACTTGATCGTCTATCTCCTCTTCATATTCAATTTTGCTAATGAATATTTCGTCAGCTTGGGCAAGGCCTTCTATGTCCACCCTGCTACCTATGGGAGGAATTCCCTGGGGTGAATTGACATTCTTGAGCAGCAGCCCGCCTACGTTCCAGGTCCCACCTTCAGCGGTAAGCAAAGTACCCTCAAGCTCGAAATAGGCTGCTTCCAGTTTCTCATCCGATACCGAAGGCAAACTGCTGAGACAAGCTGGATTGCCATGGGCCACCTTGGCTATCAGATTCCCGCGCCGCGCTGCATCAAGAGCTTGCTGTAGCGCCAACTGAGCGACTTCGGGCGCTGCTTCTGAGACTTGGCCTAGTGCTACCTGCTGATTAACGGTAGATTGCGAAAGTTCACCCACCAAAGCCTTGCTGTCTTCTGTTGGTATGCTGCCTATCTCTCTAATGGCAGCATCAGTCTGTACAGCAACCTCTTTCAAGGCAGAAGTACTCATTGTTCGTCCCAGGCTTGATTGGGCAACGACTTCTTGGACGCGACGCTCGGCCAGTTCTAAATGTAGACTGGCTCTGGCTTCAGGAGTCCGCGCGACAGCAAGCCGGAGGTTTTCAACTGCTGTCTTTACCGGGTACAAGGCGTCATCAGGCAGGCTATCCTGAGAAGCGTGTACGGTGGTGCCGCCGGCAACAATTAATGCCCATACAACAGTGGCAACAATCAAAGCATAACCCAGCCTTCTTGCTGGTGCTGGCGGTTTGAGCCGACCGAATATGTCCAGTCCCGCGTGTCCGCGGTTAGCTGCCGGGGCTTGCATTGCCTGAAGTAAGCGGATTCTGGCACGCTGTCTGAACTGTGGGGATGGAGTTGCCGCTTCAGGTTGAATGCCCGTGGCGATCTTGAGCAGCGGTCGTAGCTCATCGCTGAGGCTGGGATATCTGGCCAGGCAATCTTCCAAGGTACACTTGCCGGCTTGAATCTCGTCTATGCAGTTGGCAATTATGTCTTCTTTCTTCATTGCCGCCTATTCACTCCACATTAGCATGTGTTTCAGGTCGTTCAGGGCTCTACATTGTATTACCCTGACTGCTCCCTCGCTTTTGTTCAACGCTTTGGCGATTTCCCCATAGCTGAGACCGTCAATGAAGCGCATTAGGATAACTTTTTGTTTTTCCCCTTTGAGTCTCAACACAGCACGTCTAACATAGTCCTTGTTAAGGCTGGCCTCAGCCATTGCCTCTGGGCTTGCCTCAGCAGTCTGATTGGAGACTTCCGCCTCCTCCAGAGAGACGAGGTTCTTTCTGGCTCTGTAGTGGTCGACTATTAAATTGTGTGCAATCGCAAGTAGCCAGGTCACAAACGGCGCTCCTGTCTTTTTGTATTTGTTAATAGCCTTCCAGGCTCTTATGAAAACCTCCTGGGTGATATCCTCAGCATCAGTCTGATTGGATACCCTGTAATAGACATGCCTGTAGACTCGGTTCATATAACTATCATATAGGGTAGCAAATGCTGCTTTATCACGCTGAACCGCTTGCTGGACCAGCCAATCCTCTGACGCTTGTGGGTGCATATGCAATCCGCGAAGAATCCCGTCCACTAGAGTTTAACAGTTTGGCCGTTCCAGCTTCAATTATTCCATTGACATAACAATGTGGGAGGTCCTGACAACCATAACTGCGGCAAAGCGCTAAGAAACTGAATAGGTAGACCTCCTTCTCCAGCTTGCCGCTTCTCCTTTCCCTATACAAGTAAACAGAAAAACCGAGCTTTTGTTACAAGTTCTTTACAATACCGTTCGAGAGTCAACGTTAGACAGTTCAACAAACCCTATGTCAGGTCAGGGACCCGGCAATCACGCAACA
>CAZOQG010000026.1:0-19102 GCA_964582065.1 uncultured Dehalococcoidales bacterium
TATCGCCAGAGGCTGCTCGACTTCGTTCAGCACAAATTAAGCGGTCTTTTCAGCCTGAAAGAGCTGGGTGAAGGGCTGCTGCCATTGCTTGCCGGGAGCCTGGATTGCAAGCGGGCGCACGTGCTGCTTCCAGAGGCTGCCGGCGGTGATTTCGTTGCTGAGTTCGTTGAACCTGAGGAAGGAAGCGATTCATCGCTGAGAATAAGGCAGGACAGTCCGGTTTTGGAATGGCTGAAGCGAGAGAATAGATACCTGAGCCGCGAGAATCTGGATACCCTTCCCGAATTTCGTGGTCTGTGGGGTGAGGAGAGGGAGGAGCTTGAAGCACTGGATATTGAGCTATTGCTCCCTGTGACAAGCCGCGGTCACCTGGTTGGTGTATTGGTGTTGAGCGGAAAGAGATCTGGCAAATACTCTCTTGACGATGTCAATTTTGCTGAGGATATTGTCAGTCAAGCGGCGGCTAGTTTGGAGAAGGAATATCTTCAGGAGCAGCTCAGAAAGCGGGAGCAAGAATTATCTGTGATTAACCGGCTGGCTGGCGTTATGACTTCCAGCTTGAACATACAGGAAGTATATGATGCCTTTGTGGCTGGTTTGAGAGACGTAATTGAAGTTGACTTTGCGACGATTGCCTTGATTGAGCGGAACGAGGTTCGTTTTGAGGCTTTGTATGCTGAGACAGGCTCAGCTTGGCAAACAGGGGACAAGATACCACTCAAAGGCACAGCTGCTGAGTGGGTAGCCAGTCACAAAAAAGCTTTGGTTGAGCCTGACCTGGCGCAAAAGACCAGGTTTTGGACTGGCAAAGAGTACGTCAAGCGGGGGATCCGGTCAATTGTCTATCTCCCGTTGCTGGTAAAGGGTGACGTTATTGGCAGCTTGACTATCGCCAGTCGCATGCCCAACGCTTACGATCCGGAGCGGGTTCACCTTCTGGAGCGCCTGGCTTCTCAGATTGCAATGCCAATTGAAAATAGCCGCCTCTACGGCAAGGCTGAGCAAAGAGCTCGTGTTGATGAGCTCACTGGCTTATTTAACCGCCGTCACTTTGATGAATCCCTCAGACAGGAGATTGACCGGCACTCGCGCTATAGCGGTATGCTATCTCTAGTCCTACTCGACCTTGATTTTTTTAAGGACTACAATGACAAACAGGGGCATGTAGCCGGTGACAAAATGCTGGCACAAATCGGGCTGGTGATAGAGAGGTCAGTAAGGAATTCTGACCTGCCTTTTCGCTATGGTGGCGATGAGTTTGCTATTGTGTTGCCACAGTCAACGGCTGATGACGCCTTTCTTGTGGCTGAGCGAGTTCGTGGGTATATTGCCAGTCACATGGGAAGCGAGCAGACCGCGATAACTGCCAGCCTTGGCTTGGCTTCCTGGCCCAGTGATGGGGTAACGCCAGACGAGATTCTCAATGCTGCTGATAGGGCACTGTACTATGCTAAGCGAACCGGCGGTAATCGGACCTGTATTGTGTCTAAGATGCTGCCTTCTTTGACTGAGGCGGTTGCGCCCGGGGCTAGTGCTGAAAAAGAAGCTTTGAGCACCATTTACGCCTTGGCGGCAACCATTGAAGCCAGAGACCCGTATACTTATGGTCATTCCCGGAAGGTGAGTTATTATGCTGTGACTATAGCTGAGGCTCTGGGCTTGCCTTCAGAAAAAGTGGCCATAGTTAGCGCTGCGGCTTTGCTTCATGACATTGGCAAAGTAGGCATTCCGGACGAGGTGCTTAACAAACCTCGTGAGCTTGATGCTGAAGAGTGGGAACTGATTAAGTCTCATCCCAAGTTGTCGGCAACCATAGTTGGTCATGTGCCTAGTTTGACTCCCTGTCTGCCGGCCATTCTTCATCACCAAGAGCGGTGGGATGGCACTGGCTACCCGTCTGGGCTAAAGGGTGAGTTTATTCCCTTGGAGGCCCGCATTCTATCTGTAGCTGATGCCTTTGATGCCATGACATCTCCTCGTCCTTACCGCGGTCCGATGTCTTACAGGGAGGCATTAGAGGAGTTGAAGCGCTGCTCTGGCAGCCAGTTTGACCCGAAGTTGGTCGAGGCTTTTCTGCCCATTGCTTTGGCTACGGCTCCAGAGGAGCTTGGGGTCGGGGAACCCCTCGACAGCCTAAAGGCGGATTAGTCGACCCTGGCTAGTGCGCATATGTTCCGGGAGAACAGCTTTATTGGGAAGCGGTACGATTTCTCGGGGCATATGCTGAGGACTTCGAAACCAGCTTTGGTTAGCAGCTTGTGAAGCTCAGGATAGGAGAAGAGGTGATAGTAGCGGTGGAGGATTTTGCCTCTTAATTTCCAGGCTATATTCGCTTCTTTCCCCTTTAGCCAGAAGCGCGGCTGCCATCGGTTCCATACGGTAATGAAGGCCTGAGCACCGGGCTTTAGAACCCGCCTTAGTTCGCGGAGAGCTTTCCGTCTTTGTTCATCTCCCTGAATGTGGTGGTAGGTGGCTACCGCTATTGCCCAGTCGAAGGTAGCATCGGCGTAGGGCAGTGAAATGGCATCGGCTACTGCCAGGTTGACTTTGAAGTCGAATTTAGCGGCATACTTTTGTGCCAACTTGACCATCTGTGCCGAGAAGTCTGCGCCCCATAGCTCAAAATTGTCTTTGAACGGTAGGAAATCTGGTCCGTGAGCGCAGCCGACATTCAAAAGCTTGCCCTGGCGCCAGCTAAGCGCCATCTCCTCGAGTTCTTTGGTGAATCGAGACCAATGTCTGAGGCGGTACCAGCTCTCCGCTATGTCATCGAAGACTTCCCTGTTTGTTGTCACGGCTGTGAATCTGATAGACTTTGTCACGGTTTATTCTCTGTAGTGCGAGGCTTCAGCCTCGCTTGGCGAGCCTAGAAGGTCGCCCTACGTCCCTAAGGAAAGCACAACGTGAAGAAAATTTCAAGGACTATATCTGGTGTGACTCCAGTGGCTGTCATGGCCGAGCCGATAGGCTGTCCTGGCGAATGCATTTATTGCCCCACTTATCCTGATGCACCCCAGAGCTACACCCCGGAATCGCCAGCAGTGCTCAGAGCCAAGAAATGTGATTATGAGCCGAGAAGGCAGGTTGAGGAGAGGCTGAGAATTCTCTCGGATATGGGGCATCCGACGGATAAGGTGGAACTCATCGTTATGGGCGGCACTTTTCTGGCTTGTACCGAGGAGTATCAATATCAATTCATAAAGGATTGCTATGATGGACTGAATGGTAACGGGTCTTCCGGTTTGGAGATGGCTAAGCAAATGAATGAAACCGCTGAGCACAGGTGTGTCGGACTGTGCATTGAAACCAGGCCTGATTGGTGCCGAGAGGAAGAAGTGAGAAGGATGCTGGAATTCGGCACAACTCGGGTGGAGCTAGGAGTGCAGACCCTGGATGATGACGTCTATCGGCTGGTTAGACGAGGGCATACCGTGGCTGAGGTCGTCAAGGCTACCAGGCTGCTGAAGGATTACGGCTTCAAGGTCTACTATCACTGGATGCCCGGATTGCCCGGTTCCACCTCAGAGCATGACCTGGAGCTATCTCAAGAGCTTTTCAGCGATGAGAATTTCAGACCTGACGGCATCAAGCTTTACCCGACGCTGATTATCGCCGGTACGGAGCTGGAGGCATGGTATAGAGACAACCGCTATCAGCCTTATCCTATGGACGAGATGGCGGATTTGATGATAAATATCAAGACTCTGGTTCCTGAGTATGTCAGGATTCCACGGGTGATGCGTGACATCCCCAGCAAATTCATTGTTGCTGGGTGCAAGGATTTGGCACTGAGGAGTGCACTCAAGAAGCGAATGGAGCAGATTGGCGTTCAGTGTAATTGCGTTCGCTGCCGGGAGTATGGGCATCGGTTGAGGGATGGCTGGAGAATCAGCGAGCCGTATCTAAAGAGGCGGGATTATGAGGCGTCTGGAGGGAAGGAGGTCTTTCTTTCCTTCGAAGATGAAGACGAAACTGTCTTTGGCTTGCTCCGAATGAGGATTGGCTCTTTAGCAGTGGGCGATGGAGATTTGGCTATGGTCAGGGAACTGCATGTCTTTGGCTCCGAAGTTCCTTTGGGAGAGCAACAGGCCGGAGCGGCTCAGCACAGAGGCCTCGGCGGGGAGTTGTTGAGGGAGGCTGAGAGGCTTGCCCGGGGTGAATTCAAGGTTCGAAAGATAGCTATTCTCAGCGGCATCGGCGCCAGGGATTATTTCCGCTCTGAATGTGGCTATCAACTAGAGGGTGCTTATATGGTCAAGGGGCTAGCTGGCTAGCCCCCAAGAATCGTAGTGCGAGGCTTTAGCCTCGCAATGATAAGCGGTTGTCATTAAGCCTCGCCGAGATTGCCACGGCACTCGGTGCCTCGCAATGACAGAGGGGGGAAGCCCCAGGCGACCTTAAAAGGTCGCACTACAGTTTTAAGGATTGGTGTTTGTGTTGTGCAGGTGGCAGGCAACGGAATGGTCTTGGGATATTTCCACCAGATCGGGTTCTTCTTGGCTGCAAATTGGCAATACCCGGTGGCACCTGGGGTGGAAGTGGCAGCCCGACGGTGGGTTGAGTGGGGAGGGAACGTCACCATGTAACACTATTCTGTCTTTGTCTTTCGGCTTGAAGCTGGGAACTGCTGACAGCAAGGCTTCAGTGTAGGGATGGAGGGGGTTTTCGAAGAGCTCTCGTTTACCAGCTATCTCAGCAATCTTCCCCAAATACATCACAGCCACTCTGTGTGCCATGTGCTTTATCACCGACAAGTCGTGAGCAATGAACAGGTAGGCAAGCCCAAACTCTTCTTGAATGTCCATCATTAGATTCAGAATTTGGGCCTGGATGGATACATCTAAGGCACTTACTGGTTCGTCAGCAATGATGAGCTTGGGATTTATGGCCAAGGCGCGAGCGATGCCAATGCGTTGCTTCTGGCCGCCGCTAAACTCGTGGGGGTAGTGGCTGGCTTGCCTGGCTTCCAGGCCAACTTGCTCCATTAACTCAGCCACCCTTTCCATCCGTTCCTTTTCGTCGGCAATATTATGGATAATCAAGGGCTCACATATCGAATCACCGACAGTCATCCTGGGGTCGAGTGAGGCATCAGGGTCCTGGAGTATTATTTGAATTTGCCTCCTCAATTCTCTCAGTTCTCTTTTATCTAGCTTGGCGATATCGGTTCCCTCATACAGGATTTCTCCGCTGGTCGGCTCTTCCAATCTCAGTATTGTTCTGCCCAGCGTTGATTTGCCGCATCCGGATTCGCCGACCAAGCCCATGACCTCGCGCTCTTCAATGTTGAAGGATACTCCGTCCACGGCTTTTATGTCGCCAACGTGGCGAGAGAGCAAGCCGGCGGTTACCGGGTAATACTTTTTCAGGTTTCTTATTTGCAGCAGCTCGTGATTCATCATTTGCTTCACTAGTATAAATGGCAACTTACTTTGTGCTCTTCTGAAATTGTAATCTGTGCTGGCTCTTGGTGGCGGCAGATTTCCATTGCCTTTGGACACCTGGGGTGGAAAGAGCAGCCTTGAGGAAGTTCAATAGGGTTGGGTGTGGTCCCTGGGATGGACGCGAGTCTATCTGTAGTTTGGGAGATATCGGGCAGACACTCGATTAAGCCAACGGTGTATGGATGCCTTGGGTTGCCAATTATTTCGGAGACGGGAGCCGTTTCAACATCTTTGCCCCCGTAGATAACCACGGCTCTGTCTCCAACTTGAGCTACCACTGCCAGGTCATGGGTTATGAAGATGAGAGACATCTGTCTTTTTGCCTTTAGCTCGCGAAATATGTCCAGGATTTCAGCTTTTATAGTTACATCTACGGCAGTGGTGGGTTCGTCAGCGATGAGGATTTGCGGGTCGCAAGACAAGCTCATAGCTATCATGGCTCTCTGTTTCATGCCACCGGATAACTGGTGGGGATAACTGCTCATAACTCTTTCTACCGAAGGTATACCCATTTCCTCGAGCAAAGCCATACTCCTGGCTCGAGCCTCCCTTTGTTTCATCGGCAGGTGAAGCCTTATTTGCTCTATAATCTGGTCACCTACGGTTAGTACCGGGTTCAAGGCGGATTGCGCCTCCTGAAATACCATGGCGATCTCTTTGCCTCTAATTTGTCTCAACTGCTTCGACGAGCATTTCACTAGATCTAAGTTGTTATACCTTACTTCCCCATCCACTATTCTCCCTGGTGGGCTATCGATTAGGCCCAGGATAGACAGTGCTGTCACAGTTTTGCCGCAGCCAGATTCGCCAACGAGGCAGAGACATTCCCCTCGTCCGAGTTCGAAGCCAACGCCATTCACTGCCTTGACTACGCCGCGACGGGTGAAAAAGTAAGTCTTCAGGTTGGCGACTTTTAGAATTGCATTATTCATGAGAGCACTTGGTGGTCACCCCGAGCGAGATTCTCCGGTCGCGGAGCTTACTTTGAGCTGTACCAGATTCTTCGCTACGCTCGGAATGGCAGAATGCGAAGGGCACAAGATGCCCGGTAAGTGTCATTGCGAGGAGCCAAGCGACGAAGCAATCTCGGAGGAAGGGGGCAACTATGGGATTGCTTCGCTGCGCTCGCAATGACAGAAAACAAACGTGGGGCTCGGAATCATAAGGCGGGCATTTAGGATGGCGGGTAGGGTTGCCAAATAATCTCGTATTCATCATTATTGCTAAACATTGCTCTTGGGGTCGAAGGCATCTCTGAGCCCGTCGCCCAAGAAGTTGAAAGCGAGAACTGTTAGGAAAAGCATGATCCCTGGCTCGACAGCCACCCACCAGGCGGTATCCAGACTGTGTTGCCCGGCTTCTAATATTATCCCCCAACTGGCCACTGTTGGATCGCCCAAACCGATAAAGCTCAAAGCGGCTTCAGCCAAGATCACCCCCGGAATGGATAAGGTGGCTATTACTATAATCAGGCTTATGACATTGGGTATGAGATGACGGAAGATGACTCTGCCATCGGTGGCACCTAAAGCCTTGGCGGCGATAACGAATTCTCGTGTCCTTAGCGACAAAGCTTCGCTCCTGACCAATCTGGCGGTACCTGTCCAGCCGGTTAACCCGATGACCAATACTATGAAAGCCAGGCTGGGGCCGAAAATGAAGACGATGAGCACCAGCAATAGGAAGAAGGGAAAGGTCATCATAACGTCAGTAAATCTCATCAGGACATTATCTGCCCAGCCTCCTAGGTAGGCTGACAAAACTCCGATAATCGTTCCCAACAGAATGGCTATACCGGTGGCGATCAGACCAACCAGCAGGGACACCCTGGCTCCAGAGACTATCATTGCCATCATATCGCGGCCTTTGCTATCTGTGCCCAGAGGATGCTTCCAGGTTCCGGGGGTCTCTGTGGTGGTAAACTCGTCGGTTTCTATGTCGTAAACCGATTTCTCACTAGCAAAGCCTACCGGCGGCAAGTTCTTTTCTTCAAAATTGACCAATGTTGGGTCTAACGTAAAGAAGGGCCCGATTAAGGCGAGCAGAACCAGGAAGGATATGAAAGCCAGGCCGCAGACTGCTAATTTGTTTCTTCGGGTCCTTTCCCAGTAATAGTTAATCAGCCGTCTGTTACCGTATAAGGGCCGGCCAATCTTTTTGGCCATATCTTGGAGTCTTTCAGTCATACCTTATCCTTGGGTCAAGGTAAGTATAGGTAATGTCGGTGACCAGATTGACCAGTAGTACTAAAAGAGTCCCGATAAGGGTTACAGCTACAACTACGGGGTAATCATTGGCGAAGATGGCATTAAACGATACTTGTCCCAGGCCAGGGATGCCGAAGACGATTTCGGTAAGGTAGGCTCCACCGAAAACGATACTACCAAGGTCAAACATGATTATAGTAACCAGGGGTAGCAGGGCATTTCTGAAGACGTGCTTGCCGATGACTGTTCGTTCAGGTAGGCCTTTGGCTCGGGCCGTGGTGACGAACCCCTTCCTCAAATTGTCGAGCATAGCCGACCTGGTATATCTGACATAGCCAGCCAGCATTCCAGTGCCCAGGGTTATGACTGGCAGCACCAGCGCCCTTAAGTTGTCCAAGGAGAACAGAGGCAAAGTGGTGTCATAATAGGTCTTGAACAGGCCCAGTTTTACCGAAAAGACCAGGATAAGCATGACGCCGAGCCAGAAGTTGGGTATTGATATGCCGATAAAGGACAGAAAGGTAGCGATATAGTCGGTTTTGGTGTATTGCTTAACCGCTGAGTAAATACCGACGAACATGCCAATAAAAGCGGCAAAGAGACTGCTGAGCAGTATGAGTTGAAAGGAGTAAATCCAGTGGGTTTTGATTAGCTCGGTTACTGGCATCGAGGTGCTGAAAGACCAGCCCCAATTCCCCTGGAACAGATTGACCATGTAGTCTGCGTACTGCTCCAGTATTGGCCTATCAACGCCGTATCTTGCCTCGATGGCGGCTGTTACTTGCGCAACATCCTGCCCACTGGCAGCTAAGTTGGCCAGGTATTTGTCAGCTGGCGAACCCGGGCCAGCCCTGACCAGAACGAAAGTGACGGTTAATATGGCCCAGGCAATAATTACCGCGTAGATGAGCCTTTTGATAATGTAGTCTCTGAGCCAGCTTTTGCCCATAGTTATCTGTAAGAGATTCTTCGCCCCTAGGGCTCAGAATGACAAGGGAGTGCGGCTCGGAATGACAGGAAGCGAAGGATTCAAGGTGATCACTTAGCACTCTAGAGCATTCACTACTTATGAAGCCTACTCAAAATACCAGAGGTAGTAGTTGTAGCCCATACTTATGCCGGGTTCTATTCCCTTGACATTCTTCTGGAAACCGCGGTTAGCTCTGCTGAAGACCAGGAAATCTACTGGCTGCTCTTCAGATAAAAGCTGGGATATCTCGGCAAAGATTTGTTGCCGCACTTCTTCATCCAGTGCCTCTCTTGACTTGGCTCGCTTAAATAACTCATCTACTTCCGCGTTGGAATAGCCAAAGAAGTTTATGCCGCCGTCGGTAGTAAAGAAGACTTCGCTCCCGGAGGGAGCCAGCGGGTCAGTGCCGAATCCCATTAACAGCAAATCCCAGGGCTCCTGGCTAACTGCCTCGGGGCCGTTGTTGTATGTTGGTTCCTCGTCTGTGTCAGGAACAGCATTAAAGGCATATTGCCTTAAAAGGGTTGGCCACGGTACCAGCTTAATGTCTACTTCTATTCCGATATCGGACAGCTCTTGCTTCACAAAAAAGGCTATGTCTTCAGTCAGTTCGCTGCCTGGGGTAGTTACCAGGGTTAACTTGAGCGGCATGCCCTCGTCATCGGTCACCTCTATAGTTCCATTGTCTCTTGTCCCATAGCCTTCCTGGCAAAGAAGCTCAGCAGCTTTCTGCTTATCATAAAGAGGTTCGACCCCATACTTGGTGACACCTTCTTCGGTATACCATGGGGAAGTCGCAGGAATAAAGCTGAAGGCGGGCTCAGCAAAGCCAAGGAAGATTGATTGACTGATTGCCTGCTTGCTTATCGCCATCGACAGAGCTTGTCTGACCGATGTCTTCTTGAGTCCGTCCCAGCCATTGGCTCTATGGCTGTAAGCCAACAATGTGTATCCACTGGTAGGGACTGTATACACATTGATGTTTTCCAGACTCCTGAACTTGTTTGCTTGTTCTGGCTCAATTCCGCTGTAAGTTATGTCTCCAGTTTCCAGAGCTGCTTGCCTGGTGGCTGAGGTACCGAATGACTTAATGATATATTTGTCGAAATAGGGAGCCCCAATGTCTTTGCCCAGGTAGTATTCAGGATTTCGCTCGACGACATACCTGTCGTTCCTGATCCATTCCACAAACCGATAAGGTCCCAGGTTACCTGTGTAGGTCAAGTTGTTGAACTCAGGGGCTTGGGTGAAGCCCTCAATACCACCCTCGTATATCCGCGCTATGTGTTTGGGGTACGGTATCAGGTCGTAAATGATATAGACAAACTCCGGGTCAACCGTCTGGCGAGTAATAGTAAAGGTGGTATCATCGACTACCTCGGGCGCGACAAAGACGGTTTCTCCGCCCACTTCTTCCTGCCAAGAGCTTTTGTAGGCATTCTGGAGCCAGTCGGAAAACATCAGGTTCTTCAAAGTATACACATAATCTTCGGCCGTAACCGGCAAGCCGTTGCTCCATTTGAGGTCATCTCTAATAGTCACGCTATAAACTAATCCATCTGGCGAAACTTCCACATCCCTGGCCAGGCAGCGTAGCTCAATGTTGAACTCATTATCATAAGTAGCCAGCGAGTCCAAGGTATGCCCGACGTAGCTGAAAGACGAGGCATCAGCAGCCAGAATCCAGTTCAAAGTCTCAGCGCCCCCTCCTGTCTGCCCCTCTATGAAGACGTTTTCTTTCTGCTTGACTTGGCCATCCTGTTCAACTTCGCCATCAGCACAGCCTGGGGTCAGAATCGCCAGTATCAGTCCTAGAGCTATGAATATCCTTGATTTTCTCATGCATCAACCTTCCTATGTTTTTTGTTTGTCCTGTGGTCATTGGTGCCAGCTGGGTGAGCAGCCAGCGCATCACCAGCTTGCTTGTATACGATTGTCAACATGTTATGTGGATCATAGCTGCCACTTTTCTTCCTTGGTCAGCCAGTTCGTTCAGTCTTGCTATTGCTTCATAAGAGGGCAGAACTGTTAACTTGAGCTTCCTTTCTTCGGCCCAGTTCTCAGCTTCTGCAGATAGGCGAGCTTTATTGCTGGTCCCCGTGCCGACAATTACTATTTCAGGCTCGCCTTCTAGCAACCTTTCAAGCTCCTTCTGCTTAATAGTGTGGCTGCCGAACATCCAGAGACCCCCTTCTCTTGGTCCCACCCTCCCGTCAGGGAATATGAGGACATCTCGGGAGTATTTCTTGTTATCAACAACTATGGAGCCGAATCTGAAATCATTTACTTTGGCCATAGGCGCCCTGCCTTATTGACTTATTTCGGCTGTCTCCCATCCTCTGTTTTCCCCGCCGCTTTATTGCCTTACCCGACTTGAAACGGTTCAAGTTGAGGAAGCCTTTGTTTTGCCTTGCCATGAGATGACTGCTCCTAAATGAAATGCTCCTTTAGTTGAAGGATTACCTCGTCGACACTGTCTTGAGCTTCTGAGGTAACACGTTTGATAGCTTCATCAACCTTTTGGTACTTATTAGCGTCGTAAAGGTCGTCCAGCTTCTCGTAAAAGCCGGCTCTTCTTCCCAGCCTGAAGTTCAGCTTTTCCTGGGTTGATAATCCCAGATATCTGTTTATGGTAGCCAGACATTCCGACTTAGCTTCGGGGAATTTGCCTTCTATCTCAGGCAGGAGGTTCATTATATGGTCACTTTTCAGCTGGCTGGTGACTTCGAGTTTTGCGATAAGGCTGCCGATTTCCTCAACGACCTCGTCTTCAGTTTGAAGTTCAAAACCATCACCTTCAATTTTTGACCACAAGGGCATGTCCTCCCGGACATGGAGAGTTCGCAGTCGGATGTAATCTGGGTCAATCTCGTTCAGGACTGTGGCTGTTCCAGTAACGTGGTCTGATGACATTTTCCTGCCGCCAAGCCCGGGCATCACGTATTCACACAATGAAATCCCGGCTTCCTTCACGTTTCTGCCGCCTTTGATATGCCCCTCAGCAGTTACCCCTTTCTCCACATAGCTGAGCACAAGGTCGGAGCCGCTTTCTAGGCCAATGTGTAATCGGGAAAGCCCAGCATCTCTGATCTCCTTCAATTCCTCTACCGACTTTTTAGCCGCCGTTTTGGAGCGGCCATAGGAGGTTATCCTGGTTAGTTCGGGAAATGTGTGTTTCAAAAAGGAGAGTACTCTGACCAAATCAGGTGTCCTCATGATGAGGGTGTTAGCATCTTGAAGGAAGGCAGACTCACTGCCTGCCCACAGCCATAGAGCCACATTGCACACACCTGCATTATGTTGATACTGGTTGTGAATTGTGGCGGCTACTTCCTTGAGTCGCCCCCCATAACCCATTCTCCAGGCTAGTTGCTTTATCTCAGTCGCGATGGCTTTAGCTGTTTCTATATCCTTGAGCACATCCTCAGTTGGTCTGAGTTCGAACTTTTGCCCCTTGTAGACAGGGCAGAATTGGCAGCGGTTCCACGGGCAGTTTCTCGTTGCCCTTATCAGCAACGAATGTGCCTCACTGGGTGGCCTTATCGGGCCTAGCTCCAGGGAATAGTCGACCAATTTCTGTGTGGTTAGGCGGTAGTTCAAGTCCATCATATTTGCCTGTGTTATTTTAAGCTTTACTGGGCGAAATTTCCAATGATGGACTTTGGACTTACGAGGATGCTAATATGTCCAACAATAGAGTGGCTGGTTGTCACCCTGGGCGCCAGCGAAGGGTCTGAAAGTCGAAATGCAAAAGCCAAATGTGAAAATGCAAAATGACAGATTAAAATTCAAAAACCAAACTAGGGGTCTGGCTCTGAAAAGCAAAGAAATAATATCTACATTTTCATTTGTCATCTTAACTTTTGACTTTTGGCTTTTAAGTTAGCGATAGCGCGGGACTCGGAATGACAGGTAGGACTGCTAATCACCCATAAATAACCATGGATGATATCACAGTTGTTTCCTTTGATGTTGAAGGCACGCTGGTAACGCCCGACTTTAGCTATGCCATCTGGTTTGAAGCTATTCCTCGGCGGTATTCTGAGAGGAAGGGCATTGATTTCGAGCAAGCTAGAAAGAGCGTGGAGGAGGAATATGGGAAGGTAGGTGACCAGAGGCTGGAATGGTATGAGATTCGTTATTGGTTCGATAAACTTGATTTGGGCATTCCTGAGCCGGTGATGGAGGGATGCCAGGGTAGGGTATGTTACTATCCTGAGGTCAGAGATGTACTGTCGTCTCTAAGTGGAAGGTACAGACTTACTGTAGCCTCAGGATCAACACGCGAATTTCTGCACCATCTTCTTCGAGACATTGAGCCCTATTTCACTAAAGTCTTTTCCTCGGTCTCCGACTATAAGTGGCTGAAGACCTCCGACTTCTACCTGAAAATGTGCCAGGCGCTGGAAGTCCGGCCCGAGCAGGTTGTTCATGTTGGTGACAACTGGCAATTTGACTTCGTCGCCCCCAGCGAGATAGGTATTCGTGCTTTCTACCTTGATAGGAAGGGGCAGACTAATCACCAAAACTCATTGGCAAGCCTGACGCAGCTAGAGGTTCATTTGTCGGGTTAATGCGAATAAGTCCTTCTCTGGGTAGCACTATCATTTTGGCTAGACGGCCGTATTATGGTATAGTCGTCCTGTCAAAGCTGAAGAGATTAAGAGAACCAGGCGTGGCTATAATGATAGTGGAGGACAATATTACGAAGGCTTTGACTGTGTCTGAATGAAGCTATGTTTTGGTTGATGGTGCCTGTGCTGCGGAGGCAGATGCCGACTGTCTATTTAGTGAGGATGCCTCCAAGTAGCCCCATTTAGGATTGGAAGCCAAAAGCGATTGACATATATCTATTTTGGTGCCAAAGCGTGGGTATTCGGCGCTAGGTTTTGAGAAAGGGGTGATATATGATTAAGAAGTTATTGTTGGCAGTAGCTGCTTTGTATTTGCTCATACCAGTGGTGGCTTGTGCTCCGACACAGGCTGGGACAATCAAGATAGGATGTGTATTGTCTACCAGTGGGTTGTTGGGCCCCAAGGGCGAAGATAGGATGAATGCTGCTAGGCTTGCAGTTGAGGAGATAAACGCCAGTGGGGGAGTGTTGGGAAAGCAAGTGGAATTGGTGGAAGAGGATGATGCCACCGAGGCTGCCAAGTGCTTGGAGCGAGTGAAAAAGATGGTTAGCGCAGACGGTGTGAAGGTGCTTGTGGGTGGTCAGAGCAGCGGCGCGGTCATGGCTTCAGGTCCTTATTTAGCGGAAAAAGGAGTGTTGATGGTGTCGCCATCAGCTACTTCACCAGAGATTTCTGATCAGGCATGGACTAATTGGTTTTTCCGTACAACGCCTGACGATGCGCTTCAGGGCCATCTACTAGCCCAAGTTGTTCTGGAAAAAGGGTTTACCAGGCTAGCTACCATGGTTCAGGCTAATCCTTATGGCGCAGGTTTAGAGAAGGCGCTCATTGAAGCACTCGAAAAGGCTGGATGGACAGGTAAACATGTAGTAGCAGTCCATTTTGACCCGGCTAAGAGGGATTATCACACTCAGCTACATAACATTAAAGGTAGCAATCCAGACGTGGTTCTTGCTGTTACCTACGTCGAAGATGGCATTATAGTCTTTAAACAGGCTTTGGAAATGGGCTTAGACGAAATCGCTTGGCTAGGTTGCGATGGCAACTACGGTGATAGCATGTTTGCGGACCCAAAATGTGCCGAGTTCATGGAGAAGGCGATTGTTGTGGGCACCAGAGCTGCTGGCCCTTCAGGTATTGCTTATGATAGGTTCGCGGCTGCCTACAAAGCTGCCATGGGGAAGGAGCCCGGCATCTATTGCGATACTACTTACGATGCCGTCAAGATGATTGCTGAGGCGATAGAAAAGGCTGCTGTCTATGATGGTGCGGCTGTAAGGGATGCCCTCTTCGAAGTAGGGCAGAAATATCGTGGTGCCAGCGGCATTATCACTTTTGATGACAAAGGTGACCGTGTATCCGGCATCTTTGAGGTTTGGAAAGTGGAAAAGGATGCCACTACCCAAAGTGGCTATAAGAATGTTCAAATCGAACTAATCAGTATAATGTAAATTACGACGATCATCTTCCGATTGCTATCTGTTGTTGGGGTGTTACTGTGGTCGGACTGTGGCAGCATTCCGCTTTGTTGGGAAGGATGTTTGCTAGACGCCGATTAGTGGAGACCGTCGATGTCAAAGGTTCTCGACTTTGACTTGAGGAAGAAGTCTTTCTACGTCCTGTCGGCGGCAAAGCTCGGTGCCCGGGGTTAATGTGGCTGCCGTCCCCGCGGCCACTGCCAAACGGCAGGCTTCCTCAATCCCATCCCCCTGGCTCAGCTTGAGAACCAGCCCGGCTACCGCCGAGTCGCCGGCGCCTACAGTGCTACGTATCTCTACTTGAGGTGGTATGACCTTTAGAATCTTGCCCTCATTGGCAACTATGAGTCCGTCCTTGCCGCGGGAGATTGCCACAACCTCGATGCCTTGAGTAACCAGAGTTCTCAACGCTTGAATGATTGCTGCTTCATCTCTTAGCTTTTCCCCGAGCAGTTCCTCAGTTTCGTGGACGTTTGGTTTGATGACATTGGGCTTGGCCTTTATCCCCTCCTTTAGCCATTCATCATCAGAATCAAGAACAGTCTTCACACCGTGCTTTTTGGCCTCCTCTATCAGTTGCCTGTAGATGTCATCAGGTACTCCCGGGGGCACACTGCCAGCCAAGACCAGAAAATCAGGTTTTGGTTTGATATGCGTTAGCTTGCCCACAAGGTCTTCCAGCTCATCTCTGGAAACGTGTGGTCCTGGGGCATCGATTCTGGTTTGACGGCGAGTTTTCAAGTTGGTGATGATGAAATTGCTCCTTATTTGCCCATTAATGGGAGTAAAGTCGTGTGGTACTCCCTGCTCTCCCAGGAGATGCTCCAGTATCTGGCCATCAATGCCACCGATGAAACCATAGGCGATGGTCTCGTTTCCTAGTTCGTGAAGAACTCGGGAAACATTGATTCCCTTGCCGCCGGGGTCTTGGCGTAAGCTAGTCCATCGATTAGCTTCGTCTATCACCAGTCCCTCAACGGTAACTGTCTTGTCCAAGCTTGGATTCAAAGTCACCGTGGCAATCATCTAGACCTTTTCCACCTTTAGCAGGTTGGTGCTGCCGGAAATGCCGATAGGCACGCCGCCGGTGATAACTACCAAGTCACCCTCATGGGCCAGTCCGGCTTCTTTGGCTACTCTGGCTCCTCGTGCGAACAAATCAGCTATTTTTGAAGCCTCAGGAACCTGAAAGGCACGTACTCCCCAGGAAAGGGACAATTGTCTTTGTGTTGCTTGGCTAGGGGTAATTGCCAGGATTGGTACTGGGGGGCGGTATTTGGCCACGCGTCTGGCGGTGCTGCCTGACGAGGTGAAAGCCACGACAGCGACTGCTCCCAGTTGATGGGCAATATGGCAAGCGGCATAACTAATGGCGTCGTCGGTTTGAGGCTGGAGGTCCTTGCCTTTGTTTGCCAGAATCTCGTCGTAAGGTAAGGCTGACTCTGCCTCCAGAGTAACCGCCGCCATCATAGACACAGCTTCTTTCGGGTAGTTGCCAACGGCGGTCTCTTCTGACAGCATCAGAGCATCGGCGCCATCAAAGATGGCGTTGGCTATATCAGTTACCTCGGCGCGGGTAGGGCTGGGGGCATCTACCATCGAATCCAGCATCTGAGTAGCTACAATAACTGGTTTTCCTAGGTGGTTGCATTTCCGGATGATTCTCTTTTGAGCTATGGGCACTCTTTGTATGGGAATCTCGATCCCCAGGTCGCCACGGGCGACCATGGCGCCATCAGCTACTTCTAGGATTTCATCAAGGTTGTCCAGAGCTTCGCGCCTCTCAATCTTGGCGATAAGCGCCGGAACTGCCTTCCTTTGCTGTAGGAAGCGCCTTGCTTTAAGAACATCCTCGGCCTCTTTAATAAAAGACAAAGCTACAAAGTCCACATTGTGCTTCAAGCCAAAAACAAGGTGCCCCCAGTCCTCTTCGGTGATTGTCGGGGTATCCCAGGCTATTCCGGGGATATTTATGCCCTTATCCTCGCCGAGCAGGCCACCAGCTATTACATGGCAGTTGACATCAGTATCGCTAATGGCTACTACTGTTAGCTTTATTGCGCCATCATCAAGGAATATGGCGTCACCAAGCTTGACACTCTTTGGCAGATCAGGCAAACCTACGGAGACTTCGTGCTCATCTCCCAGCACTTCCTTGGTGGTAAGGAGAAAGTCAGCATTTTCCTTGAGTTCAACCACGCCTTTCTTAAGCTTGCCGGTTCTATCTTTCGGTCCGGGCAGGTCTTGCATTATGGCCAGTGGTGAGCCAACTTGTTTGGCCACTTTGCGAAGAGTCCTTATTTGTCTGGCGTGCTCCTTATGAGTACCGTGGGAAAAGTTGATCCGAGCCACGTCCATGCCAGCTTCGAGCAGCTCTTTTATGGCTGAGGCCGAGCTGGTACTTGGCCCGATAGTGCAGACTATTTTTGTCCTTCGCGATTGGCTGCTCTGAAGAATATCGAAAGGCATTCTATGGCCTCAGTAACTCTCGTACCAGCTTTCTGGGATGGCTACTATCTCATGGGCCTCGATGCCGAGTTTGCGATACCAGGGAACACCGTATTTGGTGGCTATCTCTGACAGTTCTTTGAACCTGTGGGCTACAGTGGTCGACAGGAACTTAGCTCGTTCTTTCTTGTCTCCGAGTTGTATCGCTTCTTGCCAGATAGCTCGACCGCCGAGGAATCCAGAAGCACCTGCCTGGCAGGCGATTCCCACTTGCTTGCGGAACGCTTCATAGTCTACCCCAGCGCTTAAGATAACCCATGGCACCTGAGAAGCCTCGTCCAGTTGCTGGCAAAGCTCAACAAGTCTACTCTCGTCTGTCTCATATTTCAGGTCAGCCGGGAACTCTGCCTTAAGGACATCAATCGGCAGTGAGGTAATCTGGCGGGCGCTTTCAATTACTAAGCTTGGTTTCTGAGTGGCAAATTGTGGTGATTTAACGTTTTCCCCTTTTACTGCGTAAGTTATGGGCTCGACAAGGAAAGGAAGGTCATGCTTCAGGCATTCGTCCGCCACCAACTGTATTGTTTTCAATTGTCTCTGAGCAAGCTCAGCCAAATCGGGACGGTAGTAGACCAGGATTTTGACTGCCGAGCCACCCATGCGTTTGATTTTTTCCACACTCCAGCCACTGAGCAAAGTGGTTACTCGCCCCTGAGGGTCGCTTTGGTAGCCAGTAGCCTCGATGCTAACCAGTAACCCAGTTTGTCCAGGAAGGACTCGCCTAGCAACACACTGAGCAGCACCATAATTCGGGTCTAACAAAACAGCGCTGGCATAGGGAGCCAGGGCGGCACATATTTCTAGCTTGCGTTCTACCATTTCCTGATATTCAACTTCTTGAGGTTGGAATTGTTCAATCATGGTCCGGAGAGACCCTCTATGGTCCATAGCACATATTGTGAAGATGCCCTCAGCGGTTGAAATCTGCTGCAAACCCCTGATTTTACCGACACTCAGTTTGTTCATAACTGCCATCCCCGCGCTGTTTGCTTTTCCACAATAAGACTATAGCCTTTTGTGGCTCATCTATCAAGTTCATCCCAGGTTTCAGGCATTAATGTGGCGACAACATTCCTTGTCTGGTTTGGCCGTTTGAGCTGTGCCTTCGGCCCCAACAGAGGCCCGCTTGACAAAGTCCGTTTCAGTGTTATACTAACAATGTCGCTAGCCAATGTCGTCGGGGCAGGGAAGGCCTTCAGTGACTGTAGGGGCGGGAACAAGAGTTAGATTACAAGTCCAGGACCTTTATCTCGCTTTTGGTGGCTTGGAAGCCCTTGTGGAGATTAGTGTTGAGGTAAGGGAAGGTGAGATATTAGCCATTATCGGCCCCAACGGGGCCGGGAAGACCGCCCTGCTTAATTGCATTAATGGTTTCTATCGTCCGCAGAGGGGCGATATTTTTTTTGATGACAAAACAATTACCCGCCTCGCCTCTCACAAGATCGCCAAGCTAGGCATTTCGCGAACCTTCCAGAATATACAGCTTTATACCGGGCTGACGAGTCTAGACAACTTGATGGCGGCAAGGCACGTTCATTTGAAGCCCAATTTCCTGGCTGGAGCTATCTATTTTGGCTGGGAGCATGACAAGGAGATTCGGCACCGGCGGGTAATAGAAGACATAATCGATTTTCTGGAGATGGAGCCGATAAGAAAAAAGGTGGTTGGTTCTCTTCCCTATGGGCAGAGGAAACGAGTTGACCTGGGTCGGGCTCTAGCTCTGGAGCCAAAGCTGTTGCTTCTTGATGAGCCTATGGCAGGGATGAATGTTGAAGAGAAGGAAGATATGGCTCGGTTCATAATCGATATTTTTGAAGGGCAGGGCGAGACTTATCCCGATACGCCGGTTTTAAGAGACGG
>CAZOQG010000027.1:0-18732 GCA_964582065.1 uncultured Dehalococcoidales bacterium
AGACTATTAATGGTCTGGAAGCCAAGAAGGCGATGGAAAAGGCAGATGCCTATCCTGACATCATCGTCGGCTGTATCGGCGGCGGCAGCAACTTCGCCGGGCTGTACTTGCCTTTCGTGAAAGATAAAATCGAAGGTAAAAAGCCGAATCTACGCATCATCAATGTGGAGCCAACAGCTTGCCCTAGCATGACTAAGGGACCATACACTTGGGACTACGGAGATATCGCTGGCATGGCACCGATAGTAAAAATGAATACTCTCGGGCATACCTTCGTCCCGCCCAAGATCCACGCTGGTGGGCTTCGTTACCATGGTATGGCACCGATAATCTGCCACCTTCATCAGTTGGGGTTGGTCGAGGCTAGGGCAGTGCACCAGGTTGCAGCTTTCGAAGCTGGCGTGCAGTTTGCACGGGCTGAGGGTATCGTCTCAGCTCCAGAGCCAAACCATGCCATTAAAGTAGTTATTGACGAGGCTCTAGCCTGCAAAGAATCGGGTGAAACTAAGACCATTCTTCTAGCTCATAGCGGACATGGACACTTCGACCTCGGTGCCTATGATGAGTACCTTTCAGGAAAGCTTGAGGATTATGAATACCCCGAGGAGATGGTAAAGAAAGCCTTAGCTCAGCTGCCTGAGGTAGACTATGTAGAGGCTTGAGCTGAAATTGAACTAAAGAGCGTACTTAGTAGTCGTCCTGAGCGATAGCGAAGGGTCCGAAAAAGCTGTCTCAAGGCGAATCCCTGAACCAGGGACAGGAAGTGTGAGGGGATTCTTCGCTACGCTCGGAATGACAGGGAGGTTGTCTTTCCGAGGAGCGTGAGCGACGAAGCAATCTCGGAGGAAGGGTGTGACTATGGGATTGCTTCGCTTCGCTCGCAATGACACGAAGGGGAAGGCCTCAGAATGAAATGCGCGAAGGGCTCCGTGGGAAGGACAGGGAACGAAGAAATCAAAACCAGAGGCGTTATTTCTAGGCAGTGGCAATGTGAAAGGAAGGGCTACAAAACGATCTTCATACCTTCGTAGGCTATATCGATATGAGCCCCCAGTTCTTGTGCCACATCTTCAACTTCCCGTTCGACCTCTTTCTGATACTGAGGCGGGGTGTGGACAACCACAATACGCGGCAAGTATCCCTTGATTTGACGAAACTGGCTGAGCTCTTCAAACAGGAGCTGAGCTGAAAGGTGCCCAACTCTTCTGAGGAAGTCTCCAACCTCATTGCAACCGGAGACCTCAATCATAAGCAATTGGGGTGATATGTGTTCCCAGCAAGTTGATAGTCCAGGCCCCGTATCACCGGTGTAAAATAAGCTCTTGCCGTCTTGGGATGTAACTTGATAGCCAACAGCCGGCACAGAGTGCTTTACTGGCACAGGTAGGACTTCATAGTCCGCAAGAATGTGTCTTTGGAGTGGCTCTATGGCCTTCAGTCGCAAGAAAGGTTTTTCTTCGGACGGCCATTTGGAGAAGTCTACATACATCCTGCCATCGAGGAGACAAGAGTTAACGATCTCAAGAGTGTGCCTCAGCGCGTGAACCTCAACCGGGGCCGAGAACATAGCTCCATTGGCTCCCAGCATCACCAAATCCCGAACGTGGTCGAAATGGTGATGAGTCAGAAGAATCGCCTTCACCTTTTCCTGCTCTGACAGCGAAAGGCCTGAGGTAAGCCCACCAGCATCTAAAGCTAGAACGCCATCGATGAGAAAAGAAGCCAACCGCATTCCTTTGGCTTCGGTAGTGTGAGTGCCTAGAATTTGAATTTCCATTTTCGCACCTCCGACTCGATAATTTGCCGTAGGACCGTCGGTGTCTGTAGCCTCCGTAGACCATTTGCACAACAAGAGGAATGGTGCTAACGCCTCTCAATAAGCCTGGAAAACTGTGGCCCATTGGCTGGTGTTCCATTTGCAGTGCAAGTTATCTATTCTAGCTTAAGCCTTGTCTGGTATCAAATCTTTGTGTCGTTTTCAAATCAGGATGATATTCTGAGCAGTTTTCAGATGGCGGTTCATGTAGTGCATGGCGTTGTCCCCTCCCTTGACTGATTAGAGATTTCGTTTTACCTTGAAGAAAGATTTGTGCTAAAATTAATCTGCTATGCACTATATGGTAGAGAAGCAATGAAACACATCCTTATCATTGTGCTATTGCTGAGTCTGACGCTGAGCACAGGTGGATGCCTCGTTGTGGTGCCCGAGCAGCCAGCGTCGTCACCAACTGCTGAGACACCCGTTGATCATCCCCCCGCGCTACCAATAGACCCAACTTGGTCACCTCCTCCTCTAGAAAACAGCGCCCCGACATTACCAAGCATTGCTGATGTGGTAGAGAAGGCCTACCCGACGGTAGTAACGATAACCACTGAAGTAGTCACTCTAGACTTCTTCCTCACCCCGCGAACGCAGTCGGGCGCCGGCTCAGGCTGGATCGTAGACAGTAATGGCATCATCGTGACCAACAACCATGTGGTCGAGGGGGCCAAGAAAGTAATCGTGGAGCTGGCTGACGGGAGGACCTTTCAAGTAGGTCCAGACAATGTATACCGAGACCCTCTGACTGACTTGGCCATCATCAAAATAGATGCTGGAGATTTGCTGGCTGCTAGCCTCGGTGATTCGGCGCAACTGAGAGTTGGCGACTGGGTAGTCGCTCTTGGCAATCCGTTGGGCCGGGGGTTGAGGGCGAAGGAGGGCACCGTCAGTGGTTTGAAGGTGTCCTTAACTGTAGACCAAGGTCAGACTCTGGACGACCTTATCGAAACCTCGGCAGCTATTAACCCAGGCAACAGCGGTGGCCCTTTGGCGAATATGAGGGGACAAGTCATTGGCATTACCAGCGCTAAGATCGCTGGCGTCGGCGTTGAAGGCATGGGCTATGCCATAAGCATCAAGAAGGCTATGCCAGTCGTTGAGCAGTTGATTACCAAGGGCTACGTGACCCGTCCCTACCTTGGAGTAACGCTATACACCGTTGACGAGTATGTTGCCACAGTAAACCGTCTGCCTGTAGACAAAGGAGTAGCTATTATATACGTGGAGCCGGGCAGTCCTGCAGACGAGGCAGGCTTAAGAGTGGGTGACGTAGTTGTTCGTTTCCAGGATGAAGAGGTATCTACGGCTGACGAACTGATAGAAGCTATACACTCTTCGGATGTCGGGGAGGAGGTAAGCATCACCTTTGTCAGAGGCAATGATACCAAGATAACTCATGCTCGCCTGATACAAAATCCACCGCCAGCGAGGTGAGGAGGCTGACTTCGTTTGCAGCTTCTTAGCTCGGCTCTTTCTTAATACTGAGTAACACTTCAGAATTTGAAATACGATGTTTCTCAGTGTGACTTCCATCGGGCGGTGGCGCCAAGACGAGCTGACGGGATAAGGTTTCCTGCTTAATATAGTCGGCGAACTTCGTCATCACCTGCTGAATTGAATCTTCACCTTGATAATAGGCAATAATGTAATCAGCAATGTCCAGGCCTGCTGAGCGGCGCATGGTCTGCAAACGCCGTACCACCTCTCGCGCTGCTCCCTCAGCTTTCAGCTCCGGTGACAGTTCGACACTCACTGCCACCCAATAGTCCCCGTCTGCAGCCAAAGCATAGCCAGGCTTGTCGCCAGTGATATCTTCCTCAGCGAATTCCAATTCCTTAACATTAAGCTCTTCCAATATCTGGTACGCCAATCTTTGCAAACCCTCTCTTTCAACTGAGGATCTTACTTTAACCAATGCCTTGTCCAGAGGCTGACGTACTTTTATTCCGGCCTTAGCTCGAGCGGCACGCCCCAGGCTGCATACGGTCATGGCCAGCCGGGTGGCATCGACTAGCTTCTCATCTATCTCCACTGGGTTGGCAACAGGAAAATCGGTGAGGTGCACGCTTTCTGCTGCGGCGGGATCGATAGAGCATACCAAGTTTCGGTAAATCTCTTCTGCAACGAAGGGTGTGAGAGGAGCTAGAAGCTTGGATAAAGTAACCAAGCAGCGGTACAGTGTGGTGTAGGCTGCCAGCTTGTCAGCATCATTCTGGGTTTTCCAAAAGCGGCGTCGGCTGCGCCTCACATACCAGTTAGAAATCTCATCGACAAAGGTTTCAATCCTCCGCCCAGCTGTAGTGGGGTCATAATTGTCCAAAGCCTCATCTACGTCAGCTATGACCTGGTTAAGCCTGGAGAGAATCCAGCTATCTAAATCGGATAGAGACGGTGCTGCTGCCGCCTTGGGATCAAAGCAGTCAATATTGGCATAGATGACGAAGAAACTATAGGTATTCCACAGCGTAAGCAAAAAATTGCGTGAAATTTCAGCCACCATATCGCTGGAAAAGCGGCGTACGTTCCCGGCTGGTGAAGAGGTAACCAAATACCAGCGTAGGGCATCAGCACCATAGCTCCCCAGTACTGTCCACGGGTCAACTACATTTCCCTTGGCCTTGCTCATCTTCTCGCCCTCAGCATCGAGGATATGCCCCAGACAGATAACATTCTTAAAACAAGGGCGCTGGAAAAGCAAGGTAGATATAGCGTGTAAGCTATAAAACCACCCTCGGGTCTGGTCAACAGCTTCACAGATAAAGTCAGCAGGGAAACTTCGGTCAAACTCAGCGCGATTTTCGAAGGGATAATGCCACTGCGCCAGAGGCATAGCCCCGGAGTCAAACCAGCAATCAATCACCTCTGTTTGCCGCCTCATTTGCCCCTCACATTTGGAACAAGCGAAAGTAATGTCATCGACAAAAGGACGGTGCAAGTCTAACGGCTCAACCAGACCTTTTAGATTTGGCTTTGCCTTCAACTCCTCAACACCACCGACACACTCATAGCTGCCACAGTTTAAGCAATTCCAGATATTTAGAGGCGTTCCCCAGTAGCGCTCTCGCGAAAAAGCCCAGTCAACATTGTTCTCCAACCAATCCCCAAAACGACCATACTTGATATGCTCCGGATACCAGTTGATTTCAGCGTTTCCGGAAAGAAGTGCGCCTTTGTTAAGTGACGTCCTGATATACCAGGTTCGTTTGGCATAGTAGAGAAGCGGTGCTTCGCATCGCCAGCAAAACGGATAGGTGTGAGTGGTCTTCTCGCTGCGATAAAGCAAGCCTTGTGATTCAAGCTCTTTCAGAATAAGAGAGTCGGCCTCCTTAACGAACTTGCCAGCAAAAGGATAAGTGCCAGCAACATTCCCATCCAACTCAACAGGTTGGACGAAATCCAATCCTTCGCTTTTTCCAACTTCAAAATCTGCTTCACCAAAAGCCGGAGCAATATGGACAATGCCAGTTCCCTCTTCCATTGAGACAAAATCAGCAAGAATCACACGATATGTCAACTCTGTCTTTGCCGGCTCTAGGACCAACATTTCGTATGAAAGCCCTTCTTGAGCAGCTCCCAAGCTGAAGCGTCTTCTTTCAACTCCGAAGTCATGGGGGTTAAACAAAGGCTGGTATTCAAGCCCGACAAGGTCTTTACCAGAAACGGTAACCACTTGCCTGTAATCCTCAAGCCTTACTTTCTCTACCAGTGCCGAGGCCAGAATTAGATAGTCTTCAGTCCCTTCCATTATGCTATATTCTGCTTCTGGAGATACTGCCAGCGCAGTATTACCTGGCAGAGTCCACGGAGTCGTTGTCCAAGCCAGAAAAAAGGCCGGCTGACCTTTATCTTGATATGCAGGCCAAAGAATAGAATGAAGCTCTGTCCCTTCGCTCACTGAACCAGGGACAATCCTGAACTTTATGTAAACCGACGGGTCTTCGGCATCATCTCTATATCCCAGAGCCACCTCGTGTGAACTCAGGGAAGTGCCGCACCTGGGGCAATGGGGAGTAACCTTGTATCCTTGATAAATCAAGCCCTTGTCCCATAGCTGCCTTATTGCCCACCAGCAAGATTCAATATAGCCATTGTCCAGAGTTATGTAGGGGTGCTCCATGTCGAGCCAGAAGCCGATGCGTTCAGTCATAGCTTCCCATTCCTTGAGATATTTGAACACGCTCTCGCGGCAATGGGCATTGAATTGCGCAACGCCGTAGTCTTCAATCTGGGCCTTGCTGGTAAAGCCCAGCATCTTCTCTACCTCCAGCTCCACTGGCAGCCCGTGAGTGTCCCACCCTGCCTTGCGTGGGGCATAATATCCTTTCATCGCCTTATAGCGTGGGATAATGTCCTTGAACACTCGAGACAGCACGTGATGAATTCCTGGATTGCCATTGGCCGTTGGCGGCCCCTCATATAGCGTGAACGGGGTCGCCCCATGCCGTGCCTCAACGCTCTTTTCAAAGATGTGGTGTTGTTTCCAGAAGCTGAGGATTTCGTTTTCTAGCTGGGGAAGACTTACCTTGCTGGTTACCGGCCGGAACATGTCTAAAGTTTCTTCAATAGAATGGCTACTTTTCGCCCTTCGCCTTCACCCGTACTCTCAGTGTCAACATCTGGGTGGTCGGCTAAGGCCAAGTGAATTATGCGACGCTCATCAGCAGGCATAGGTTCGAGGGTTATCAAACGTCGGTTCCTCTTTACCTGCTCTGCCAAACGCAAGGCCAAACCTCGCAAGGACTCATAACGACGCTTCTTATAGCCAGCGACATCGACGTTTACCGGCATCCACATCTTCGCCTTTTCGGCAACTATAAGCCTGACAACATATTGCAGAGAAGCCAGAGTCTGCCCTCGACGACCAATCAAAATCCCGAGGTCATCGCCTTCGATATCCAAAGCCATTGGCTGTTCTTCTGTAGGCGCTTGAGTCACACAGACCTCAGCTGATATTCCCATAGCCTTGATCAGCGTCTCCAGAATCTCAGTGGCTATGCTGGCTACCTCGTCCTTTCCCTTAGCCTCACTCAGGAGCTTCACCTTGATTTTAGCTTCCTCAGTCCCCATTCCTAAGACGCCCGACCTCCCTTTTCTCAGGACAACAACTTCCACCTGGTCCTCGTCTACACCTAATTGCTCGAGTGCCGTCTGGATGGCTTCATCCACTGTCTTGGCGCTTACTTCTATCTCTTTCATTTCTTGAAACGATCCTTTTTCTGCTTGGAAGCTTTCTTTATCGTCGGAGACTCCTGTTGCGACTGGGGCAATTTTCTAACTGGCACTGCCTTTCCATCTGGCGCTGGCTTTGGAGCAGATGGAACCCTCAAATAGCCCCACCCACCAGCAACAAAATACTGAATTACAATGCCGATTATGTTTGAGACCACCCAGTAAAGAGCCAGACCGCTGGGGAAAGATAAGGTAAACATACCAAACATCAATGGCATCATCAATGTAGTCATTTGGGTCATGGACTGCTGTCTCGCGTCGGTAGCCGGCGCTGTCACCATTTTTTGCTGGACCCACATTGTGCCGCCTACCAAGATAGCCAAGATGAGATTGCGGTCAGGCTGTGACAATCGGAGCCACAGAAACTGCTCGTTTAGTGGCACCGCTTGGCCAATCGCTGCCCAGGAGTAGAGATGCTTAGACAAGTCTAACAGATTTTCAGGAGTAGCAGCCAAAGCTCTCATTATAGACTGGTAAAGAGCAATCCAGATAGGTAGCTGGATAAGCATAGGCCAGAGACAACCCAGAGGGTTGATGCCGGCTTCCTTATACAGCTTCATGGTCTCCTGCTGCAGCTTCTGCTGATTCTTGGCATATTTCTTTTTGAGCTCCTGCATTCTTGGCTGTAGCGCTTGCATGGCCTTGGTAGACCGGGTCTGCCGCACAGTAAGAGGGTAAAGGGCGAAGCGAACAACAATCGTGAGAACGATGATCGCCACTCCAAAGTTACCAGCCACCATGGTAGTCAAAGCAATCAAGCTATTGAGTACCGGCTCAAGTATGATGGAGTTCCACAGCTCAACCATAGTCAGCTCTAGTCAATAATCGAAGAAAACTCCCAGGCTATTAGTCCAGTTTGCACATCGATACAATAGACGCCACCGTCCCTGGCATGCACATAAACCATGTCCTCCTCAGCGTAGAGGGGAGCCATTACTGAATAACCAATAGACACAGTTCGTTCTGAGACTCCGCTGTCAGCCCTAAGCACATACATCTCGCCCGAGTCTGAGATTGCTACCAGAAGACCGTCCACCAGCACTGGCGTTGACACAATTGGACTATCGGCAACAAACTGCCATAGCTTCCTACCTGTGCTGGCTTCAAGAGCATAGATACTGTGGTCAAGACAACCTGCGTAAACAACATTGTCCCTAACGACCGGGGCCGCCCAGAACCAGTTATCTGCGGGGTTGTCTTTGGGGAACCTCCATCTGTCGCTACCATCGCCACTATCAATGGCAAGAAGATAACGGTCGAAGGTGCCAAAGAAGACAGTGTCGTCAGAAACCACGGGAGAGGAGGCGAGAGATGCTGGCAATTCACGTTCCCATACTACGCTGCCGTCTTGATCAGAGAGAGCATAGAGCTTGTCCTCATAGTTGGCAACATACAGGACCCCGTTCTTAACCGCGGGAGATGTCCATATCTTTGCCCCGGTGTCGAATTCCCATCTTTTGTCTCCATAGACCGCATCCAAAGCATAGACTTTGCCATCAGAGCTGCCGACATAAAGGGTATCTTCGACCACTACCGGGCTACCAACAACAGCTCCAATAAAGCTATCTTGCCCTCGTGGATAGACCCACTCCCCCTGTTTTTTCCACGACGGGTTGCCTTCTTCATCATAACCAGGAGCGAATCTGTTTATAGCCATCACTTTGCCACCATCGCCAACGTAGGTTGCTACACAAACCAGATCTGCAGCCACTGCTGGCATGCCGTAAATAGCCACCGGCCGTGCTGCCGGAGCACAACCCAGAGGACCACACATCCCGCCGGAAGGAGCCGGAGCTTTGAGACGAAGCACCCACTCCCCATCCCTTTCGCTGGGGAACATTAGCCGTTCGCTTCGCGCCGAGGGGTTCAGTGCTAAGACTTTCCCGTCCATCGATCCAAGGTAAAGAATACCGTCATAGCTGGCAAATCCCGACCACCCCTGCGCCCCCGGCCCAGCACAGCCACCACCCGATGATGGAGCGACACAACTAAAAGCAGCCAGGCTAAGAACAGCAAGGAGAAGTAACACGAGCAATGCCTTACTTAGCTTAACTGAAATGAAACTAAGTTTTACCATTATTCACTTCTAACGGCCAAGACCTAAGGAATCTCATGGTACTGGATCACAGCCACCGGCAGACCAGGGATGGCAGCGAGCCAAGCGCTTAATCGTTAGCCAACCCCCTTTCCTCAATCCGTACCTCTCAATCGCTTGACACGCATAATGAGAGCAAGTAGGAGTAAACCGGCAAGCAGATGGGGTAACTCGTGAGATGGTAGACTGATACAGCTTAATTAACTCCAGTGCCAACCATTTCATTATTGTCTCTTAGTAAATCGGCCCGTGCCAGCAACTTATGTACCGACTCCTTGAGCTGGTGATAGTCGGCGGCGGCGGCACTTGGGTGGGCAATAAACACTATGTCCCACCCTGTCTTTACTGGTGTTAAGCGCACTATCTCCTTTAGCAAGCGCCGCACTCGATTACGTACTACCGCTTTACCTAGGTTCTTGGTTACGGAGAATCCGTACCGACTCAACTCAAGCCCGTTTGGCAGCGCTTTTGTCCGTATAAGATTATCTCGCCAAGCCTTACCCGATTTATAAACAACCAAATATTGGACTCTCTTTGTCAAAGCCCATTTTCTTGTCATGCTGCTAAACTGGTGTCAATCGCCACCGACCCTTAAGCCGTCTTGCCTTCAACACATCTCGCCCACCACGGGTCGCCATCCTGGCCCGAAACCCGCACTTACGCTTTCTTGAAATTGTCTTGGGTTGATATGTCCGCTTCGGCACGTTGGTTCTTCCTTACGTCCTAAGTCTTCGCCTCAACTCTACTGGTGTCACGAATATGATCTGGAGTATAGGGTAGCAAAGCCAGATACCGAGCTCTTTTTATCGCCACTGCCAAGCGTCGTTGGTGCTTAGCGCAAACACCCGTCCGGCGACGCGCCTCAATTCTACCCCGCTCAGAGACATAACGCCGCAGTCTGGTGACATTCTTATAATCTATCTCAAGTTTGTCAGCACAGAAAGCGCAAACCTTGGGTTTGAAGGGGAATCGGCGCGTCCTTTCTTTCCTAGGTCTTATTGCGTTGCGTTGGGTCATCCTCAAGTGCTTGTCTCCTTATTGACAATCGATACTAAAAGGGCAAGTCTTCGGGTTCTACCTCATCCCCAACAGGTTCCATAGGCTCCGCGGGAAGCTCTTCACCGGGAAGAGGCGCCACGGGTTGCCTGTCAAGGAATAATACCCTATCGGCATTTACTTCAAGTGTAGTGCGCCTTTGCCCATCCCGGTCTTCCCAGGTTCTAGTGCGTAAACTACCCTCGACATAAACGAGTTTTCCTTTAGTCAAGAACTGGTTACAGCTCTCAGCCTGCTTTCTCCATGCACTTACTCTGAACCATTCAGTTTCCTGTTTGCGCTCCCCGTCAGGCGCAGTATAGACACGATTAGTAGCAATACTGAATGAAGTTACCGGAGTCCCACTAGGTGTAAAACGCATCTCTGGATCACCACCCAGATTTCCAATAAGCATAACTTTAGCCAAACTTGCCATCTACTGCTCCTTATTCGTTACTTCGTTAGTCGCTCGACCTTATCAACAAATGCCGCAGAACCTCATCCGAGACCCGAAGATTTGCTTCTAGCTCCTTAATCGAAGGTGGCTCTAATTCAATTTGAGCCAACACATAATTCCCTTCAGTAAATCGTTTTATCGGGTAAGCTAGCTTTCTTCTTCCCCACTGACTTGTCTCGGTTACATTCCCACCAATCTTACTAATAATCTCGCTTACCTTAGTTACAGTATTAGGCACTTCCTCATCAGTCACCTCGGGGCTGATAATGAATACTAGCTCATAACTGGGCATTCTGTCACCTTCGCCATCTAAATGTGGGAGCATTATAACACATCAAGGAAAATAGCAACAAGCGAATTGTCTCTTGCATTTTAATCACGTCTGGCTTATATTTCTAACTAGACAAAGGAGTCATTCTTGGAAATCAGTATCATCGGGCTGCCTAAGACCGGCAAGACAACAACTTTTAATGCTTTGACCAGAGGGAAAGCTGAGACTGGAGCTTATGCACCAACCGCCTTAGCGCCTAATACGGGAGTATCTAAGGTACCGGAGCCGAGACTACAGGTCTTGGACAAAGTCTTCCAGCCAAAGAAGATAATACCTGCTGAGGTGAAATATGTTGATATCGCTGGTGTAGCCAAAGGCTTTGGTAAAGATGATGGAATAACCGGCCAATTCCTGAACTACCTTAGTAATGCCGATGCCCTGCTCCAAGTAGTCCGAGTCTTTGAGGACGAAAACGTGCCCCATGTTGAGGATAGCATCGACCCCAAGCGCGATATGACTAGCACGGATCTGGAGCTTATCTTCTCTGATTTAGCCATAATCGAAAGAAGAATAAAGCGCCTTGAAGACTCTTTGAAAGGTGCTAATCCGTCAGAGCGTGCCCCACTTTTCAAGGAGCAATCCCTACTTCAAAAGATTAAATCAGGATTAGATAAAGATATATCGATTTGGCAACAAGATTTAGCTGCCGAGGAAATCAGAGGCCTAGCTAATTATCAATTTCTTACCGCAAAACCTATGCTGGTGGTCCTTAATATCGGAGAGAATCAACTGGCGCAGGCTTCTTCCATTGAGACTGAGCTGCGCTCAGTCTATTCCTATCCTCAATTCGAAGTGGCGGCTTTATGCGGTAAGTTGGAAATGGAGTTGGCTCAACTGACCGATGCTGAGGCTGAGGAATTCCGCGATGCCCTGGGGCTGGCCGAGCCAGCGCTCGATCGTATCATCAGACTTTCCTATCAGCTCCTAGGACTAGTCTCCTTCTTTACCACAGTGTCCGAGGAATTGAAAGCGTGGACAATTACCAAAGGAACCACTGCCTTGAAAGCTGCGGGGAAGATTCATTCTGATATTGAGAAGGGCTTTATCCGGGCTGAGGTGGTGAGTTTTGACCATTTAGATAGCTGCGGCAGTCTGGCTGAAGCACGAAAACGGGGTCTACTCAGGCTTGAGGGCAAGAATTACGTTGTCCAGGATGGGGACGTCATAACCTTCCTGTTTAACGTTTAGAACGAAATCGCTCTCATCCAACGTGGTAGCCCGACGTGCGCCACCAATGCTCCTGAGCTGGTTTGGCATCCTTTTGCAGATGGTATTCAACATCCTTTTGTAGATGGTATAATAGACCAAAAGGTTGCAGTCTCAATGGCGAGGAGAGGTAATGAAGCAAGGCATAAAAGTTGTTGCCTGGTTTGACGAAGTAACGAAAGGTGATGTTCCTCTGGTGGGTGGTAAGGGGGCAAACTTGGGTGAGATGTTTCATGCTGGGATCCCAGTGCCGGGAGGTTTTATTGTTACTGCAGATGCTTATTTCAAGTTTCTGGAAGCGGCGAAACTTGTAGATAAAATTCCCCAATACCTTGAGAATCTGGATGTCAATGACAGCAAAGAGCTTCAAGAAGTATCTAAGCTGATTAAGAGCAAAATCTGTAACTCCTCTGTGCCTGCCGATATGATTGACGAAATCAAGAGAGCCTATCGCAAACTGGGTGGAGGGCTGGTGGCGGTGCGCTCCTCGGCCACGGCTGAAGACTTACCCGAGGCATCTTTTGCTGGGCAACAAAGCACTTTTCTCAACGTACAAGGTGAAGATGAGGTAACAGCAGCAATACAAGCCTGCTGGGCCTCGTTGTTCGAGCCTAGAGCCATATTCTATAGACATGAACACGGTTTCGATCATTTGAAGGTGGGCATTGCGGTACCGGTGCAAACAATGGTCCAGTCAGAAGTCTCTGGAGTTCTATTCACTGTCGAACCTTTAACCAGTGATCGAACGAAGATTCTGGTTGAAGCGATCTATGGACTCGGTGAGGCCATTGTTTCCGGTGAGGTTACTCCTGACCAGTATATCTTAGACAAGGAAGAACTTAGTATTATTCAGAAGAAAATAGCCAAGCAGGAGTGGCAGTTAGTAAGGAATTCGAAAGTGTCGCCAGACGAGCTGGAACTGAATGTTAGGCTCGCCGTTCCGGTATCAAAGCAAGCCGTGCAGAAATTAACTGACAAGGATATCCTAGCTTTAGCCAAATTAGGCAAAACGATTGAGGATTTGTATCAATCCGCTCAAGACATCGAATGGGCGATGCAAGACAGACGGCTATTCATTGTACAAGCTCGGCCGGTAACCACTTTGAAGGAAGAAGAGGACGTTGAGACGCTTCCTGAAATCAGAGTTGAGCCAGTTTTGACTGGTGTCGCGGCTAGTCCGGGGATAGCTGTTGGCACGGTTACAATTGTGTCTGAGCCTTCTCAGATAATCAGAGTCAAGAGCGGGGACGTTCTAGTAGCGGAAATGACAAGTCCGGATTTTGTGCCAGCGATGAAGCGAGCTGTGGCTATAGTCACCGAACGTGGTGGTCGGACTGCTCACGCAGCTATTGTCAGCCGCGAGTTGGGTATCCCTTGCGTAGTCGGCACAGAAGGAGCAACCAAAGTCCTCACCAATGGGCAGGAAATCACCGTGGATGGCTACCGAGGACGAGTCTATCCCGGTAGAGTAGCAGAGGAAAGGAAAACCGCTCTGGCTGTTATTACTGGGGAAAGGATTGCAACACGAACCAAAGTCTATGTCAATCTGGCTGAGCCCGAGTTGGCCGAGGCTGTGGCAGCACGGCACGTAGATGGGGTTGGCTTGCTCAGGTCCGAGTTTATGATTGCTCAGATCGGAGGGCATCCGCGGTTTATGCTGCACGAGGGTAAGGGGGCGCAATTCGTAACAGAGCTAACTCGCGGTATTACCACTTTTGCCAAGGCTTTTCGCCCTCGTCCGGTAGTTTACCGCACTACCGATTTCAAAACCAACGAATATAGAAACTTGCGCGGAGGGGAGAAATACGAGGAATCGGAAGAGAACCCAATGCTCGGTTACCGCGGCTGCTCCCGATATACGCGGGAACCTGAGGTTCTCAGACTGGAAATAGAGGCCATCAAGAGAGTATGCCAGCATTATGACAATCTATACGTAATGATTCCTTTTGTTCGTTTTGTAGATGAAATGGAAAAGATAAAGAAGTTTTTCATAGCTGAGGGATTATACCAATTTCCCACTTTTAGATTGTGGATGATGGTCGAAGTGCCATCAAATGTCTTTCTTATAGACAAATTCATAGACGTCGGTATCGACGGCGTCTCCATCGGCTCCAACGACTTGACTCAGCTTATTTTGGGGATAGATAGAGACAATTCCAAGCTAGCAGCGGAATTTGATGAAAGAAACGAGGCGGTGCTTCAGGCTATAGAGAAGGTTATCAAGGTTTCGGTAAGCAAGGGCATTACCTCTTCTATCTGTGGACAAGCGCCTTCAGTCTATCCCGAACTCACTGAGTACTTGGTGAAGTGGGGGATTACTTCAGTTTCAGTAACCCCAGACATGATTGATAAAACAAGACGTATGATTGCTGCTGCTGAAGCAAAACTTGGCTAATCGCAGGATTGTACTAGAGTAGCAAAGCAAGAGCTTAAGTTTTGATGGTTAACCTGAATATTCGGCAGCGTACAGAAGAAGCTGAAGAGAGCCTTTCCCCTTGCGCATCAAGAAGCAGGCTTAGCCGAGGCAGACTTAGGTGGGAGGAATATTGCCCAATACGGACAGCATTTCAGCGTGATCGTGACCGAATTATTCACTCCAATGCCTTTCGCCGCCTGAAGCACAAGACTCAGGTTTTTGTCGCCCCGTTGGGTGACCATTATGTAACGCGTCTCACGCATACCTTGGAAGTTTCTCAGATTGCTCGGACTATATCTAGAGCGCTAAATCTCAATGAAGACCTGACCGAGGCTATTGCTTTGGCACATGATCTCGGTCATACCCCCTTTGGCCACGTGGGTGAGGAGGTTCTGAATGAGGTTTGCCCTGGTGGGTTTAGGCACAATGAGCAGAGTCTAAGAGTCGTCGATTTGCTGGAGAAAGGTGGGCAGGGGCTGAACCTTACTTGGGAGGTGCGGGATGGTATTCTAAAGCACTCTAAGAGCCGGATTGATGTCCTTGGGGAAGGTTGGACGGAAGTCGGTACTATCGAAGGTCAGGTAGTCAAGATAGCTGATATCGTAGCTTATATTAACCATGATGTTGCTGATGCCATAAGAGCTGGTGTTATTATTGAAAATGAGTTACCTGATTCTGCGGTCAGTCTTCTTGGTCATTCCTCCTCCAGGCGAATCAACTCCTTAGTCTGCGATATTGTTAGCTATTCTTCGGCAACTATTGGCAATTCCAATCTAGAAAAGGTAACCATAGGCATGAGTCCTCAAGTTTTGGAAGTGACCAATAGCTTGCGTGAATTTCTTTTTGACAAGGTGTATAATGTTAGTTTGGCCAGTAAGGAGACGAGGAAGGCAAGGAAAGTGATACGTCTCATTTACTCATACTTTTTGAAACATGGGGACAAACTACCTGCGGAATACGCTTTGCGTGACGACAGTGTAGAACGAAAGGTCGCTGATTATGTCGCCGGCATGACTGACCTGTATGCCTCACGGATGGCTCAAGAAATCTCATCCCGAAAGGCACGGATTTCCTAGAACCGTGACTTCGGGGCAATCAATGGAATCTCAGAATGAGCGCAATTGACGAAGTAAAACAGAGATTGGACATCGTGCAACTCGTCTCTGAATATGTCAGCCTCAAGAAATCGGGGCGAAACTTCAAGGCCCTGTGTCCATTTCATGCTGAGAACACTCCGTCGTTCTTCGTTTTCCCAGAGCGGCAAAGTTGGCACTGTTTCGGAGCTTGCGGTGCTGGAGGCGATGTTTTCTCCTTCATCATGAAGAAGGAAGGATTCGATTTCGCACAGGCGCTGCGCCTTTTGGCTGAAAAGGCGGGTGTTACTCTGGGTGCCCCGTCTGGCTTGCGGAAGCAAATTGGCGACAAACAGAGAGAGGTACTATTTCGAGTCAATGAAGCAACTGCCGAGTACTACCATTACCTCCTCTTGAGTACTTCGGCAGGTGAGGGGGCCAGGAATTATGTGGCTGGTCGAGGTCTATCGCCCCAGACGATTGACAACTTCCAATTAGGTTTTGCCCCAGAGGGATGGGAAACTCTTCGGCAGTACTTGATGGGTAAAGGTTATCAGGAGGCAGAGCTGCTGGCTGCCGGCTTGTTGGTGGAACGGGAGGGTGGAGGTACTTATGACCGTTTTCGTAATCGGCTAATGTTCCCTATTCGAGATATTCACGGTAATGTTATGGGCTTTGGCGCCAGGGCGCTGGATCAGTCCTTGCCCAAATATCTTAACTCCCCTCAGACACTGATTTTTGATAAGAGCAACGCCCTCTACGGGATTGACCGGGCCAAAGCCGCTATTCAGCAAGACAATTTGGCAATAATCACAGAAGGTTACATGGATGTCCTTACAGCTCACCAGCACGGGTGGGAGAACGTAGTTGCTTCTATGGGGACGTCCATGACTGGAGGTCAATTGGCTATCATCAAGGCCATTCTCAAGAAGCTGACCCGAAACTTGATATTGGCTCTTGACGCTGATGCTGCTGGTGAAGAAGCCGTTTCGAGGAGTGGGGAAATCGTTGATAGGATGTGCGAAGTGCCATCAGATTACGCTTGGATGAAATATGACGATGCTTACGATTTTGAAGCAAAAATTCTTGGCTTGCCGCGGGGCAAGGACCCGGACGAAGTAATCAGGGACGACGCTTCTCAGTGGCAAAAGCTCATAACAGATGCAAAACCCATGATTAATTTCATTCTTGATACTGTAATTGCCAAGGTTGATTTGGAGAGCCCTAAGGATAAATCTACGGCTGTAGACAAGCTCTTGCCCTTACTTTCCCAAATAAAGGACCCGATACGACGGGGCCACTATGTTCAGAAGCTTGCTCAACTGCTCAAGATTGCTCAGAGTTATGTGGAGGACAGGTTAAGACAATTCCAAGCCGCCGAGAGAAGGCGAAGAGTGAGCAAGGGCTTTCGGAACCCCACACTCGCAGTCCCTGCGCTTGTCTCATCCAGCCCGCTAGAAGAATATTGCTTAGCTTTATTGCTTCAATATCCAGACCTCAAGTCAGAAGGTATGGGATTATCGCCAGATTATTTCGAGCATAGTGAGAATCGAGAGCTGTTTCTAAAATGGCAACAGAGTGATGAATTTCCTTCTCTCGAAGATAGCCTCGATAGCAGTCTTTATGAGTATTTGGGCAGTCTGCTGGCTAAGGATTTCCTCCCAACGTTAAGAGAGAGTGAGGTGGCAAGGCAGCAAACCCTGAATGACTGTATTGTTCGCTTACAAGAGAGCTGGCTAAGGAGCTTGGAGGCCAAGAAAGAGGAGCTTTTGGCTATGGAAGCAGAGGTAGGTGGGGTAACGGCACAACTAACTAAATTGGAAGAACAGGGTATAGAAGAGAGCAAGCAGCTTAGGGAGGTCTTCGTCAAGCAAGGGCATCGGCGACAACCGATAACGAGGAGGACTGAGCAGTGAGTTCAACTCGAGATGACGAGCTTCTATCTTTCTTCCCTGGTGTGAAAGAGAATGGTGAACTAGGCTCTGACGATATCCTTGGCATCAGATCCGAGGTTGAGTCACTCGGACTTCCCGGTAAGGGTTGGGGTGCCTTTGATGAAGAGGAGTCTGAAGAAGATGCTGCCAAGATGGCCGCTTGGTGGGAAGGTCAAGAATCTGCTGACCTTGAGGAGGGGTGGGCAGGTAAGCCAGTACCAGAAGCTAGATCGACAATTGGTCTTGAAGTAGTGCCCAGTGACCATGAGGCAATTGATGACCCAGTTCGTATGTATTTACACGAGATTGGCAAAGTGTCACTTCTCACCGCGGCCGATGAGAAGGCATTAGCTAGCAGAATAGAAGAAGCCAGATACCTAGAAAAGATTGAAGAGCTTTACTTTCAGCGCCATGATGAATATCCTTCACCGGTTCATATGATTGTTTATTTGATTCGTCATTTACTTGCAGCTCAGCCAATAGTTCGCAGTTTTGCCGAGCGACTCCAACTTGCTGCTACAGATAGCGTTACCGAGATAATTCGTGACCCCAAGCTGCGGGCGGCTATCGATGGTGTAATCGACCAAGAACTGGTAGAAGCCATTGCCGAAGCCAATCACAAAAGCACTTCAGAAGTCGCGCAGAGCTTCATACATCTTTCTATAGATAGCCGGCTTTTGCCTCGACAATTGGTGGCGATTATAGGGGACAAAACCACTTGGAGTCAGGTGGAATCTCTCGTAGCCGAGCCTGTTGCCCCCGAATTCCTTTCCGAGCTTCATTCCATGAGCCAGCAGTTTAGAGCTCATTTCAGCAAGGTTAGAAGAGCAGCAGAGAAATCAGAAAAACACCTTACTGAAGCTAATCTACGCTTGGTGGTCAGTGTCGCCAAGAAATATGTCGGCCACGGAATGCCGCTTCTTGACCTTATCCAGGAAGGGAATATCGGTCTAGTTCGCGCCGTCGAGAAATTCGAATATAGAAAAGGCTATAAGTTTAGCACTTATGCTACTTGGTGGATTAGGCAAGCTATTACCCGAGCCATAGCCGATCAAGCTCGTACCATTCGTATCCCAGTCCATATGGTAGAAACCATCAATAGACTGCTGAAAGTCAATCGTCGGCTAGCTCAAG
>CAZOQG010000028.1:0-18661 GCA_964582065.1 uncultured Dehalococcoidales bacterium
AGAGGTGTCCGAGTGGTTTATGGTGCCGCTCTCGAAAAGCGGTGGGCGATGAGCCCCGTGGGTTCGAATCCCACCCTCTCCGCCAAAGCACAGGAGAGGTGCTGGAGTGGCCTATCAGGCGCGCCTGGAAAGCGCGTGTCGTCTTTGGCGACCGTGGGTTCGAATCCCACCCTCTCCGCCAGGTTAACTGTCGGACGCTTTCCCGTCCGCAGGCGAGATAACTAGTCAAATGGAATTCTTCAGACGTAAGCCTCCCAAAGTCGGCTTAGCTCTAAGTAGTGGTGCAGCTCGCGGCTTTGCTCACATTGGCGTCCTGAAAGCCCTAAAGGAGGCATCAATTCCTGTTGATATGGTAGCTGGCACCAGCATGGGCGCGTTGATGGGCGCTTGCTTTGTCAAGGAAGGTGAGATAAATGCGGTAGAAGAGATAGCCATAAATACGGGTTGGAGGAAGCTAGCGCGGTTGCTGGACCCCAAATTGGGTTCCTTAAGAAAAGGCCTTATTCGTGGCCGGAGAATAGAAGAGCTTTTGCATTCCCTAATTGGAGACGTGGATTTCAGAGATCTGAGAATACCATTTGCGGCTGTGGCCACTGATGTTAATACCGGCGAAACGGTAGTACTGAGAAAAGGCTCAGTAATAGAAGCGGTAAGAGCCAGTATCTCGACACCAGGTGTATTTGTGCCGGTAACACTTGAAGGCAGGTGCCTAGTTGATGGCGGTCTCACCAATCCTATTCCTGCGGACATTGTCCGAGATATGGGGGCGAAGTTCATCATCGCCGTAAATGTTCTCGTCGAGCCACAAAAGCGTGCGCGCGCTGTCAGTCCGCCGAAAGGGGATGAAATGGCTGAGGTCCCAAACATATTCAACACTTTGATACAGTCAATCTACATCATGGAGCATGAGATAGTAAGTACGAGGATACCGAGAGCGGATATAATCATAAGTCCCGATGTCAGTCGCATCGAGGCATTTGAGTTCTACAAAGGGGAAGAGGCTATACTGGCAGGGTACGAAGCAGCCAGAAACGCTTTGCCAACACTGCGGAGGCTAGTGGGGAAGCGGTGACAAAACCCGAAAGAGTTGAAAACGCCAACTTCAAGATAAGTCCTCGAAGGCCGTTCCACGAGCGCTTTAATAAAACCTTTACACCTTGTCGTTGTTTGCCTACTGCTGGCTATGCTAGAATGTCTCAGCTTTGATGGCGAATACAGACGAACTGAAATACTGGGTAGGCTTCTCTAGAATGCCTGGCATTGGTCGGGTGAAGATTTCACAGTTGCTGGAGCACTTCAGCACTTTGGAGCAGGCCTGGAAGGCTTCGACCGGAGAGCTGAGAAAAGCCGGGCTTGATTCAAAATCTGCGGACACCATTGTAAACATGAGGCCCAGGATTTCCCTCGATGCTGAAATGGAGAGCTTGAAGCGGTACAAAGTAAAAGTGCTTACCTGTGGTTCAGCTACCTATCCTCAAAGGCTGAGGGAAATCTATGATTACCCGCCAGTGCTTTATGTCAGGGGCAATCCTCTGCCCGAGGATGAAACTTGCCTGGCTGTAGTCGGCACTCGTCGGGCTACCGTTTATGGACGGCAAGTAACTGACGAGATTGTTAGCGACCTGGCCCGGAACAAAGTCACTATCGTTAGTGGCCTGGCTAAGGGGATTGATTCCATAGCTCATCGTGCTGCCCTTGAAGCCGGGGGTAGGACTATTGCTGTTTTTGCTTGCGGGTTAGATATTGTTTATCCAGCGGAGAATGCCAACTTGGCTCGCGAGATTATGGAGCGTGGCGCTTTGATAAGTGAATATCCTTTAGGTATTCGGCCTAAGGCTGACAATTTCCCCCGGCGTAATCGGATTATGAGCGGGTTGAGCCTCGGAGTCTTGGTGATAGAAGCTGGAGAAAGCAGCGGGGCCCTAATCACGGCTAACCAAGCGCTGGAACAAAACCGAGACGTCTTTGCCGTCCCGGGCAGTATTCTATCTCCAGCCAGCAGAGGAACGAATCATCTTATTCAAGAAGGGGCAAAACTAGTTCGGAACCATGTTGATATTCTGGAGGAGCTGAATCTGGCTATGGTAGCTCAACAACTGGAGATGAAAGAGATTCTTCCGGCAGACGAGACCGAGTCCTTGCTATTGAAACAACTAAGTGCCGAACCAACTCACATTGATGAGGTTTGCCGTCATAGCAGGTTGACACCCGCACTAGTCAGTAGCACTCTGACCATGATGGAGCTTAAAGGGATCGTAAAGCAGGTTGGTGGCATGAATTATGTGCTGGCTAGAGAGGCAAGAGAGGAATACACAACTGAGGTAAAGTAATTATGGCAGTGAAACTGGTTGTCGTCGAGTCCCCAGCTAAGGCAAGAACGATAGGCAAGATTTTGGGTGCTGGTTATGTCATTAAGGCATCTTTGGGGCACGTGCGTGACTTGCCCAAAAAAGAACTGGGCATAGACATAAGCAATGATTTTGCTCCCAACTATATCGTTATTCCGCAGAGGAAAGAGACAATTCGGGAGCTGAAGAAATCGGCTGACGGTGCATCGGCAATTTATCTGGCTACTGATCCTGACCGAGAGGGAGAGGCAATTTCCTGGCATTTGATTGAAGCAGCTAAACTCGATAAGAGCGAGGTGCCTATCCGTCGTGTTGTCTTTCATGAGATAACTGAGGAGGCTGTGCAGCAGGCTTTTCGTAATCCTCGTTCTATTGACATGAATTTGGTTGATGCTCAACAGGCGCGTCGTCTCTTAGACAGGTTGGTTGGCTACAAACTGAGTCCCTTATTATGGCGTAAGGTGCAGAGAGGGCTCTCAGCCGGCAGGGTTCAGTCAGCGGCCGTGAGGATTGTTGTTGACCGCGAGCGACAGATTGAAAACTTCGTTTCCACAGAGTACTGGACTATTGAGGCTGAACTGACCAAGAGCTTACCCAAGCCTCAGAAAACGGGTTTCCGCGCACTACTTGTGGGTCTGGCCGACGGCACAAAGCTGGAGATACCCAGTCAACAGGAAGCCGACACACTCAAAGCTGAACTAGACAAGGCTGACTATGCCGTCAGGGCGGTACAAATGAAGGAGGCATCTCGTCAGCCAGCGCCACCATTCATCACCAGTACCCTACAACAGGAAGCCTGGCGCAAGCTGCGGTTCACCCCCAAACGCACTATGATTATCGCTCAGCAACTTTATGAAGGTATATCCATTGGTGAAGAGGGCTCAGTGGGACTTATTACCTATATGCGTACCGATTCCACTCGTGTGGCGGCGAGTGCAATAGCCGAGACTAGAGACTTCATCAAAAGCAAATATGGTAGTCAGTTCCTACCTCCTCAGCCGCGTTCTTTTGGGAAAAAGGGGAAATGGGCCCAAGAGGCTCACGAAGCTATTCGGCCGACGAGAACTCATCGGGAACCAGGCCAGCTCCGCTCCTATCTCAAACCAGAGCAGCTTAGGCTTTATGAGCTTGTCTGGAAGCGAATGGTAGCAAGCCAGATGGCAGCAGCATTGCTTGACACTACCACCGTAGAAGTAGAAGCAGAATGTTCTGAATCCCAAAAGCAATATCTACTGAGAGCAACCAGCTCCACAATCAAATTCCCGGGTTTCATATCTCTCTACAGCGAGGGAAAAGATGAAGATGAGAATGAAGATCAAAAGGCTGTTCGTCTTCCTGAGTTGAAAGCAGGTGATGAACTGGTATTGCTGCAGCTCTTTCCAGAACAGCATTTTACTCAGCCTCCACCCCGCTATACTGAAGCTACCTTAATAAAGGCACTGGAGCAGAAGGGCATCGGGCGTCCGAGCACCTACGCCCCAATTCTATCCACTATTCAAGAAAGAGGCTATGTGGTCAAGGATAATGGTAAGCTTTGTCCTGACGTGGTAGGGACTGTCGTCAATGATCTCTTGACTCAGCACTTCCCCAAAATCGTTGACCTGAGTTTCACTGCCCGGTTGGAGAAGGAGCTTGATGAGATCGCTCAGGGCAAGAAAGAATGGGTGTCGGTTTTGAGAGGTTTCTACACACCGTTCGATGAAGTATTACGCATAGCTTCCGGAGCCATAGAGAAAATCAGAATTGTTAAGATGACAGAGGAAATCTGCCCTGATTGTGGTAGTCCGATGTTAATAAAGACGGGGCGCTACGGTAAGTTCTTGGCCTGCAGTGGCTATCCTGAATGTAAAAGGACAATGCTCTTCTTAGTCAAAATTGGCGTTCCCTGTCCACAATGTGGAAAAGAGCTAGTAGAAAGGGTGAGTAAGAAAAAGCGCGTCTTTTACGGCTGCAGCGGCTTCCCACAATGCCAGTTTGCTACCAACCGCAGGCCGCTTCCTCAGCCTTGCCCCCAATGCGGCAAGCTCCTCACTACGTATCGAGATGGCTGGGCAAAATGCACAGCCTGTGAATACAAAGGAAGGCTGGCTGATTTGCAGAAAGTGGGAGCGGCAGTATGAAAATCTTAGTTATCAATGGACCAAATCTCAATATGCTGGGCAAGCGGAATAAAGCCATTTATGGAGATAAAACATTACCGCAACTTGATGCCGTGCTAAAAAAGCAGGGTGAGAGCCTAGGGGTGGATATAGTTAGCTTTCAGTCCAACAGTGAGGGGAAGATTATCGACTTCATCCAAGCACATTCTTCTCAGGCCGACGGCATAATCATCAATCCCGGGGCGCTTACCCACTACAGCTTTTCTTTGCGAGACGCTCTAGCTGACACCGGCTTGCCAGTCATCGAGGTACATCTATCCAACATTTATGCTCGTGAAGACTGGCGAGCAGAATCAGTGATTGCTCCTATCGCCAAAGGTCAGATTAGTGGATTGGGCTGGCGGGGATATGTTGCTGGGCTGCAAACTTTGGTTGGCGAACTGAAGGGAGAACCCTGGGAGTGAGCCGACTTGAAAAGCTGCGTCAGAGTCTAGCACGCCAGGAATTTGATGCCCTTCTAGTTTCTCAGCCGGAAAACCGGCGTTACCTTTCGGGATTCACTGGCTCAACAGGTTGGTTGCTCATTTCAGCTAGCAAGGCCCTTTTAGCCGTGGACTTCCGCTATGTGGAACAGGCCAAAAGGGAGTCACCGGATTTTGACGTTATTCACATCAAAGGTGACATAGCGAGTTGGCTGCTCAAATTGGCCTCAGATTCAAGATTCAAGAAAGTAGGCTTTGAAGCTGACCAGATTACTTTTGCCACGTACCACAAGCTATGTAAAGGAACGAGCAATGACCATTACCAACTTCAACTTGTTCCGACTACCGGTTTAGTAGAATCCCTTCGCGCGGTAAAGGAGCCAGAGGAACTACAATCTATTGTTGAGGCGGTGAGACTAGCTGACATTGTTCTTGACTATGCTAAATCAATAATCCGTCCCGGGGCAACAGAGAAGCAGATAGCTTGGGAACTGGAGAAATCCCTCCGAGAGAAAGGCAGCGAAACTGTACCTTTTGACATCATTGTGGCTTCGGGCCCTAACTCGGCCTTGCCTCATGCCAGACCCTCCGAGCGAGTTATTCTCCGGGGAGAGCCTGTCGTAATTGACATGGGGGCCCGGGTGAACGGTTACTGCAGTGACTTAAGCCGCACTTTATGCTTGGGCAAAAAAGACAAGACTTTTTCCAGGATTTATGATATTGTTTTGGGCGCACAACTAGCGGCTCTGGCTACGATTCGAGCTGGTATGAGTGGTGACCAGGCTGACCGACTCGCCCGAACAGTTATCCATCACGCAAACTACAGCGAGGCCTTTGGTCACGGTCTGGGACACGGCATTGGCCTGGAGGCTCATGAATCCCCACGGCTCGGCCCCAATTCCGTCGATTCGCTAGTTGATGGGATGGCTTTCACTATCGAGCCTGGAATTTATATTGCTGGCTGGGGCGGAATTAGAATCGAGGACACAGTGGTGATGGAGGATGGTAAGCTCAAAGTCCTGACTGAGGCAGGGAAAACAGCGAATATCCAGGGGGAGGTAATTGTCTGATGATTGACGCTGGAGAGCTAAAAAAGGGAATCACCATCGAGCTAGACGGGCAACTATATCAAGTCCTTGATTATCAACACATCAAGGTCGCACGAGGCTCGGCCCAAGTTCGATTAAGGCTTCGTGATGTTCGTGCCGGTCACACTACCGAACGGGTTTTTCAAGCCAGTCAGAAGTTTGCCCGAGCCTTCCTTGAGCGCCGTCCTGTCCAGTATCTCTATGATGATGGCAGTCTCTACTATTTCATGGACACCGAGACTTTCGAGCAGATGCCGCTTGATAAATCTATGGTCGACGACGCGCTGAGCTATTTGAAAGAGGGGCTCAACTTGCAAATCCTAACTCACAGGGGCGAGGCTATAGGGATAGAGCTACCTGTTTCGGTCGAGCTTCAGGTTACGGAGACAGGCCCCGGTTTCAAGGGGGATACAGCCAGTGCTGGCAGTAAGCCAGCTACGATGGAGACAGGTATCACGATCCACGTCCCCTTTTTCGTAAATACCGGGGATACTATCAAGGTAGACACCCGCACCGGAGAGTATCTGGAGAGGATAAGCTGAATCGTTGGTAAAAGCCGACCTTCATGTTCACACTGCCTATTCTATCGATTCTGCTTCGCCTCTGGAGCAGATAATCGCACACTGCCTCGAAGTTGGGATCAACTGTCTTGCCATAGCCGACCATGGCACCATTGCTGGAGCCCTAGAATTGAAGGAAACGGCTCCCTTCACCATTATCGTTGCTGAGGAAATTATGACTCTCTCTGGCGAAATCATAGGACTGTTTCTCAGCCAAGAGATTCCTAACAAATTGCCAATTAAGGAGGCTATAGCTCGAATTAAGGCTCAGGATGGGCTGGTAGCCATACCTCACCCCTATGACGCGTTGCGGCTGTCGGCCTTCAAGGATAAAGCTTTCGAAACCATCATGCCACAGGTTGATATTGTTGAGGTTTTCAATTCGCGTAGCTTATCTCTACATAACTCATCTAAGGCATGGCAGCTGGCTCATAAATATGGCAAGCTTGCCAGTGCTGGTAGCGATGCTCATAGACCCTCTGAGATTGGCAATGCCTATGTTGAGATGCCCGAGTTCAACGGAAAGGATGAATTCCTCACATCCCTGGCTAAGGGAAAGATCTTCGGTCATCGGTCAAATCCATTAGTTCACTTTGTCACTACCTGGACTAGGTTAAGGAAGCACCTATCTCAGGAGAAGTCCTCTTGTTGACTATCGGTTGGTTTTCCACAGGCAGGGATGAAGCAGCCAGACAGCTTCTGCAAGTTGTGTGCGAGAGAATTCAAAGCGGCGAAATCGAAGGCGAGATTGCTTACGTCTTTAGCAACCGAGAGCCAAGCGAATCAAGAGACAGCGACTCATTCTTTGAACTCGTCCACAGCTATCGTATTCCGCTTGTTTGCCTTTCCTCCAAGCGATTTCAAGCCACACAGGATGTAGCAGCCACAGCAAAAGTTGAAACATCACCTCCGTGGCGTCTCGAATATGACAGAGAGATTATGAGAAAGCTTCAGGGATTCTCCGCTGACCTTTGCGTTCTTGCCGGCTACATGCTTATCGTCGGAGAGGAGATGTGCTACAGATATGATATGGTCAATCTACATCCGGCAACTCCTGGCGGACCTAAAGGTAGCTGGCAAGAGGTGATTTGGACACTAATAGAGAACAACTCCAAAGAATCGGGGGTAATGATGCATTTGGTCACCCCGGAACTGGATAGGGGGCCAGTGATAACCTACTGCACTTTCCCCATTACGGGCGAACCTTTTGATAAACACTGGCAAGAAATGAGCAGGCGCTCTGTGGCTGAACTTAAGAAGGAACAAGGCGAAAACAACGCACTATTCCAACTTATCCGCCAGCACGGGCTTGCCAGAGAGTTTCCGCTCATCGTGTCAACGCTGAGAGCTTTCAGCAAAAGCGAAATCAGGATAGAGGCTGGCAAGATATTTGACAGCAAAAGAAAGCCAATAGCCGGATATGACCTCAGCAACAGAATACAAGAAATGGTAGGGATGAAATGAACGTAATCTGCTTTGACCTCGAAGGTCCGTTGGCTACCCAGGATAATGCCTATGAGCTTATGAAGCTTTCCCCCGGTGGCGGTGAGGTTTTCGAAGTTATCAGTCGTTATGATGATTTACTAACGCTGGAAGGCAGACCAGACTATGAACCTGGTGATACTTTAGCCCTCATTGCTCCATTTCTGGTATATCACCAGATAACGGAAGAGGATATTGCTAAACTGGCAAGAAAGGCAACTCTGACCAGCGGGGCTACCGAACTCATCTTCCGCCTCAGCGCCCAGGGTTGGAAAATATTTTGCATCAGCACCAGCTATGAGCAATATGCCTTGCATATAACACGCAAATTGAATATGTTCTCCCAGAATGTCGCCTGTACCTCTTTCCCACTAGATAAGATTTCGCAAACATTATGTAAGGATGAATTGCGCTTGTTGGAAGCAATGGAGAAGAACATTTTGAATACGCGATCGATTGATGATGACTGGATAAAGAAAAACCTTGACGATTTCTACCAGAAGAAGTTGCCAAAGACCAATTTAGGCGTGCTTCTGGAGCAGGTGAGACCTGTAGGTGGACAGCGCAAGGTAGAGGCCCTGGAGCGTTTTGCCCAAACTCAAGACAAGCCTTTGTCCAACTGGGTAGTAGTCGGCGACAGTATCACTGATTTCAAGATGCTTCAGGCTGTTGACAACGCTGGTGGTCTGGCGATTGCCTTTAATGCTAACGAATATGCCCTCCCCTACTCCACGATGGGGTTGGCATCCACACATCTCGATGACCTGCTGCCGGTATTGGAAGTTTGGGGGAAAGGCAAACGCCCGGCGGTAGAAAGGTTGGTCAAAGGAAAGGAAAAGGCTGGCGGAACCGGTGACAGGGGCCATTTTCGCTGGCTAGTTGGGATTGAAGATGTTGCCACTCATCTTGAGATTCACAAGAGAATCCGAAGAATCGTCCGGGAGGAGGCAGCCAAGTTAGGCTGAATTTGGCACATGACTGGGATTGAGATAGTTGGCCTGGGAGCGATGAATATCGACCGCCTGTATCGGGTTGATGAGATTGTTGCTGATGGTGAGCAACTGGTGACAGATTCCGAGGGCGTGCCGGGCGGGTCAGCGGCTAATACCATTTACGGATTGGCTAAGCTAGGTGTGAAGACAGGATTTGTTGGGGCTGTCGGCAGGGACGAAGATGGGGAAGAGCTCATTCAGAATTTCGAGACTGTTGGTGTTGATACCAGCCAAATTCGAGTCAAACAGGATGTGAAGACAGGGTCAACAATTTGCTTTAGCGACAAGCTGGGCAGGCGAGCGCTGTATGTATCTCCCGGGGCCAATAACCTGCTGACTTCTAAAGATATACCCTTGGCCTATTTGAACCAGGCCCAAATGGTTCATCTCTCCTCCTTCGCCGATGAAAAGCAGTTCAACCTTCAAGTTGAGTTGGTTCAGCAGACGGCGGCTTCGGTTAGAATCAGTCTGGCTCCCGGGATGCTCTACGCTACTAAAGGGCTGGAAGCCCTGGCTCCTCTATTTGAGAAAACCCATGTTATTGTGGTGAATCGTGAGGAAATAGAGCGACTGACCGGTAGGGATTTCAGGGCTGGAGCTCAGGAATGCTTGAATCTGGGCTGCCAAATTGTTGTCGTGACTCTGGGCAAAGGTTTGACCACAGACAAAGCCAAGGCCATTACGGGCTACATCCGTGACGCAGCCAAAGAATACGAGATTGAGCCTGAAGAACAAGGCTTGGAATCTCAATTAGAAACTACTGGCGCTGGAGATGCATTTGCTGCTGGCTTCCTCTTCGGGTTACTCAGAGACAACAGAATCGAGGAATGCGGATTGCTTGGAGACATAATGGCTGGCTTTGCCATCAATCGCATTGGAGCCAGAAAAGGACTTCCATCTTTAGCTCAGCTATCCCAGAGATATCTTCAACGCTCGGGGCACCAGTTATGAGCATTCACTCCTTTTTCTCTTTCGCCGGTGTTCCGCTGAGTATTTCGTCGACTATGCCGTATTCCATAGCTTGCTCGGCGTTGAGATAAAAGTCCCGGTCAGTATCATGAGCGATTTTATCCATTGGCTGCCCAGTATGTTTGACTAAGATAGTCCGAATTATGTCCTGCATTCTCATAATCTCGCGGGCAGCAATCTCAATATCGGCCGCCTGACCTTGAGCGCCACCGACCGCCTGGTGCATGTGAATTGTGGAGTTAGGCAGGGCATAGCGTTTGCCTTTAGCCCCGGCACAAAGAATGAGCGTCCCCATGCTGGCAGCTAGTCCAACACAGATTGTGGACACATCTGCTCGAACCAATTGTATAGTATCATAGATGGCAAGGCCAGCGCTGATAATACCACCTGGACAATGGACATAAAGATTTATATCCTTCTCCGGGTCCTCGCGTTCCAGGTAAAGAAGTTGGGCGATAATCAGATTGGCTATCTGGTCACTAATTGGTGTCCCCAGGAAGACAATTCGTTCCTTCAGTAGCAGCGAGTAAATGTCGAGGGTTCGCTCCCCTCGGGCACTAGTCTCAGTGACGAACGGAATTATGTTTTGAGGCAACTTTTCCATCTTTCTATCTCCTTCCTAAGATTAGATAATTAGACCGAGCCACTGGCTATCTGCACCAACCGGCCCACGGTTTTCCGAGTAATTAGAGACTGCTTGATAGACTCGCGAGCTTGTGGCAAGCTGAACATCTTTCTCATCTCCTCAGCCTGCTCACCTGCGTCCTTTAGCATCTTGTCTATTTCCTCGTCTATTTCTGGGGCATCAACTTCGATTTTCTCTGCCTCGGCTATTTTCTCCAGCACTAGAGACCGAACAACACGCCGATCAGCTATCGGGCGCAGTTCCTCTCGGTGGCCATCCACCGTCTTATCGAGGCTCTTCAGATAGTTCTCCAACCCTGCGATGCCTTCAGCAAAATGCCTTGACTCTTCATTCAGCAATCGGTCGATTTCTCCGTCGACCAACACCGGTGGATACTCCATTTCACTGAGCTCGACAGCAGCGTCAACCGCCTTCTGTTCAAGCTCTTGGCGGGTCCTCTCTTCAGCCCGGGTTTTCAAGTTAGTAGCTATCTGCTCTCGCAGCGAAGCCAGGTCTTCGCTGCCCAGGCTCTTGGCAAATTCATCATTTATCTCAGGTAACTCTTTCTCCTTAACTTCGGTAGCTGTAACCTTGAAAGAATGCTCCTGTCCAGCCAGCTCTTTTATCTCATAGTCAGCAGGATATGATAGGACGAAACTTCTCTCCTCGCCCTTCTTCATACCTTCCAGTTTCTCAGGAAACCCGGGAAGAGGCAAACGGCCACCTTTAGTTACTTCATACACAAGGTCCTTGCCAATCGGAGAAGACTGACCCTGCTTCTCACTTCGCACACCGATAGTCACTGTATCACCAAACTGCACTGGACGGTTCGCCGGCAGCAAGATGGCATGTTGCTGACGAAGTTGCTCGATGGTTGCTTCTACCTCTTCGTCCTTGATTTCTACCGGCTTAGATTCGATACTTATTTTCCCATAATCGCCAAGCTTGACTGTGGGTCGAAGCGGCACAATGGCTTTGAAAATTACCGGCTCAGTCTGGACAATCTCTATTTGAGGTCGGGCAATAGCATCAATTTCCTGGCTCTCCAGAGCTTCTTCATAGACTTCTGGCACCAACAGTTCCAGTGCTTCCTCGAGTAAGGCATCCTTGCCTATATGACGCTCCAGGATGGCTCGCGGCGTTTTCCCTTTGCGAAAGCCGGGAACGGAGATCTTGCCGACCAACCGATTGTAAGCTTTTTCCAGGTACTTATCTACCTCAGGAGCTTCCATCTCCACATTAAGTGCTACTTGACTGTTCTCGATTGGTTCCGTAGATACTTTCATCTTCTTAACTCATCCATCATTATACCATTCAAGGGCCTGCTTTCAACTCAAGCTCCGATAACGCCTCGCCTTTCAGCTTCAGATGCAGTTCATCAAGCTGCTCTTCCGAGACTCGAGCCGGAGCACCGCTCATTACATCCATGGCGCCCTGGTTCTTGGGAAAAGCAATTACATCCCTGATGTTTTCTCCTCCTGCCAGCAACATCACCACGCGGTCGATACCCGGAGCAATACCACCGTGCGGTGGCGCTCCGAACTCTAAGGCTTCCAGGAGATGCCCAAAGCGCTCCTCTATCTCTTTGCTGCTATAGCCAAGCAGATGGAATACTTTTTCTTGAAGCTGGCGACTGTGAATTCTGATACTACCGCTGGATAGTTCGTAGCCATTACACACAATGTCGTAATGACGTGCACGAACTTTGGACGGGTCTTTATCAAGCAGGGGTACATCTTCTTCACAGGGCGCTGTGAAGGGATGATGCATGGGTTCCCACAAACCCGTCTCACTATTCCACTCTAGCAAAGGGTAGCCAACAATGAAGACGAAAGCCAGCAAGTTAGTGTCCATCAAATTAAGATGCCGTCCCATTTCTCTACGTAGTTCATCCAATACTTTATTTACCATGTTGGGCTCGCCAGCCACGAGCAACATAAGGTCACCCGGTTTGGCTTCGAATTTCCTTCCCATGTCTCTTACCTGGTCTATGGTTAAATGTTTGGCTGCTACTGACTTGACGTTATCCAGAGTTAGATTTTCCAGGCTGGTGTAGCCGTCTGAAGACAAGGCCAATGTTATCAGCCCTTTGGCTCCGTGAGTTCTTGCCAGCTCAGTCAATTCCTCAAGCTGTTTATGAGAATAGGCAGCGCAGCCGGGCAAACATATACCTTTGACTTTGCCACGCCCCTGGATAGCAGAGCGAAAAACAGCGAACTCAGAATCGGCGACAATGTCAGACAGGTCCCTTATCTCCAGCCCAAAGCGCACATCCGGCTTATCCGTACCGTAGCACTCCATACTTTCAGCGTAGGAAAGCCGCGGAAACGGTTTCAGCACTTGCATTTCCGGTTTGACCGTTTCCACGAGAGAGGTAAACAGCTCCTCCACAAGATTGAGTATATCCTCCTCATCTACAAAACTCATTTCCAGGTCAAGCTGTGTAAATTCAGGCTGGCGGTCAGCGCGCAAATCTTCGTCGCGGAAGCAACGCGCTATCTGGTAGTATTTTTCAAAGCCGGCCACCATCAATAGCTGCTTGAGCTGCTGGGGAGACTGGGGGAGAGCATAGAACTTGCCGGGATGAATTCGGCTCGGCACGAGATAGTCACGAGCTCCTTCCGGAGTGCTTTTCATCAAAATAGGCGTCTCGATGTCAACGAAGCCCTTGGCATCCAAAAAATCACGCATGAATTTCTCCACCCGGTGGCGAAGGAGAATGTTGTCTCTCATTCTGGGACGTCTCAGGTGAAGATAGCGATACTTCAGAAAAAGGCCCTCGTCAACTTCTACATCCTCATTTATATAGAATGGCGGAGTTTTGGACGTGTTGAGAAGCTGAATGTCACTGGCGATAACCTCTATCTCACCAGTGGGCAACTTCGGATTTTCCGTCCCTGGTGGACGTAGAGCGACTTCGCCGGTAACCTTAATGACATACTCATTGCGCAGGCCGTCGGCCACCTCGTGCGCTCCTTTCGATATTTCCGGGTTGAAAACGACCTGGGCTATACCCTCTCTATCTCTCAAGTCGATGAATACCAGGCCGCCATGGTCGCGGCGCCGGTGCACCCACCCGGCCAGAGTTACCTCCTGTCCGACGTGTTTATCTCTCAGTTCTCCGCAATTGTGACTCTTGAGCAAGAAGACCTCCTGATGTGTCTGGGAATTATAGCTTATGGAAGCCCCCCTGTTCAATTTGCCTCTCGAGACACACTCGTCTTTTCAGGAGAATCTAAAGATGAGCTCAAGACAAAAAGTCGTGGGAAAAACAATGGCTGACCGCTTAGCATGAAAGCTGATTTTGCAGCACGCTCTAGCGTATCTCACTGTTAACCTGACCTGGATTAATTCCCTGTGATATGGCAAACCATTATCTCCACTTCACCAGCTCTTAGATTATAGCTCAGCGCCACAAACACTCACCGAAGGATAAGCTCCAAAATGTTACCGTTTTGTAACTGACACCTTGAACCTAAGTCAGGGTGTTACCGCCAATCTATTTCACAGTGTCTCCAATTTAAAGGTGGACCAATTAGTCGGGGCAGGTCAGATGAAGTTTATCTAACACCCGGTGCACTCAATTTCAGACGCATAATTTTAAAGTACCCAAGCCACAATTTTAAAATCTTCATTCGTAAACCACTTGACATGTCCTATTATCTGATGTACAATGTTCCCAAATAGGGAACAGTGTTCCCTATTTGGTGACAAATGCAGGGTGAATGACAAATGTGAGCTAATCATGGAAGTAATAGGTCAGGGAATACTCGATGATTACTGCAGAAGTCATGTGGAAATTGCTTCGCAAATATCTGCATGGCTTGCTGAAGCGAAAGCGGCAAATTGGTCTGTACCTAATGATATTAATGAAAGATATGGAAGCGTCAGTTTTTTACCCAACAATCATGTTGTTTTTAACATCAAAGGGAATAAATTTCGGTTGGACACTAAGGTATATTATCAACGCAAGATTATCATTATTGAAAGATTGGGCACACATGCGGAATACAACAAGTGGAAATATTAGAGGAGTGCAAGTTCATGAATAAGATCATAAAAAATAGAACTGATTATGACGAAGCTCTATCTGTGGTAGAGAACTTATTAGATCTTGATCCTTCCCCGGGAACACCTGAAAATGAAAACCTTGAGCTCCTAACACTTTTAATTCAAGATTATGAAGCACGAAATTTTCAGATAGTTCCTCCAACATCTATCGAAGCAATCAAGTTTAGAATGGAGCAGCAGAATCTTAGTCAACGAGATTTAATCCCATACATTGGAAGTCGGAGTAAAGTATCCGAAGTGCTTTCTGGGAAGCGACCTTTGACCATTTCAATGATACGAGCACTTCATTCTGGCCTAAGTATCCCTGCAGATGTATTGCTTCAAGAACAAGATCCGAGTGAACTAATGGAAATAGACTGGAACCGATTCCCAATCAAACAAATGATTTCTTGGGGCTGGATACAAGCACCTGATCAACCAAAATCTTATAATGCAAAAGACATTCTACTTCCATATTTCGAGAAAATAGGATCAATTAATCTTCAATCTGCTCTTTGTCGTTCTTCCACTCACGTAAGATCTGCCCGTAAGATGGATGACTATGGATTTGCAGCTTGGTCTGCTCGCGTATTGGAAAAAGCAATGTCAGTTACCACAAGTGCCGAATATACACCTGGGATTATCAATATCGATTTCCTTCACGAGCTTTCTCATTTGAGTGTGTTGGAGGAAGGGCCATTAAGTGCAATACAGTATCTAAATCAATATGGTATCAAAGTTATCGTAGAGAGACATCTCCCGCGAATATATCTCGATGGAGCAGCAATCATGCTAGTGAAATCAAATCCTGTGGTTGGTCTTACAATAAGATACGATCGTATTGATAACTTCTGGTTTACACTATTCCATGAATTATCTCATATCTCCTTACATTTCGATATGGAAAGCGATACGTTCTATGATGATCTTGATATTGAGGCAGAAGAAGATCCTCGCGAGCGTGAAGCTAACGAATTAGCAGGAGAAGCACTTATTCCACATGATGCATGGGAGAATAGCCCTGCAAGTCAATTGAAATCCCCGCAGGCAGCAGAGCATTTAGCAAAACAGCTTAACATACATCCTGCAATTGTCGCCGGTCGTATGCAACACGAATTTAAAGCATTCCAATTATTAACTAATCTCGTAGGTCGTAATCAGATAAGGAGGCTTTTCCCGGATGTTAAGTGGAGGTGAGGTAAGTAATGAAACAGCTTAACTCAACGCACTATGTGCCAATATTACGATGGAAAGAAGCAGAGCGGGGCGCTCTAGCCACGCTATACGAACATGATTCTAATTGCCTCACACCTTTGTTTGAACTCGTACCTGATAATATTATTAAAAAAGGTAAGTTAGATAAAGAAGACAGTATATTAGATTTAGAGGTGGCGACTAATAAGGTCATAGAGCAGTTAGTTAAATGTTGGGGTTCTCGTCCATTCTTTATTGATCTTTTGTGGTTGAGCTCAGACAGTCTGAAACAAAGGACAGGCGACTTTCTTGAAATGCTATCGCAATGTGCAAGTATTTATAATTTGTGTTTCATTCCTGTAACAGGACTATCAAGAGATGGCCCATATCAATCTTCAGTGCAAAAAGTATTGAATATACATCATCAAGGTGCGTGCCTTCGTCTTACCACTGATGATCTAAAACATCCAGAATTCACAAGAAGTATTAACACTACTCTAAAATATTTAAAACTAACCCCTGATATGGTAGATTTACTTGTTGATTTTCGAATCACCGACCAAAATACTTCCGCATATCACACCCTATGCAGGATTATTCCACATATAGAGAGTTGGCGTAATTTTATCGTGGCTAGTGGTGCTTTCCCAGAAGACCTCAGTAAATGTCCCAAGAATGATCAGTCTAAATTAGATCGGTCTGACTGGATATCTTGGAAGAATCAGGTTACGGCAGACAAACCTCTTACCCGTATACCAATCTTCAGCGATTATACGATTCAGCATGCAAAATATATTAAAAAGGGGAGGGGTTGGCACTTTAGTGCCAGCATACGGTATACCTCAGGCGATTATTGGCTGATTATGCGTGGGGAAGATGCGATTAGAAAAGATGGCCTTGGTTTCGCTCAATGGCCGGCAAATGCAATATTATTGTCTGACTCACCAGAGTATTGTGCTGAAACTTTCAGCGCAGGTGATAAATACATAAAAGAAATGAGTTTACAGCGTCAAGAAACAGGCAATCCAGCGACGTGGCTAGAAGCGGGTATCAACCACCATATGACGTTTGTTGTGCGTCAAATAGCCAATCTTTTCTAGATTTCAAACGTTGTCTCACCATAGCGCGAAGAGACTCGTGTTTTACCACTTCAATAAGACGATGATATATATCTGTTTTTGTTTTTGAACGCACTCCGTTAGCTTGCCCTATCTTTTCAAGAATATCAAGGGCTTCATTGCGCCATAATAACGACACAACAGCAATAATGTCTACCCTGGGGTTGTTGCCTGGGGATCTAGCATCACAAAGTACTACAGTTCCACTTTTATTATTTTGCTCTGCAAGCCTTACTCCCCACCATTCGGGTATCATTTTTAATGCATTATAAGCATGTCTATAACCTACAATCAATGTTACACAGTCCATGATACTACTATATATCTGTATTTGTTCTGGTAGACGCTTAAGGGTATCACGATCGCTCTTGATCTCATATCCATGCATTCGGTCATTAATAATAACCAAGTCTATTCGTGCTCTACCATGGTTAAGACCTAACTCCTCTAATATAATCGTTTCAGAATCATTTCCATGCTTATCTAGAAGTTCACTCTTTAATACTTTTCGAATATCAAGATCATTCATTTGTTTAAAGTTGTTGCATCAGTACATAATAAATACTATTAACTTTAAGCCATTATGCATCAATTAATCAACTTATTACAAGGACAGGTCAACTGGTTCAAATCCTAAAATCGAAGGATAAGTCTCTTCAGGGGCTATTGATATTTCTCTTTAAGTACAATAAAATCAGGGTGTCGGTTGACCTAGTGTCTTGACACCCTGATTCGTTTGAAATCCCCTTGGTAGGGAAGGGTCTTTTGAATGTGGTAGGCCGTACAGGTCTCGAACCTGTGACACCCTGATTAAAAGTCAGGGCATCTTAATCAGCTTCTGCAGAGACTATTCTATAGCTAAATCCAAGCAAAACCACCTTACGTACTGCGGCAGGATGAGTTTGCGCCGGGTTCCATACGGAACTCATGACCCGAAGGCCGTTGGCTCAAACTGCCCTGACTACCCAAAAACCAAAGATGCAGTTGGTACACCAATAAGGTTGCCCTGACTATCTAACTCCACGAACAGGATGCTTGGAGCTTCCACAGCTAAGAGATGGCGTTATCGTGGTGGTGTGGTGAGACTTTTCTAGGTGTCACCTGCCCACAGGTGGCCTACCGTACAAGTACAAACCCCAACGGTCACCCGTAGGCGGGTGACACGTAAATTCAAAATGCCAACCTATGAAGAAAGTCGAAACTCTGCGCCTAGAGAGCAGTGTTATCGCGGTGTCGTGGAGAGTTCAGCCACTTTTGCTTCTGGGCAAGCCTGACTTTCTCATCGGTAACCTGATATTGACCGAGGAAGTCGTTTCCATAGGAGTCATCTGCCCACAGATGACCCGATACAGCGGTCACCCGTAGGCGGGTGACACGTAACAAAAATCACTTCGTAATAGCCATAAAGGCCTTCCAATATGGACTACTGGGGGTTATGAAAAGCAGGATAGCTATCGGAGTGATCCTGCCTTGTTTGTATAGACAGTGTGCATTGAGCTTCCGTGGCTAATGGACATTATCGTGGTGATGCCGTGGTGAACTTAGCCATTTTTGTTTTTGAACCAGCCTGACTTCCTCATGTGTAACCTGGTATTGACTGAGGAAGTCGTTTCCATAGGAGTCATCTGCCCACAGATGACCCGATACAGCGGTC
>CAZOQG010000029.1:0-17863 GCA_964582065.1 uncultured Dehalococcoidales bacterium
CATAAATGCCTGTTCAATCAAATTGTCATCTTGCCAGAACTAATGAGACAGGCTGAGGGGACCTGACACCCACGGGTGACTGCCCTTCACCTGAATCCGTGTGAAGCTATTTGTAATACACTACACTAGTTTTGGCCACATGAAATTGCTCTCACTGGGTCATAGGACTTTTTTGCTATGCCTAACGTTACTTATAGGCTATTTACTATCATGGTGAGACGTAAGATACTAGGGTTGAGCTCAATTTGATGAGTCCACCATCACATTTCATTGGAGGGTTTGTGTGAAAGCTATGGTAATCAAATCAACCTCAATAGAGAAGCCAGGCAAGCGAAGCCGTAATAAGCTGCCAGGGTCGCAGCAGTTGGCCCAAGCCCTGATGCAGAGCGCCGGAATAGGGATATTCATTGTCGAGGAGGGAAAGCTTCAGTATGCCAACCCGCTGTTCCAGGAGCTGACAGGCTACACAGGGAAAGAGCTGATAGGGAAAGACTCCCTTCAGCTTGTTCACCCTGAAGATAGGGAGACGGTTAGAGAGAGGGCAATAGAGCACCTTAAGGAAAAGTCTGTCCATCCCTATGAGTACAGGTTCATAAAGAAGAATGGTGACGTAATATGGGTTTTGGGAAAGGTCACCTCGGTTGACTACGGTGGCAGGCCAGCAGTAATAGGAAGCTTCACCGACATTACCGAGCGCAAGCGAATGGAGGAACAGCTGAGAAGTTCTGAAGAGCGGCTGAAGGTATTATTTGAATTCGCCCCGGATGCCTACTATTTGCATGATATGGAAGCGAACTTTGTTGATGGCAATAGGGCTGCCGAGAAATTGACCGGTTATAAGAGGGAGGAATTAGTCGGAGAGAACTTCCTGAAATTGAATCTCCTGCCTCCAGAGCAAATTCCGAAAGCGGCTGAATTCTTGGCCAAAGCTGCTGTCAGGCAACACAGCGAGGCTGGCGAGTTCACCTTAAATCGAAAGGATGGGAAACAGATTGCAGTTGAGATAAGGACATTTCCAGTGACAATTGAAGGTCAAGATTTGGTGCTGGGTATGGCGCATGACATCACTGAACGTAAGCGGGCGGAGGAGGCTTTAAGGGAGTCGGAAGAGAGATATCGGACTATCTTAGAGGGGATGCACGATGGCTATTATGAGATAGACCTTGCCGGGAATGTCACCTTTGTTAATGATTCAGCGTGCCGCTACTTGGGCTACTCCAGGGAAGAGATGATAGGAATGAACTATCGTGTCTATACACTTCCAGAGGACGTTGAGACCGTGTTCAAGATCTTCAATCAGGTTTACCGGACAGGCGAGCCGGTCGAAGGGTTCGCCTGGAAAGCTATACGGAAGGATGGAGCTACAGGATTTGCCGAAGCCTCCGTTTCTCCCATAAAGAACGATAAAGGGGAGATAGTCGGATTTCGGTGTGTTGGCCGTGATGTTACCGAGCGCAAACGGGCCGAGGAGAAGATTCGCCAACTGAATGAAGAGCTTGAGCAGCGAGTTATTGAACTTGGCGAACGCACTGAACAACTCCAAGCCGCCAATAAGGAACTGGAAGCCTTTTCCTATTCTGTCTCACATGACCTGCGGGCGCCGTTGCGCACTCTCGATGGCTTCAGCCAGGCGCTGCTGGAGGATTACGGGGACGAGCTGGATGAGCTAGGCAAGGACTACCTGCAGCGAGTTCGTTATGCTGCCCAGCATATGGCGCAGCTCATTGATGATATGTTGAGTCTGTCGCGCATTACACGCAGCGAGATACGGTGTGAGAAGGTCGATTTGACTGCACTCGCGAGGTCGATTGCCGCGGAACTGAAGCAGCGCCAGCCGGAGCGACATGTGGAGTTCATCATTGCAGAAGGTTTGGCTGCAAATGGCGATGCCCGGCTGTTACGGGTGGTGCTCGATAACTTGATGGGTAACGCGTGGAAATTCACCCGGACACGTGAATGTGCTAGGGTAGAATTCGGCCATACTAAAGCTGACGGCGAATCTGCCTATTTTGTACGTGATAATGGCGTCGGCTTTGACATGGCCTACGTCGATAAACTATTTGGTGCCTTCCAGCGCCTGCATTCACCAGTTGAGTTTGAAGGCACTGGCATTGGCCTGGCCACGGTACAGCGTATAATCCATCGTCATGGTGGCCGTGTCTGGGCTGAAGGCGCGGTGAACCAAGGTGCGATATTTGGGTTTACACTCAGTTGAACTTACCTAAGAAAGGAGGAGAAACATGGACGAGAAAATCATCATGCTGGTGGAGGACAACCCCGACGACGTGGCATTGACGCTGCGAGCATTCAAGAAGAGCAATATCATGAATGAGGTAGTGGTGGTGGGCGATGGGGTTGAGGCACTGGATTATCTATTCGGTACCGGTGACTATGCCGGGCGTGACATGAGCGTGATGCCGCAGATCATCCTGCTGGATTTGAAGTTGCCAAAACTGGATGGTATGGAAGTGCTGCGACGCCTGCGCGCTGACCCAAGGACAAAACTCCTTCCCGTAGTCATTCTCACCTCGTCGAGGGAGGAGCAGGACGTCATGAATGGCTACCAGTTGGGTGCCAACAGCTACATTCGCAAGCCGGTAGACTTTGCCCAGTTCAGTGAAGCCATACGGCAACTGGGGTTGTATTGGCTGGTCTTGAATGAAGCTCTGCCATATGGAGTGAGGGTCTAGATGAGCACGCCGCTGCGGGTACTGGTGGTCGAGGACTCAGAAGACGACGCGCTTTTGCTGGTGCGCGAGTTACAGCGTGGTGGCTATGACGTCGCGTTTGAACGGGTCGACACGTCGGCTGGGATGAGTGCCGCCCTTGATGAACAGACATGGGATGCTGTCCTTGTTGATTATGCCATGCCTCACTTCAATGTGCCTGCTGCGTTGGCGCTGTTGAAGGAGAGGGAGCTTGATTTGCCATTCATTATTGTGTCGGGTGCTGTCGGCGAAGAGGCCGCAGTGGCAGCCCTGCACGCGGGTGCCCATGACTTCATTTCCAAAAGCAACCTGGCACGGCTGATTCCTGCTGTTGAACGAGAATTGCGCGAGACTGAGGTGCGGCGCGAACACAGGCAAGCCGAGGAAGCGCTGAGGATAAAAGACAGTGCCATAGCATCGTCTATTAGTGCCATTGCCCTCGCTGACCTTGAAGGGAATCTGACCTATGTGAACCCTTCATTTCTTAGAATGTGGGGATATGCTGATAAGGAGGTTCTGGGAAAACCTATTGCCAAGTTCTGGCAGTCAGAAGAGAAGGCTTCCGATGTAATAGGAGGATTGCGTGATAGGGGAAACCAGATAGGCGAACTGGTCGCCAAGAGAAAAGATGGCTCAATGTTCGATGTCCAGCTTTCGGCGAGCATGGTCACGGGTGGGGATGGTCAACCTGTGTGCCTGATGGCTTCATTTGTAGACATTACTGAGCGCAAGAAATTGGAGAGGGAGCTCATACGAGCCCAAAAGCTTGAATCTGTCGGCCTTCTTGCCGGCGGTATTGCCCACGATTTCAACAATATTCTGCAGGTTATTTTGAGCAATCTATCTCTGGCCAAGATGTATGTAGGGCCTGAAGATAAAGCTTCCGAGAAAGTGGCAGTAGCAGAGAAGGCTGCCCTGAGGGCACAGGACTTGACTCAGCAATTACTCACCTTTGCCAGAGGGGGGTCACCCGTTAAGCAAGCGGCCTCTATCCCGGAACTGATACGAGATTCAGCCAACTTCGCCCTGAGGGGTTCCAATGTCCGGTGCGAATTTTCTATTCCTGACGACCTCTGGGCGGTCGAAGTTGACAAAGGGCAGATAAATCAGGTCATCAACAATCTGATTATTAATGCTGACGATGCTATGCCCGATGGTGGGGTAATCAAGGTGCGTGCTGAGAATGCGGTTGTCTGTGCAGAAGATGCCTTGCCGCTTGAGGATGGGAAATATGTACAGATAGCCATTGAAGACCAGGGGATAGGCGTACCAGAAGGACATCTGTCAAGGATATTTGACCCCTATTTCACAACCAAACAGAAAGGAAGTGGCCTCGGGCTTACTACTTCCTACTCCATAGTGAAAAACCATGGCGGACTGCTGACTGCGGAGTCACAATTGGGAGTGGGGACAACCTTCTACATTTATCTCCTCGCGTCTCGAAGAAGAGTTACTAAGAGGAAGGCTGCAGAAGAAAAACCCGTTGTTGGCAAGGGGAAGGTACTGGTCATGGATGATGACGAAGAGATAATGGATGCTACCGGGGAGATGCTGAGCCATATCGGTTACGATGTTGGATGTGCCAAGGATGGCACCGCAGCGATTAAATTGTACAAGGAGGCTATGGAATCGGGGAAGCCTTTTGACGCGGTTATACTGGATTTGACTGTTGCAGGAGATATGGGGGGCCAGGAAGCTATGAAAAAACTCCTGGAGATAGACCACAAGGTCAAAGCGATTGTTTCAAGCGGTTATTCCGTCCACCCCATAATGGGCGAATTCAAAAAGTGGGGTTTTGACGATGTTATTAGCAAACCGTACGAGATAGCGGAACTTAGCAAGACATTGCGCAAAGTGATTACAGGAGCTCGTTAATGACTTTCCTTCAGGATGACGGTGGCGGCTTCAACGGATAACGGCTATGCGCTACACTACTCTTGATTGCCTGGAGGTCGTCTGGGAAGTCGAGATTGTTTGGGCAGCCCCTAAAGCATCTCCTAAAGCCCCTCAAGTCTGTGAGATACTCTGTCTTCTGTTATCCCTAATTCAGCCGCAATGTCTTTTTTCTCCAACCCTTCTTCTGTCAACCTGAATATGTCCGCTGTCTGTTTGCCCTTTTCTCTTTTCCTATCCGCTATTTCTCTCAGGTAATTCAGGTTCTGTATAGGTTCTGTATCTATAACCTTAGTTCTTTCCAAGCCTGAGAAAAGGTTTTCTCCTTGTTGAGTTCTGACTATAACAGTTGACCATCCCTCTGGAGAGCCATCGCTTCCGACCGATATGTCTGCCAATTCGCAGGCGAAATCCTCACAGGTGAGGCAGTGTCTGGGGACGCAGCCCTTTATTTCAGTTATGGGGAAGGATAATTTCTTCTTACCTGTGTGTACATTGAACTCGTCTGCAACATTGAACTTCTCTATCTGCTCAATGTCTAATCCTACCTCTCCCACCTTCTTTTCGATGCAGTGGTAGTCGTAATTCTCGCGGCAGAATAGGCCTATGGTGAGTTTTACTGCCGATGCTAACGGCAGGTTCCTATGTTGAAGATATCTTATAGACTGGATGTGACAGGGTGAGCCCACAATGCAAATCTTGCTGAGACCGTGGTCCACAGCGGCAGACCTGAGCTCCTTTAATATAGGGGTTGTCCCATATTTGGTCATCGCTGAAGAAATAATCTCGTCCTTGGTTTTTGCTATAGAGGTTATCGGCATCCATCCATCTCTTCCAACGACTAAAGCTCCGTCTATGATACCTTCGCCTAACGCATAGATAAGAAGCGAGCTTACGATTCCACCATCCTGGCAAGCTTTTTCTATATCTTGCTCTCTGGTTTTTGCAGCCAGAATGCGCTTGTATATCCCAATACTCTCCTTTGCTCCGTAGCCAAAAATGCTCGCCTCCATATCTGGCATCAAGCCTCGCCTGAGCACATAGCAAGCATCGTAGCATGTGTTGCAGCTTACGCAATCCAGCGTCCTTTTGGGTCTCTTCGGCCTTCCCTCAATGAACTTAATATGAGAGTTGGGGCATGCTAAAATGCATGCCCCACAGACTGTACATATGCCGGTGTCTATTATCTTTGCTTCTAGATCTTCGTAACTTGGCATCTTTCCTACGTGATAACACCAGGAGTGCTGCTTTCACCTCCCGCCGTGGCTGAGCTTTAACTCGCCAATAATCCTGACTCCTTCATCTTGGCTATCTCCTCTTCCCTCAGTTGCCGCTTGAAAAGCTTTAGAGTGACGGTGAGAGGCAGTTCTGTCCTGAACTCAACGAACTTCGGAACAGCATAGGCTGGTAGTTTCTCCTTGCAATGGCTGATTATATCAGCAGCGGTTGTTTTACCCTCTTGCTCCTCTTTTAACCTTATGAAGGCTTTTATCCTGTCACTGCCTGGACGTTCAGGGTCTGGAATTCCAATCGCTATAGCATCAGCCACTGCGGGATGCTCGTAGAGCACGTCATCAACCAGCCTTGTATACACTTTTAGGCCGGAGATATTTGCCATATCTTTGACTCGGTCTGTAATGTAGAAATAGCCGTCATCGTCCATTTTTACCACATCACCAGTAGGAAGCCAGCCATCCACCAGTCCTTTGCCGGCTTCAGGCCAGTAGCCTTTCATAATCTGTGGCCCACGTACCCATAGCTCCCCCTCTTCCCCCGGCGCGGCTTGCTCGCCCGTCTCTAAATCCACGATTTTCACTTCTGTATCTGGCATTGGTATTCCTATGGAGCCGAACTTCTCAGAAGCGATGAAGCCGGTGATCTTTGAAAAAGAGGAAAGATTGATGTGGGTACCCCCGCCTGTTTCTGTCAGGCCATAAGCCTCCGTTATGGGCACACCAGTTTGCTGTCTGAATTTCTGAGCGACTTCTGGAGCCAGCGCAGATGTAGTCGACACGAACATGGTCGGTATCCTTCCAAGTCCTTTCAGGATCAGCCTGTTGTATTGAGTGGGCACACATGCACACACGAAAGGCCGGTGTTTTGTCAATAGCTCCAGGAACATATCGGTATCCCTCGGGTCAGGAAGCAAGTACATCTTGAGGCCCCAGTAGACGGCGAAGTGCATCATGCAGTGACCATACTGATGAAAAAGCGGGACCGGCATCAATATGGAGGTTTTTCCCCTGATTCCTACCTTCAGAGGTTCATACTGCCATACAAGCTGGGTTACAGCTACGACCCGGTTGTAATGAGTCAGCATCACACCTTTGGGTAATCCGGTAGCACCCCCCGTGAATGGAAGAACTGCCAGGTCTTCCATTGGGTTGATGTCAACCTCCGGAGGCTTGGGCTCGTGACTTTCTATCAAATCCAGAAGCTGATATCTGCCCGGCATTGGCTTCACTTCCGGCTTCTCCAGTGAGTAGTCCAGAGGAGAGGTTACGATTATCCTCTTAATCTTGGTCTTGTCTTTTATTGAATCAACAAGTTCGAGAGAGCCGTCAGAGCAGATAACCGTTTCAGCTCCCGAGTCGCCAATCTCGTATATCAAATCAGCAGCTTTATGCATCACACTACATGGAACATGGGTGGCTCCGGCTTTTAGTATCCCGAAATCGCTTATGAGAAACTGCGGGCAGTTGGGAAGGATGGTTACTACCTTGTCGCCTTTTTTCACACCCAAATCGGCAAGACCTGCTGCCAACCTATCTGCAAGAAGCTTCAACTCTTTATAGTTTATCTCATTGCCCAGGTAGGAACACGCAGCATGGTCAGGGAACTCAGCCGCCGTAGCATCCAAGAGACTATGGACAGTTACCTTGGGATAAGGTTCTTTTGTTTGCGGAAGCTTATATGGCCCTAGCCTGTAGCCTGAAAGCCAGGGCTTCTCAGCCGTGGAAACCATAATCCTGTCCCCCTTTATATTTTGTCGACTACATCACCTAGTCCTAGCTCCTTAAGCTTTTCCGGGGTTGGTCTGCCAGTTTTCTTGTCCCATCCGCGGAAGTCGTAGTAGGCATCCAGCATCTCGTCCAGCTTCTCTACTCTGTGCCCTTGAGCTGCACCTTCAGGCATTGGGTCTTCAAGTAAGCGCTTGGGAAGGGTATCATCAGCTCTTGTGCATCCTTCTCTTACACTGAAAGCTCTCGCCAAGTTATAAATCCTCTCTCCGAGCTTTCTGTAATCACTGACATCGAATTTCCAGCCCACGCAGTTTGCTATCATATCAACCCAGTCTTCTGTAGCTAGGGCCATTCCCATAAACTTGCACGTCCCCATGGCATCGAAAACAGTAAGAGAGTCCTCCAAGTCCTTCAGGACCTTGGCCTCAGCCGGGTTCTCCACAAGCGGGTCTTCGATTTTGCTGTTTTCGACACAAAGGAAAGGAATGTCCATGAAAGTCGGGCCTTCGATATAAGCTGTGATATGGTCGCCTCCACGATTTGCAGTAGCAAATGCCAGTCCGCACATTTTGGCAGCTCTGGGGTCGTAAGCCGGCATCTCCAGACCTTTAACATGCATAGCGAATCTTTCCGTTCCCTTGCCCAGCTTCTGCGACATCCGTTTTGTTCCTTCAGCCAGCAGGTCTCCGACGCCTTCCCTTTTGGCTATTTTGTGTACAAGCTGAATGGCCACATCGGGGTCTCCGAACTTCAGCTCTAATCCATCGGTATCGGATTTTGTCAGAACTCCCTTCTCATAGCATTCCATGGCGAAGGCTACCGTACTGCCGGCAGAAATCACATCAATGCCATAGTCATCACACAAGTTATGTGCCAGCGTGATGGCTTCTATGTTGTCTATCCCGCACATGGCGCCAAAAGCCCCGATTGTTTCATATTCCGGTCCCTCTCCCTTGCAAGCATAGGGACCGCTCTTGACTGCACTCACTCTTTGACAACTGATTGGGCAGGCATAGCAGTGTTTTCTGTCCACCAGAAGCTCAGAATTGCTAAAGGTAATTCCGCTTATCTTCTCTATGTCTGGAAAAACCCCGGTTTGCCAGTTCCTGGTAGGAAATCCGCCTCTGACATTCACCAAATCAGTGGCCATTGCCGTTCCAAAGGTTTCGAGGGTAATCTTCAACATGCTTTCGTTAACCAAATCATAGTTTGTCTTTGAGACTTTGGCGAAGACTTCCTTGTTTGCCACCTCGATTGGCTTTGCTCCTCTCACGGCGATGGCCTTCAAACGCTTCGAACCCATCACCATCCCCATGCCGCATCTTCCAGGTGCCCGGTGAAGGTCGTTGATAATACACGCATATCTAACTTGATTCTCACCACCTATCCCGATGCAAGCGGCATTGAATTCTTCACCAAGCTCTTCTTTGATTAGTCTGTCGGTCTCAGAAACACTTTTGCCCCAGAGGTTCTTGGCATCTCTAAGCTCGGCTTTTCCTTCGTCAATTACAAGGTAGACTGGCTCTGGCGAGATACCTTTGAAAATTATCCCGTCAACGCCTGAACCTTTGAGATGGACCCCCCAATTGCCGCCCGAGTTCGCTTCTCCCCAAAAACCGGTAAGGGGGGATTTGGAGACTACGGAGTATCTTCCAGCGCTTGGAGATTCTGTCCCTGTTAAGGGACCGGTCATAAATATCAGCGCATTGTCTGGGCCTAGCGGGTCGGCACCTTTTGGCACTTCGTCGAAGAGGTACTTGGTTGCCAATCCACTCCCACCCAGGAACATCTTGCGTGCATCCTCTGAAGGGACTTCCTCTGAAATATTAGACTTTGATAGATCGACCTTTAGAATCTTTCCCATGTAGCCAAACATCTTTAAGCCTCCTTTCTTTTTTTATTTACCATTATTTCCGATATAGCCCAATAATTCTAACAGATTTGCCCTTTCCTTTTCTGGCAATTATAGCCGCTGCTGGATTAGCCGGACTCTCAAATCGACCTCATATGCATGACCAGCCTAGCCTGCGCCTCCCAGCAACGGCTATAACCTCGGTCACTCCACATGGCCCCTTCCGATGAGCTAGAAATCTATTGACTTGCCTTCGTAGGCATAGCGGAAGAACTTTTGCGTCTCTTGGGTGTCGGGCACTCTGGCGGTGGTAACCAGTTGAAAATCCGCAAAGGCATTATCTACCAGCTTCTCCATGGAATTGTTGAAGCTATCCGAAGGGATACCTGTTTCCTTGATGCTCAATGGTTCCTTAATGGTGCGGGACAGGCCACGTATTGCCTCGGCCAGGACTGGTCCTGCCTTCTTGCCTTTAGGTACATCCAATCTGATAGCGTAGGCTATCTCGGCCCAGTATTCTTCACAAGCATCGCTGATAAACTCAATAGTATAGGGCAAAAATAGCCCAACCGCTCTGCCATGGGGTGTATGGAACACACCTCCCAGGCTGTGACCGCAAGCGTGTGCCATCGCGCACATTGAGTTGATAAACCCCATCCCGGCGATGCAGGCGGCATTGGCCATCTTTTCCCTGGCTTCCATGTCCTTCCCATCTTTGTAGGCTCTGGGCAGATATTGGAAGACAAGCTGGATAGCTCTAATGCAAAGGCCATCGCTGATATCGTTCTTCCAGCTACTGGTGAAGCCCTCTACGGAATGCGTCAGCACGTCCATGCCTGTCTGCGCGGTAAGGCCGGGGGGCATTTCCGCCGCAAACTGGGGGTCTACAATAGCGATATCCGGCATAGTCTCACGGGAGCCAAAACTGCCCTTCTTCTGATCGGGTTTGTCGGTGAGCACTATCCCCCAGGTTGCCTCCGCACCCGTACCCGAAGTTGTAGTAACGCAGACAAGCCTGGCCTTTTTCTGGAGACCCAATCCGCTAGTAAAGGGATTTGTCTCCTCTGCCCTCATACCTGGCCCTGCATATTCCACCCACATTCCCTTGGCAGCATCCATAACTGAACCTCCCCCCACTGCCACTATCAAGTCTGGCCCAGACTTGGTCATCTGGGACGACCCCTTGTTTACTGTCTCAAGTGATGGGTCAGGCTCAACCTCGTCGAAGACGCTGCTCTCTATGCCCGCCTTGGAGAGCTGTTCCTTAACCTTGTCAACGAAGCCTAGCTTTACTGCATTAGTATCAGTAACGATAAAAGCGGACTTCGCCTCCAGTTGACTCAAACGGCTCACTGCATCTTCTCCGTAAACCACTTCGGGAGCGATAAAAAACCACATAGCTACCTCCTCTCTAGAACCTCGACTTGTGTCAAGATATTCTATTTGCGTTATTTGAATTCAGTTCAACGCCGGCTTGATTCCTTGATGCTGCCCTATTCGGGGAACTCAGTGTCGATGAGGAGTGAGCAGTTCGTCAGCTCCGTGGTAGCCCTGGGCATTTTCATGACTTGCGCCATCTCCCCCTGCATAGTGAGCTTGCCAGTCATCATGGCCTGGACTCCATCCAGCTTTTTCTCCATTATCTGTTTCCAGACGCTATACGGCGCCCATATGCGATATTTAGGGCTCCTATCACTTTCCTCAGCGACCACACAGGCCTCGCGGCACTCACCATGCCAGAGGTCAAAATACATTGCGTATCCCTCCAGCCACGGTTCTCTCGGCTCAACCATGAAGTACAAGTCCCCTTCCCAGTTCTTGGCCGCATCCTTGTAGGCTTGACTCTTGTTACATTCGGCACACAGGGCCTTCGCCCACTCATCCGACCCATACATGATTGCCATTCTTGCCCTCCTTGTTCCGGGATTCGCTGTCAGTTGTTGCCGTCTGCAGTGATGGGTCAGGCTCAACTCTGTCAAACACGCCACTCCTATCCTCGCCTGGGGAAGTTGTTCCTCAACCCTGTCGATGGAGCCCGGGTCTGCCGTATTGCTAGCGGTGACGATAGAGGCAGACTTCTACTCCAATTGAGCCAAACAATCACCGCATCCTGCCTATGCGCGACCTCAGGAGCCACAAAATACCATGTAACTACCCGCTCTCCCAAATTCAGAGCTAGCTGGAAACGTCTAGTGTCACTCGCATTGAACTCAAGGCCGGCGTCATTCCTTGATGTTGCTTAGTCAGGGAACTCGGTGTCGATCAGGAGTGTGCAGTTCGTCAGTTCCACGGCAGCCCTGGGCATTTTCATGATTTGCGCCATGTCCCCCTTAAGGTTCAGCTTGCCGGTCATCATTGCTTGCACAGCGTCCAGCTTCTTGTCCAATATTTGGCGCCATACGCCGTATGGGGCCCAGAAGCGATATGCAGGAGTCTTCTCGCTTTCGTCAGCGATCGCAGAAGCCGAGCGGCATTCACCATGCCAGAGGTCTATGTACATTATGAGTGTCTCCTTCAACGCTCCTTCCGGCTCAGTGACAAAATACATGTCCCCTTCCCAGTTCTTGGCCGCATCCTTGTAGGCTTGACTCTTGTTACATTCGGCACACAGGGCCTTCGCCCATTCATCCGATCCGTACTTTATAGCCATTTGCTAAACCTCCTTGTCTTGAATTTTGCTTTTGATTAGCATTCCCTTGGTTCGTCAGCACCTATCCCATAGGCATCTTCCTGAACCTCCTTCCCTTTGATTTTGCTGCAAATCTTCAAAAGTCAATCAATAATACTCACCGGAACAAAGAATGTAGCTATCAACTACAATCCTCTAAGGCATAACCGAGAACCGAATATTCCCGTTTATTCTTTGAGTACCATTAGTGGTGAAATCTTCATCAATAGCAGAAGATTACCCTTAGCCTTCACTTTGCCGGTGAGCAAAGCCATTGTTGGGCTAAGCTGGCCGGAACTAATATATGCCATGTTCTCAAATCCGGCTTCCTGGTATGCGTTTGGCTTATCTATGGCATCATTCTGTATCTCTATCTCACCCTGTCTAAAATGCAGTGTGATGGCTACACCGGAACTACTCTCTTTTATGACTATACTGGCCTTTAACTTCTCGATGCGCTTGTAAATCTTGGGGTCCTGGAGGTTCGTATCCATTGTATCCTTGAGCATCTTCCCCAGGCCATTGAGCTCTTCCCCTTCTTTTACCTTTACTTCTGGCATGTGTGATTACCTCCTTTACTTGTCTCACGTGGTTTGACTATTCAGCTTGCTTAGCTCTGTGATGTTAGCACTAAGCAATCAACCCTCACTTGCGCTGCGCATAAGTAGCGCGCTGCCATGGATTCTACCCTTTGACAAAAAACCTGCCTTTACTGTAACAAGGGGATGAACCCACTCGCACACGGGATGCCCTCTCCAGGGTGAACAACTATCCTTGCAAGTCAAAGTCTGCTATGACGCCGCTTCTGTTCACGAATTCCCAATCTCTTTCGAAATCACTGTATTTCCACAAATGAGTGTCACAGATCTTGAGGTCAGGGAAAAAGAATTTGAACATGCAATTGTCCAGGCGCACGGGGTTCTCAAAGTCGGCACCGAGCGTCAATGACAGCTTCAACTCCCCATAGGGCATGGTAATATGATATGTCCTGCCTTCTTGGCTCAGATTTATGTTAACGAACTTGACGCCGAGGCACTTACTCAGCAGCAGAAAGCCGGGCACATTTTCAGCGAAGAAAGGCTCCAGGACCTTTCTTTGTTCCTCGGTGGCGGTGTCAGTTATGTATAGGCCTCCCTCTCCGCCTTTCGTTAATAGGTCGACGAACTTGCGAGAGAAGAGGTCAACCACCTCAATTACTAAGATCCCGTCTATGTTCACATTATCGATTTCGCCTTCTTTGATGTGGAACAGTTGAAACGATTTGCAGGGATCTTCCCTGTCCCGGCCAAAGTAGTGGGGGCACTGGCCCTGCGCAGCGCAACCTTCGTACCAAACTCCTTTCATCCTCCAAGCCATGATATTCCTCCTTTCTTTTTCTCTGACGCCCCTTTCCTCAGCACTCCATCGGGCTCTTTCTTAATCGCCTCTTTTGAGCCACGGTTTCCCGCCTCTATCACCAAAAGCAATCTCCCGTCGATTTGAACTTTACTATTCGCCAAGATAGGTTACGTCTGGAATACCTTTTAGTGAATCAGCCACCGCCCTTACGAATTTGGCGTTGCGCATTATCTTGCCGAAATCACCCTTAAGCAGTAATGCTCCTTTCATGGTCACTTCTATGAAATCTACTTCTCCCTTAACGACTGTCTTGAAATGCTCATAGGGTCCGGTTGAAGTAAAACCTACATCTACGTCTGAAGGGGCGTTAACCAAACGGGCACCGGTACACTCTCCGGCTTTATAGCCAAAATACATATATGTGGTTTTCTCCAAACCTGAACCGGGTTCTATCACAAACAGGAAATTGCCATTAAAGTCAACGCCCCAGTTTTTCCCGGCTTCTTTGCATGCCTCACTAGTATTTACCACCTTGCGCCATTCTTCCGCCCACTCATTCGAAGGATATACAACTGCCATTTTTCTGCTCCTTTCTTGATTTCTTGTTTCTTGGGTTCTCAAACAAGGCTATGCCCTTCGCACCTGATTATAGAGTCTCGATGTCATACCAATACCTGGCGAGCTGCATGAGGTTTCCTTGCCTGCTGCCCAACCAAAGGCTTGCCATCTTGACATCACGCCAATGCTTTTCAAGGTCGTAGTCCCTGCAATAGCCGTAGGCGCCCATGAGTTCCATTGCCCTGTTCGTGGCATGGATTGCTGCATCAGGCACAAACAAACCAACAGCCCTGGTTTTGCATTGCATTACATCATCCCACGGCATTATTCCATATATGTCGGGACAGTCTACTTGCCTTGCCACCATGTAGAGCATGGCACACGATGCTTCAATGTCTAGAACGATGTCGGCCAGGACGGCGGCATTGACACTATGCTCCTTCAACGCTTTCCCATAAATGACCCGCTCGGAAGCCCACTTCTTGATGATTTCATAGGTGTTTTTCATCGGTCCGAGCGCTAGGGCAGCACCAGCTACGTTGCCGTAGACAACGACCTCTCTAAAGTATTTGGCGTCATCACCGGCACCATGCGCTCGATATCTCTTTGGCACCCTCACATTATCAAACCAAATGTCAGAGTTATAATCTGCTGAGTATCCCGCCTTTTGGTATGGTGCCCCTACGCTGACTCCTGGGGTATCTCCCGGGACATAGATGTAGGCCAAATCCTCCTCGTTGGATGATCCAGGATTAGTGGAACAGACTACACCATACATATCAGCATCTGACACCGAGGGCCATAATTTGTGACCGTCAATTACCCATTCATCACCTTGCAATCTAGCTGATGTTTTTATGGTTTTTCCACGCATGAAGCCTACATCTTCTATCTCCGAACCGCTTTGGGGTTCAGTCATAGCATTGCAGCAGGTATACATTTCATCGCCGCAGAACCTCGGCCCGAACTCCCGGCACAGCTGCATATTTCGATGCGGTCTCAGCATAATCGGGAGCATTGGCCATCCAGCGCTGATTGCTGTACTAACAGCAAATCCAGAGTCAAGCCTTGAAAGCTCCTCGGCAGCGATGACAAAGAAGATTGCTGAGTTCGAAATATCCATACCCCCGACTTCGGCCGGCCAAAGACCTCTACTGAACCCGAGATCGACCAGCACCTCTTTCATTAAAGGTTTGACCAGCTTGTGCTCCTTCCAATCCTCATCGACTTGCCGCCTGATAGGCATATACCTATCCTCTCCCCACTCTCTAATGACTTTGCCTACCTGTAACACTACATCTGGAATCCATTCGGGTCGTGTAAAGTCATCTATTGTAGGCATGTTCCAACCTCCCCATGTGGAAATTTGTTTTTGCCCTGTGAATAAGTCAACCTCCTTGCATAAGCGTCACCTCCGTACGGTAACCGCCCCTGGGCTTCTGGTTCAATTTCCCTACAATTATGTGCCAAAAACAGAAAACCGACCTGACAAAGGTCGGTTTCACTATTAGCTCCCCACTGCCCAAGTGACCACATACGAGCAGAAGCTCAGCGCCCCCTATTACATCACTACTGCTTCCAGTCTCAGGCCACTCCTCACCTCCCACACATGATAAACTTGTTGCTTCTGTCTGGGCTTGATTGTAGTGCTTACTTATGCGTTTGTCAATACCCCGAATTGCGCCATAATTTACCTGGAGGTCACCTGCCGACAGGTCACTCACCACCCACACAGCCACCCCCTTAGATGTAGGGACGGATCCTCATAGCTTGTCTTGAGCCAAGCCGAGGATTTGTCTTGCTTTCCCCTCTTCCTTGACCACAATCTCTGCTCCCTCTCCCTTTCCCTTTACTGCCAAGAAAACAAGGGGGGTGGAAGCCGGTCATGGACATAGCCTATAATGGGGACGGATGAGCGGTCTTTGGCTAAGTCTGTTTTTCGCGCTCGGTGCGGTTGTGGGCAGCTTCCTCAATGTGGTTGCCGACCGGCTGCCAGCGGGTAGGTCAATAGTCTTCCCACCATCTCATTGCCCTGAATGCCAGCGTGGTCTTTCAGCCAAAGACATGATTCCCCTATTCAGCTACCTTTGGCTCAAGGGGCGGTGCCGCTATTGTCGAGCAACCATCCCTATGCGTTTGTTTTGGGTGGAACTGGGTACGGGAGTTTTGTTTGCCTTCTCGTACTGGCATTATGGGTTGGGCTGGGAACTGGCGATGGTAGTTTTCTACTGTTGCCTATTCATTGCCCTTTTAATCGTTGACTTGGAGCATGGGATTTTGCCCAATAAGATAGTCTATCCTGGGATGGTCGTGGCTTTGGTTGTAGCTGCTTTGGGCTCCATATTTGGCTTTGAGATGAGCAGTGTCAGCGAGTCAGGTTTTGGATTGTGGATCGTTGACGCAGCTATCGGTGGTAGCATTGGTTTTGGGCTGCTGCTTATTGTGGCACTGATTTCTCGTGGTGGTATGGGTGGTGGCGATGTAAAGCTGGCGGGGTTGATAGGTCTTGTCACCGGCTTCCCACTGGTTTTTGTAGCCATGTTCTTGGGGGTAGTCAGCGGTGGTTTGGTGGCTGGAGTTCTGCTGGTGACCAAAGTGAAGAAGCGGAAGGAGACTATCCCCTTCGGCCCTTTCCTATGTCTGGCCGCTATGGCAACGCTATTCTGGGGAAACAACCTGCTTGGCTGGTATTTAGGCTTTTCTTGAATTACTCTGTGCGTTGAGAGGCATTGTTGCCAGGACGGGCGCTGCCTGTTCAGTTGTTAGGGAAGGCATCACTCAACCTTAGTCATACCAAAGGACGACCTTGCGTCAGCGCAAAGGTTGACTTGATAGTTAGCCCTTTTCTTTTGCCAAAACCAGCCACCCTCCTGATTTCGAAGCGCAGATAATGGAGTAAACTGGAGAATCAAAGTGGCTAATGCCAAGGTCAACCGTGACGGACGGAGAGACTAATAGGGATAGAGGGAAAGCGATTGAAACCAAAGGAGGATGAAATGCGTGTACTCATTACAGGTGGAGCAGGTCGGCTGGGGATAACCGTTTCCAAAGCCCTTTGGCGAGATGGGCTGCAGGTGCGGGTATTCGACCTGGACACTCCATACAACCGGAAAAGTGTAAAGGAGCTCAAAGGAAAAGCGGAGATTCTATGGGGGGACATCACACAGCCTGATTCAGTCCGGAATGCATTGGGAGGTGTGGACGCAGTTGTTCACATGGCCGGCATCTTGCCGCCGCTAGCCTACGAGAAACCTGAACTGGCCACCAAGGTCAATGTAGGGGGAACCAAGATCATCGTCGACCTGATAAAAGAAAGAGGCGGCCATACTCCTTTCGTGTTTACCTCTTCGGTTGCTGCGTTTGGCCCTACTCCAGATGCGACCGCACCACTTAGCCCGGACGAGAATGATCCCCGGCCCAGGGGGGCGTACGGCGAGACCAAGCTTCAAGCCGAAAATCTGATTAGGGAATCAGGGATTGACTATGCGATCTTGCGCCTTACTGCAAGCATGTACTTTGTCTTTGGGATAGGCGACCTTAAGCGGATGTTTACTGTTCCGCTGGATAATCGGATTGAGTACTGCCATCCAGATGACACGGCGACGGCGATACTCAGTGCTGTTAAGAACTTCGACGTTGTCAAGGGAAACACATTGGTCATCAGTGGCGGGTCTAAGCAGCGAATGCTGTACAAGGATATGATTCGCGCCATGCTGGGGGTTATGGGGTTACCGGTACCACCTGCCCGCAAATTCACCAAGCAACCTTATTACCTGGACTGGTATGATACAAGCAAGTCCGAGCGACTGCTTCAGTTCCAACGAAATTCCTTTTCGGACTATCTCAAGGACTATTCCAAACGGCTGACCAGGCAATTTGGTTC
>CAZOQG010000030.1:0-17851 GCA_964582065.1 uncultured Dehalococcoidales bacterium
CTCAGAGATTGCCCAGGTTAGTGGGGAAAACCAAGGCGCTTGAAATGCTCATCCTCGGGACAAGAATCAGGGCCCCCGAAGCCCTAAATATCGGGCTTATCACCAAGGTAGCTCAACCAGGGGAGTTGATGAAGGATGCTAGGGAGCTTGCTAAGACGCTGGCTCAAAAGGCGCCGATTGCGGTAAGGATAATTCTGGACGCAGTGACTCGGGGGCTCGAGACAACAATAGACGAAGGGCTGAAGATTGAGCTGGAAGGCTCTCGAGAGGTCGGAAAAAGCAAGGATGCCGTGGAGGGAATGATGGCGTTTGTCCAGAAGCGTGCCGCAGAATTCAAGGGGGAGTAGCTTTTCAAAGGCAAAGAAGCCCAAAGATAGAAAGGAGATTTTGACATGAAAGTAGATGACATCAAGAAGGTAGTAGTCCTGGGCGCCGGTGACATGGGACATGGAATTGCTGAAGTCGCACTACTCGGTGGCTACAGGGTGGCAATGAGAGACATCGAACAGAGATTTGTCGACACAGGCCTTCAGAGAATCACGGATAGCCTAGCAAAGCTTACGGAGAAGCAAAAGATTTCCGAAGATAACAGAAAGGCAATGCTGAGCAACATTGAGATCTTTGTTGACATGGGAGAAGCTGTTAAAGACGCCGATTTTGTCATCGAAGCCGCCCCTGAAATTATGGATCTCAAAAGGAAGGTGTTCCAAGAGCTGGACAAATTGGCGCCGAAGCATGCCGTGCTTGCTTCAAATACATCCAATATGAGTATCACGGAGATTGCGTCAGTCACCGGCAGGCCGGAAAAGGTTGTTGGGACCCATTTCTTCAACCCTGCTGTCTTGATGAAGCTTGTTGAGGTCATAAAGGGGGACAAGACAAGTGAAGAGACCATGCAAGTGGCCTACGATCTGATAACAAAAATGAACAAGGTGCCGGTCAGAGTCGAGAAGGATTCTGTCGGCTTCATTGTTAATAGGGTTAACGCGCCGACTTCAATTATGCTCAATGCTATACTGGAGAGGCGTATGGCTACCCCTGAGGAAATCGATGCTAAGATGAACAAATCAGGCATGCCAATGGGTCCGTATGAGTTGATGGACTATGTCGGATTAGACGTTCACTACCATGGTTCGCTTTACCTTGCTGAGAGACTCTCATCGGATTATGCTCCGCCAAAATGGCTGAAGGAGAAGGTTGGCGCTGGTGACCTGGGAAAGAAGACGGGAAAAGGTATCTATGACTGGTCTAAGGGAAGACCGACTATAGACCCAGCCAAGGCCAAGGAGGACTTCGACCCTACTGACTTGATTGCGGTACAGGTCAATGAAGCAACAAAGCTCCTGGAGGAGGGTGTAGCAAACAGCCCGGATGATATTGACAAGGCAGTTGTCAACGGGGGAGGTTCGGCATTCGGCCCATTCCAACTTGCCAAGGGGATAGGATATGACAAGCTAGCCAAGAGATGTGAGGAGCTAGCTCAAAAGTTTGGCGTTGAGACATTCAAACCAACTGAGACATTGAAGAAGGGGAAAATCTGAGGCTAAGGGTAGGGGACTGAACTAAACAGGCGGGCTGTGTCTTTGCTTCAAGTCCTACAAGGTGTGGGGGCTGATGCCGAGGCGGTGGATCAGCTTTCCGTTGTGGCTAGGACTCCCGCGATAATTGAACGGCAAGGGGCCTGATCTCCAAGAGAGTAGAGCAATCTCTTGGGGATATCGGGCCCCTTTGTCTATTTAGCTCTTTGCTGCTAGAAGCTTTTTTGACGTTGTGAAGAACAGGACACTAAGAATGACGAGCGGTATGACATATAACGCTACCTCAGATGTGCCTGTGTAATAGTCGCCCGTGGCCAGTCTGGTAATCAGGCTGAAAGGCGATGGGTTGATAACGTAGCTCAGGCCCGCCGCAGCGATAAGTGCTATCGAGTACGTGAACTGCGCCCTCTCCCTGTCTTTGAAGTACAGTGCGATGATGGCTGCTCCGACGGAGGTGAAGGCAGCGACGATGAGGGAGAACACGAGCACAAGGTCGAGGTTCTCTATGAGAAGGTTATTCAATCTTAACAATGCTGCCCAGAGGATGCACTGAGCAGCAGCCGTGAGGACACCGGCAACTATCTTGGATGCAAATACGCCGTTGAGTGAGACAGGCGCTGACTGCAAGGTATCAAACGTCTTATTCTCGAGTTCTTCCGCCACTGCGTCAACCACGATACTGCCAGCTATGAAAGCAGGGAAGAGCATCAGCATGGGGACAATTAATGAGTACAGGAACTCGTAGGTAGTGTGAGGCCTGCCAATAAGGTCCTTGTAGTTCAGTTGTACGCCGTTTGTTTCACGAAGATAATTCTCATACTTTTCCAGGGGTTCCTGCAACACCATCAGTATGACTGTCTGCAATGTATCTGAGTGGGGGAGGACGAGCTTCATGTCAACGATGCCTCCCTTTGTCTCCGGTATGAATATCACCGTGTCGACGTAGCCAGACTTGAACGCCTCCTCCGCATCGGCGACATTGGAGAAAGACATCACTCTTAGATTCTTTTGCATCAGGAAGGTTGAGAGCGGGCTGTTCGTATCGCCTACGAGACCGACTTCGATGGGTATGCGAGTGTTCTGCCCGATGGACTCGGGGTCATAGAACGACATGATGCCTATGAGGAGAACGGAAGAAAACGATGCGATAAAGAACTGGATAAGGATGGCAAACATTATCGTCTTCTCTTTGGTGATGAGTTTGAGCTCCCGTTTTAGCAGGACGAGGAATCTGTTCACAGTATCCCCCCCAGGACGTACAAGTTATACAGGGTGTGGATGACCGCTCCAGCTATGACAGCTACCGGGTAGTACTTGATGCCGAAACGTGCTGTCATGAGACATACCATGGAAGTGGACACAAAGTGCATAATGAGAGGCATAATAAGCAATCCCGTACTAAAGATTGCGGCGGTAAACATCGACTCGGATATGACAGATAAAGCCAGATAGAGCAATAATTTCTCTCCTATTAGGAATCCGAGCGCCGAGATGAATGACAACATTAGGATGACCTTTAGCGACTTAACTATGTTGTTCTGCAAAAGTATGGCTATACCCGCTGACTTGGCGAGTTCTTCCGCGACAACTGACATAGCTAATACTGCGCCTAATGCGAAGGGCATCGGTAGGTTAGAGGCAAAAACAATGGATGAAAGCTGCACCATGAACACGATGGGGATAAGGAATAGACTCAGCAGAAATACCGATAAATACAGGCGGTTTCTGTCCATGACAAGATAGATTGCCTCGCCAAGCTTTGTATGGAGCGGTCTGAAACCGGTGAGATACTCCTCGTTGAAGATGCGCTTGCCCACGAATAGTGCCAGCAAGAATACCAGATACATCGGAGCTGTGGACAGTAGATATTCTGTTAATCCAAAGGATTCGCCCCTGTACATCTCAACTGCCAATGTGAGCGGTGAGATGTAGCTGAGGTCACTGACCCCGGCGAACATGGCTGGTGCCACAAGATACGCGGTAACAGCTGCCACGGCTAGGACCGAGAAGAATGTCTGATCTCTAAACGTTCTATACGTTAAGGCTACCATAAGGTAAACAGAAAGGATGAACAACATCACGGGGATGAATATGGCCAGGGCAAGTAACATGTTGCCCTTCAGCAGTAGCGTGACCACGATAATGACGGCAACGGAGTATCCAATGTAAGGTAGCATTTTGCCAAGGATGATCTGGAAGGGAGTTACCGGGGCTGACAGTAACAGCACAAGTTTCCTGTTCGTCTTCTCTTCCATAAAGCTGCTGGTGAAGAACACGCTGACGAAGAATATCGGCACGACGTAGAAAAAGGCCATTATCACCTGGGCGAGCGGCACGGGTGGGTCCATGAGCGACGGAATAATGATGTCCTTGTCAGATGCGAACTCTGCCTTAAACTCTGGCAGCCTGCTGCCGCTCCCCAGTTCGCTTAGTTGTTGCCTAACCGCGGCGTCGGTGCTGCTCTCAGTATGTTGTGGTGACGGCGTTGGGACATCTTGAATGGGAACCTCAGTGGGGACAGATATGGCGGAAGGTGCGGCAGATGTTTCTGTCAATCCTAGGATATCGGACAAGGATACCTCAATTTCTGTGTCCAGATTGTCTGCCGGAGACTCTAGATGGTTAATCTCGATGCGAAGCGGGAATGCCTGATTAATCTCATACTCGTTGGCTATTCTAATTACCTCTCGGTTTTCCAAGTATTGCTTTAGAGCCCCGGCAGCGTACAGTGACCGCTGGTCACTTGTATACATAGCCTCATTCCCATGGATATATATATCTATGGTGTTGTTGTGAAGCATCACGCAAGCGGTCTCGAGGTCGAGCGTGACAACTCTGAAGCGGTTGTCTGTTATAACCGGGCCGTCAGGTGATACACCCACGGTGTACAACCCCTTGCTTAACACAAAGCTCTGGTGGTACATTATGTAGGAGATGAGGAGACAAAGGAGTATAATAGCTATCAGCACAAACCTTGACCTGCCCGTGAAGCGAGTTCTGAAGCGGGTGATCTCCCGTTTTGAGATGGTCAGGATATTCTTAATCTCAAACATGACAACCTGTTTTGACGCAGTCAATTATACGAGAAAACAATGATAAAACTGAAATCCGTTACCAAACTATACAAAGACCTGGCTGCTGTCAAAGACTTAGACCTCGAGGTGAGGGACGGCGAAATATTGGGGATAATAGGCCACAACGGTGCAGGGAAGACGACGGTTCTGAAAATGATGATGGGGCTGGTCACTCAGACTTCAGGCACAATACAGGTTATGGGCAGGGACGTGGCAAAAGATGGCACGTACGTCAAGAGGTTTATTGGGTATCTACCTGAGGAGAGCCCTCTTTATGAGAACATGACTGTTTGGGAGTACCTGATGTTCTTCTCAGAGCTGTACAAGATACCTAAGTTACAGGCTGGGGAGCGGATAAACGAGCTGCTGGGCTCGCTGAAACTTGCCGAGAAGGATAAGCTTACTGGGGAACTTTCAAAGGGTATGAAGAGAAAGGTCGCCATAGCACGTGCCCTGCTGCATGAACCTCCATTATTGATACTTGACGAGCCTAACGCTGGACTCGACCCTCTTACGTCGTTCTTTATCATTGACTATCTGAAGACATTGAATAGCCGCGGCACGACTATCGTCCTTAGCGCCCACAACCTGTTTCACGTTGAGTATATATGCGATCGTGTTGGTATCATGAAAAACGGTGAACTGCTCCTGTGCGATACCATGGAATCGATTCGAGGGAGCCTTGGCAGCAGAGAGTACGAGGTCGTGTTTAAGGCAGACGCAGACTTGGAGTATGAGAGAGACGGAGACAATTATGTGTTCCGGGTGGCTGATGTGGGGCAAATAGCATCGGTGCTGAGGAGTATATCCGAGAATAACTGGGCACTGGTTGACCTGTCAGTACGCCAATCTGCCCTCGAAGATATGTATGTAGGGCTCATGAGCGACCTGACCAACCCCTAGTGCATACATCAATGAGGGCGGTGACTTGGAAGGAGTCAATCCCGGCCAGAGCTTGGGGATCCGTCTCAAATGCGTTCCCGAAAGTTAGCTCATGGCTGGCAGATATGATTCAGCCTAAGTGATTTAGTGTGAGGTATGCTCTTTGCTTTGGCTTTGCGTATACCGAGATTCACCATAGGGATGCGGTGAGCCATGATTAGGGGTTTGTGCCTGTTAGGCTTGATTGTCCCTCTTCTGTTGGTTGGGGCCTGTGCCCCGGCGCAAGATGTACCCGCTTATACGGCTGACGAGGTGATGCAGGTAGCAAAGGCCTTCAGTCCTGATTGCCGAATACGCATAGGTGTTGAGCCGGGTGGCTCCTGATGTCGTCAGTCCTCTCCTCTGTATGAGGAGACTGAACCACTGTTTGCCGCTGAGTATCTCGGAGAGGGGATATGGAGAGTCGTGAAAACTTGCCCGATAAACCAGGCATGGGATCGCGTCTGGTATTTCTTTGAGGACACCGCTGAATTGGTCAGCAGGTGGGACTAGTCTAATAAGAGCAGTCTTTGTGGCACGCAGGAGCTTGACTGCGATGACTCCCTGTTGGTGCTGGGTCAGGGTGGTGTTGCTTAGCTACCCGCCCGTTCAAGTTGCAACACGTTCAGCAGTTCGGGACTCGGCAACACTAAGAAGTCTCCATCGACCTCCTGGTTACTGGCGCGAAAACTTGACCGTACGATAAACGTGTCATCGCTGTGTTCCATAATCTGACTCAAGGCAATATCCAGGACTGCCCCAGCCATATCCATCATTACCGCCGGTGGCGAAGGATGGAGAGTCACCCCGGCATTGTCAGCCACAGCATTTAAGAAGAATGACGCCATTGCGTTTCCTACGTCGCGAAGCGCGGGCATCTCCATTTTCTTGGGTCATTTTGCATAGAATTTTAGTACTGCCTCGATGATTTCATAACTCACTCACTGTCTTCTCCCTTGCCGCTACGGTGGCTGGTCGGCAACATGCTATACTTATTGATGGGGCGGTAGAAAGAATGGTGAAAAGAATACTCCTGCTTGTTTCGGGAGTTATTGTGGTCATAGTTGGCTTGCTTGTGGCGCTATATCTGGGTATTAGTAGTTTTTGGGCATTTGAGCGCCATGAGTGGCTGATGTTTGCTCTGCTCTTTCTTGGTATGCAGGCTGGTGGCCTGTTGATACTATACGCTGGAGTCAGGTTGATAAGGAAGCGCTAAGAAAGGGCAGGTGCTCCTGACAAGCTCATAGTGTTGCTTCGTCTTGGTGAGCCCGGTGGGAATCCTGACTCTTGGGTGTCTATATCCGATCTCATCGGTCCCAGACAGAATAGTGACTCCCGTCTCAAGTGTGTGCACAACACATTGGAGTATCTCGGTAACTGATCGGTCAGCGAGCAAAGCAGTAACTAAGGCGGAGTCACATTATTGTTTGGTGGTGAGTCCAAGAATTCAGGCTCCCTGGCTTTGAATACCACAGATGGCCGGTTCTTTTGGGCGTATATAAAGCCGTCTATGTCTTTCAGTGCTCCGTACTTGGCTTCCAGTTCATCAAGCGGGCCGGCATCCAAAGCTCGCATAGGACAGGCGTCGACGCAAATAGGCTCTTTGCCCTCATCCCATCTGTCGACACAAAGGTCGCATGTTTGCATCTTGGCGTCCTCTTCCGCACTGAACTGCGGAGCCTCATAGGGGCAGGCCTCTTTACAAAGACCACACGCTTCCTTACCTAGACACGCTTCTTGGTTTACCTCCACGATGCCATCTTTCTGCCGTTTGTTGATGGCATCTGTTGGGCAAACTGATATGCAAGTAGGCTCAGCGCAATGCAGGCAGGAAAGAGAAATGAAGGCTACAAAGACCTTTGGGTACTTCCCTTTTTCTACAGTTATTACCCAACGCCAATTCACTGGCCCCGCTGGTATGTTATGCCAGTCCTTGCATGCTATAGCGCAAGTGTGGCAACCCGTACACCTTGATTGATCGATGAAGAAGCCTATCTGCATATCAGTATTACCTAGGCTTTTCTTACCTCCACCAAGACAGTATTTGCACACCAAGCTCCTCCGGGGGAGTGCTCGCTGGGTGTCAACGTGTTGGCGCATCCACCTTGGTCTATCCCCTGCTCGTCAATGTCGAACCAACCACCCTGGCCAATATTGACCACTCCGGGCATGATTCTCTCGGTGACGTCAGCTTGCATCAGCACTTTACCTCGATCGTTGAAAATCAGTACCTCGTCGCCGTAAGAGATACCACGTGCCTCGGCATCTCTGGTACTAATCCAAACACGCCTGGGCTCTACGTCATCAAGCCACGGTATTTTCTCCATCGTGCTATGAGTTGCTGGCTTGTGATGGGTGGTCAGAAGTTGCAGAGGATATTTCTGAGACAGGGGATCATTGTAGCCTTCGGATGTAGGCAGGAATTTGGCAATGGCGGGAATCCGGGGATTGTTCATCTCTGCTAGGTGCTGGCAGTAGATTTCGATCTTCCCTGAAGGAGTGGGAAAGGGATGGTTAATCGGGTCTTTGATTTGCTCTCTGAAAGCCACAAACGGCTCAGCTACCTTGAGCTTAACTACCCCTTTCTGCTCAAAATCTTCGAAATTGGGGATGTCGCCCGTACTCTCTGTGATTGTCTTCAGCCATTCCTCGTCGGTGCGGCCATCTCTGTAGTCGGCGATGTCCAAGCGGGGTGCTAGCTCAGCACAAATGTCCCGGTCAGATTTGGACTCATACATTGAGTTTATGGCTTTGTTCATATAAAGGTAATATGGTGACCCTAGCCATGGAGAGACAACATCCTCTCTTTCCATAAAGGTGTTTACTGGCAACAGGATATCAGCGAACTTGGCAGTAGGCGTCATCCGCTGCTCATGTATGATGATGAACTCCAGGCTTTTGAAGGCGGTTATACCTTTATTAACGTTAGGGGTGGAATTGAGGAAGTTCGAAGCTACGATATAAGCCAGCTTGGGATCACAAGGGTAACCGCCAGCTTTGCCGCGGAGTATCGCATCGTATATCTTTGCGCTGTGGATACGGGCACTGGTGGGACTGGCAGCCCCGCGCAGTTTGTATAAGCTGTTTTGGCGCGGTGGTGTTCCCTGCTCCACAGCATTACGCGCTCCTCGGGGCATACCCATTTGTCGGCTATGAAAGGCGCGCATGAAACCACCAGCATAGCTTCCTTCTTTACCCACATTACCGGTCATAGCAATAACTGTATTGGCTATCCTACTGAATTGCTCTCCCATAGCACCACGAGCTGGCCCCCAACCCGGTATAAGCGCTGCCGGTTTGGCTGTAGCGTATTCTAGGGCTAGCCGCTCGATGGTAGCTCGCGGCACGCCGGTTATCTTCTCAGCCCATGCAGGCGTCTTAGGTGTGCCATCCTCTGTCCCTGTGACATAATCTCGGAACTTGTCAAAACCAACGGTATACTTGTCGAGAAACCTCTGATCTTGGAGTCCCTGTTCGATTATTACGTAGGCCATAGCAATGAGCATGGCGGCATCAGTAGCCGGTCTAATGGGGATCCACTCATTAGCAAACACTGCCGTAGACTCGGTAAGACGCGGATCGATGGAAACTACCTTGATCCCTTTTTCCTTAGCCTTGGCCAATGTAAGGGCTGTGTTGGTATCCCAGACGGTGACGGCTGGATTCCAGCCCCACATGATGATCAGGCGAGAGTTTAGCAGGTCTTCCCGCGCACTGCCGGTCGTCATTGTGCCGTAGGTTGCCATTGAGGAGAATAGGGCTCCCTCGTAAGAGGGAGTACCCCAGGCTCGGGTGTAGCCGCCAAATCCGGCCAATAATCGTTCCACAGCCCCAGCACCGTGCAACACTGCCTGACTTCCCGAGCCCCCGAGAAGCAAGATACTAGGGTTGCCGTAAGTGTTCTTAACCCGGATAAGTTCCTTGGCCACAGTATCCAGAGCTTCATCCCAGGAAATCCTCTCGAATTGGCCTTCGCCCCGCGGCCCCGTTCTCTTCATTGGGTGTTTCAGGCGGTCGGGGGAATACACTCGCTGCCGATAAGCTCGCCCTCTTAGGCAGGCTCTGAGTTGAGGTTCCTCTCCATCATCGGTTTCTATTCTGACGATCTTGCCTTCATGCACGTGAACTTTGAGCATACATCGTCCCCCACAGTCATGACTGCAACTAGTGATAATTGTCTCCGTTTTACCCATTCTTACTCCGATCCACCACAGAATTCCTCAATGTGCCGATCTTCTCAATCGTGATTTCGACTACGTCACCCGGGTTCAGCCGGCCAACACCTGATGGCGTGCCTGTAGCGATAACATCCCCTGGGAGTAGGGTCATTATGCCTGAAATAAAACTCACCAGCTTGGATACCCCAAAGATAAGATCGCTTGTGCGGGCAGACTGTCGGAGTTCACCATTGAGGCGCGTCTCAAGCTTCAAATCATCTGTATCAACCTCCGTCTCTATACAAGGGCCGATTGGCGCGAAAGTGTCATAACCTTTAGCTCTGGTCCACTGGCCGTCCTCCATTTGGTCGTGGCGTTCCGAGACGTCGTTAAAACAGGTGTAGCCTATTACGTATTCCTTTGCCTTGTCCTCCGGCACGTCCTTTGCCTTTCTGCCAATGACCACACCCAGCTCTCCTTCGTAGTCGACATGCCTCCACAGGCGGGGCAGGATGACTTTGTCTTCGGGGCCGATAACTGCAGTGGATGGTTTGAGGAAGATAAGCGGCACGGTAGGCACGGCTAGTTTGGTTTCTTCGATATGAGTCCGGTAATTCAGCCCAAGGCAGACTATTTTGGAGGGAAGGCAAGGGGCAAGCAACTTCACCTCGTCCAGCTTGTAAGTACTCCCGTCAAGTGCAAATGACCTACCAAAACGTTTGAACTGGGTGAAGGGGCTGCCTAGAAATCCGCGTACAACATTATCGGCTAATATACCATGTCTGACCTTACCCTGGGCGGCAAAACGGACGAGGCGCAATTCCGTCACTCCCTTGAATCGTCCTCATAGTGTACTATAGGATAGCCACATCAGTATAGTCACACTCGTGTTTCTGATTCTACAAGAAGCGTACACACCCATATTACTGGTGACATTCTAGTAACATTCGGAATCGGGACATGATGGGATGGTCATATAAGAGACACGAAAACGCTGGTTTGTGCAGCGGCGATTGCCTGATAAAAGCAGGATAGCCGCTTGAACTGGGCGTTAATGGGTTGTGCAAATGTCGCTGACTACGTATAATCAGCGAATTGGGCATAGTGCCAAGAGGAAATCCTTTACGACCAAGCTTAGCGGAATATCTAACCTGTTCTCTCCATATTTCTCAATAGATAAAAGAGTGCTGCTTCATTTTGACCCACTTCCCTTCATCAATCCCAATTAGATTATTGCACTGACACTTAACTTCGCTTCCATCACGGACGCTATAATCCTTGACGATCCGGCCTTTCCAGCAGTGTAGCACTCGCCCTTTCCCGATCTTCACATATCTGAATACCTTACGCTTACACTTAGCACATTTTATGGTTATCATTGTTCAAGCCTTAGTTAGCTTAATCCCTCCCACATTATCATACTTTCTACATGGGTTAAAGGGAAGGTAGCTTTGCCTTGGCTAATGACTAGTGGTAGTATAGCTTTCAAGTTGAAGAGAACTTGAGAATGCAGATAGAGATACTTGGCGCTGAATCTTTGGGCGTTCGTGGCCTATGCTGCGTAGTTACAACAAGAGACCGCAAGGTGGTTATTGATCCCGGGGTGGCCCTAGGATTTAGACGACACGGTCTACTACCGCACCCAGTTCAAGTGGCAGCCTGCGAAAGAACCAGGCGACTTATCGAAAAGGCGCTACAGGATGCCACTGACATAGTGATTAGCCATTACCATGGTGACCATCACCCACTGGTTGATGCCAATCCTTACCAGCTTTCCGTAAAAAGAGTGGCTGAGTTATGCCAATCTCCCAAATTCTGGACCAAAGGGACGGAAGATCTTTCATATAATCAAGCTCGTCGGGCCAAGGCTCTAGCGAATAGCCTCGGTCGGACTTTGCCAGTTGCAGAAGGAATCAGCGAGGGCCCACTGAGTTTTTCTTCACCTGTTCCTCATGGGAACCAGGGTAGGCGTTGTGGCAGCGTGATGATGACGCGAGTTGAAGATAGTGGAGACGTTTTTGTCCATGCCTCAGACATCCAGATGCTTAATGATGAGGCGATTGGCAAAATCATTGCCTGGCAGCCTCACGTAGTGCTTGTCTCTGGACCGCCCATTTATTTGCCAAGCTTAACCTTGGGGGAGCGGGAAGATGCCTTACGCAGGACTTTGCAGCTAGCTAATGAGGTTGATACCCTGATCCTTGATCATCACCTGATGCGCTCCAGGAAAGGAGAACAGTGGTTGGACTATGTCTCGTCTCTTACCAGACGTAGGGTCGCTTGTGCTGCTGACTTCATGGGGTGCCATCGTAGTCCACTTGAGGCTGAACGAGTCCTTTGGTACAAGAAACTGCCGGTGCCTGAGGGTTGGCATGAAGCCTATGCTCGTGGCGAGGTGGATGTACTTTTTGATTGGTCGGATAAAGTAGCACGGATCAAGATAAGATGAGACTAATCAGCGCTTGCCTGTTAGGAATGAGATGTACTTGGAGTGGTAACGACAATAAGAATGACCGAGCTATTGAACTTTCCAAGGTTGAGACCCTAATTCCTGTCTGTCCTGAGCAATTAGGAGGATTGGCGACTCCTAGAGCACCTCAAGAAATCCAAGGCGGCACAGGTGAGGATGTTCTCGACAACGCATGTAGGGTTCTCAACAAAAATGGCGAGGATGTTACTACCGAATTCATCACAGGAGCCGAGGAGACCTTAGAAATTGTTCGGCAACTTAATATCAAGGAATTTATAGCCAGATCTAGGAGTCCGTCGTGCGGCTGCGGTCGAGTATACGATGGCACATTTCGCGACAGATTGATAGATGGCGATGGGGTTACCACTGCGTTATTAAGAAGAAGCGGGATTAGAATCACACCAGAAGAAGATTTATAGCTTGCCTTGGCTAACCTTAGTTTTTTGCCAAAAGCCGAGACCTACATCAATGAGTGCATTATCCGGAGTTCTTGGACACTTCGAGGAATGAAACCAGGTGCCGTTATGAGAGTCTCACCGGACTCTCTTGTTGCAGACTGCAGCAAGCAAGGTCAGGTGGGCCAGACTGGACAATAGACAGGACTTTCAGTCTGATCTTCAGCCTCACTACCTGGGATTTCTATTGACTCTTCTTCTTAGGCCACTGTAACTTCGGCTGCACAATACGGGCTATTGTGACCTCGGTTGCCCAATCTGGACGATTGTTGATCGGTCACCCATCCAAATCCAGCACCCTAAGACTGCAGCTAACAGGCGCTCCGCTGCTCTCATAGGCAAGGTGCCGCTGCGCAGCATCCCGCGTGAAGATGGCATCGTCACAGTAGAGACGAACCCGTCCCGCTTATAGGATGCTGATCGCGGGACACTTGTGGCTGCTCAGGAAATCCACGAGAGCTGTGGTGACTTCTTCCGATCCCTCCTTGTGCCTGCGGTGCCGTGCGAGTTTATTCCAGGTAGTCTTTGAGTTTCCGGCTTCGGCTGGGATGGCGCAACTTGCGTAACACCTTAGCTTCAATCTGACGGATGCGCTCTCGAGTTACATTAAACTCCTTACCCACCTCCTCCAGGGTTCGGGCTTGCCCATCCTCCAAACCAAATCTAAGCAGCATAACCATTCTCTCTCTGTGGGTAAGCTCAGAGAGTATTTTGTTTAGTTGTAACTTAAGCAATTCTCGTGAGGCGACATCGGCTGGCGGCAAGGTAGTTTGATCTTCGATAAAATCACCGAGGTGGCTGTCTTCCTCTTCGCCAATAGGCATCTCCAGGGATATCGGTATTTGAGACAGCTTCATGATTTCCCTTACTTTGTCTGAGGGGATTTCCATACATTCACCGATTTCCTTGTAGCTGGGTTCACGGCCAAGCTCTTGAGCTAGTCGCCGATTGACCTTTACCAGCCTGTTCATGATTTCTATCATGTGTACCGGGATGCGAATAGTACGGGCTTGATCGGCCATGGCCCGGGTAACGGCCTGTCTAATCCACCAACTGGCATAAGTACTAAACTTGTAACCTTTCCGGTATTTGAATTTCTCGACGGCGCGAACCAGACCGATATTCCCCTCCTGAATCAAGTCAAGGAAGGGCATCCCGTGGCCGACGTACTTCTTGGCAATGCTGACCACCAGGCGCAAATTGGCTTCTGCAAGGTGTTTCTCCGACATTCTCGCTGTTCTCTTGACCTTGCTAAAATGGGCTTTCAACTGCTGGCTCGTAAAATGAAGCTGGGAAAGGATTTCAGGGTCAACCGGCTCGGCCACCAAAGATTCCAGTCGACTCCAGGACGTTTCATCTCCTATGATGTCAAATAATTCTGGGGGCAAAAGCCGACTGTCTATCGAAAGTTCTATCAAGCCTCGCTCGACTTCTGAGATTCCTTGGCCTTCAGTGTCCATTACACCGTCAATAGCCGCCGGCAGTTCAAGCTCTGGAATGCTGTTGTCACCGGCTTCACCAATAGCCTTTACCATTTCCTGGTCGAGCACCTCATCGATAGCCGCCCGCAGTTTAGGATCGCGCATTCTCGCAGTAACGCTGTCTGTGGGAGCAAGCCCAAGTCGTTGGGCAAGAATATCGACTATCGGCCGAGCTGCAAGCAAATGACGAATCAAATAGATAGCTGTATGAACCGCCGAAGGATACTCGCGGTAGCGCTGAAGGTAAAGCTTTTCAATTGTTTCCAGATACTTGGCCTCTTCTATGTTGCTGGCTAATGCCTTCTCATCATTTGCAGTCAGAAGCGAGACTTCTCCAATCTCATGGAGATACATACGAACTAAATCATCAGCTATTTCATGCTCCTCAGGTCGCACTTCAACCCCAAGTGCAGACCTGGCCTCTGCCTGTGGTTTACGTGCCCACTCCTCTTCAAGCTCAGCAGCCGCTTCACCGTCCCAGGAGGGCGCCATTTTGGCCGCATTTCGTTCCGGCTCCTCCTCGCCAAAAGTATCCCAAGCACCCCCAGGAAAGCCAAGCGACTCAACCTCGGACCGGATGCCGAGGGTATCATCGGGCTCTAACTCACCGGCCTCTTTTACATCAGGGAAAAGGGCTAGAAGCTCCTCATCTCGAGTTGGGCTCACTGCTCATTCCTCCTGGCATTGGTTGTCGCCGTTGCTCCGCTTGGCTCGGTCCCCAATGCCTCTAAATTGAGTAACCCGCTGACGCGACAGCCTCAACTCATTTATGAGCTGCTCTCTTGTTTCGTCTTTAACTTTCATCTTGTGTTCCACCAGAAATCGGGGTGATTGCGGCGAGCTGATAGTCCTGTCCAATCATTCCTAACCGATGCAATTATACGGCTTCCCTGGCAATATCTCACGCTCCACCTATCGACCTGTGATGCTTCTAGATTGTTAACGCATTGCAAAGCGCATCCTCCTGTTTATCCCCAAGGCAGCATAGTGTCTGACTTGATTATATGCTCAGACAAGGGCAAATGGAATAGGAATTTGGTAACAGACGGGATGGGTATTTAGTAAGCTATTTATAACTGGGAGGTATGTCCCCCAACGAACTTTCTCTAAGTAGGTTCAGAGTGCAATAACGTGAGATTAGGAGAGGTTAGACACGGTTCTGAGATGTACCAGGTCGGCCAGGTTTGAGGATAGCTTGAAACGCCTTCCCGCCAGGAGAGCGAGAGCCGTAGGGACGGACCTTCAGGTCTGTCCGCCACCCTGACCCTCGGACGGGTCTAAAGACCCGTCCCTATATTGTTCTCTGTTGGTCGAAATCATGTGGTGAGATATTGGAGCTATAGAGCAAGGAGCTTTGAGAAGAGGCTTAGCTTTTAGGGGCGAAAGCAACAATTTGGACTTTTGTTACATTAGCAAGCTTGTTAAAGACTTCTTTCCAAGGGTGCTCGGATTCCAATGGCCAGGTGATTTAGTATCTTGTCTGTCTTTGCCTGCCGCCTCCACGAAAGCCACCGCCTCTCTTACCGCCGTAGGATCCACCACCTCTACTGTCAGAACGAGGGCGAGCTTCGCTAACATCAAGCGTTCGGTCATTCAGTGTTTTTCCTGTGAGGCCATCAATTGCCGCTTGGCCTTCGGAGCTCAATGGCATTTCAACAAATGCGAATCCCCTAGATTGCCCGCTATGTTTGTCTTTGATAATAGCTGCAGATTTCACCTCTCCAAAAGGCATGAATTCTTCCCGCAATTCCTCTTCAGTTACCTCGAGTGATAAGTTACCCACATAGATATTCATATTGCTACCCCTTTCATCAAGTTGTCCATACTCTGCTGACCAATGCCATGATGGGCCAGCACGCTCTAGTAACACATATATGTCGGGTAGCCCCAGCCTATGTATGTGATTCAAGGCCAGACTGGTGACCTACCCCGGGTAATTGTACCACTTATCAAGTTAGAATTTCCAACATAAGAGCTATTTCTTAGGCCTTAAAGTCAGCCCCCTCACCAACAGAGCAATGCTAAACCCCACGCCATATGTCCGAGTACTCAAACCGTGGGTTTGGGCGAGGCTGAAGCCTGGCACTTGCTGTGAAGATGTGAAAACTTGACAAGTCTGGCTGTGTAATGATGTACCTGTTTTCCTTGCTCCTCGGTTGATACCCTCGCACAAACTGCTGCTTTTGTGCCTTCTCTTCTACAGGTGAAGTCTGTGCAGCTGCCTTTCCGCGACATGTAGCGACTCTGCGTGCGCCGCATCCTCCAGTTTACGTTCTGAAGAAGAAAAGGTTACTGTTGACCGAAGCCTGGTCTTGATGGTCACTGCTGAAGCAAGGTGAATGGCGTCGAATGCCCTAAAACGGTATTGGCCAGCAAGCTTGGCTACCGCCCAGGAGACATCCAGAGCAAAATAGGCACCCCAGTCTTGCTGCAGATTATCTATGACTGCGTGGTATAGCTCATCGGTGAAATCGCCTTGCATGTGTTTCTTGGCCAAAGCTGCACAAGCTTCAGGATATGCCACCTGTGAGGTAGCAACGACTCTAGCTCTGTCCATGCCGCAAGACGTCCAGGTGCAAGCCGAGAATGGGGTCCTTGGCTACGGGCCACTGGTAACGACTGACAATCCGGAACAGGCTGACCCTGGTCTCCTAGATGCTGGCTCCAGGTTCTACACTCGTGCCCTGGGGATGAGCTTCTTTGACATGTTCACCTCATTTGCTATGATAAGGAGCGGCCGCCTGATCAGCATATTAGCTGGGTTCCAAGTTTCACAAAAGGGCGACCTGGCCATTCAGAGTATGAGCGAGGCTGATGAGTATCCTCAGATTGGAGGCGCTATGGACCTCGCCTGGGGAGCAAAGAAGCTGGTTGTTACCATGACCCATAATTCCAAGGATGGGAAGCCTAAAATAGTGAAAGAGCTGAGCCTGCCTATTAGCTCCAAGGAGTGCGTTGACATTATCATAACTGACCTGGCGGTTATTCAGTTAACAGCTCAGGGACTTGTTCTCAAAGAAGTTGCCCCCGGTTGGACGGCACGAGAGGTGCAAGCTCTGACCGAAGCCCAGCTCATTCTAGCTGAGGACCTCAAGGAGATTGAACTCTAGCCAGCTCCGGGGAAGCAAATAGTCAGGGAAAGGGCTGGGTACTCTTCACATACAAATACCAACCTCTGGGTAACCGCCGATGCCTACAGCTTTAAGCCTTCCCTATCCTGAACATCTTAGTCCCGCACGTGGGACAGACCCCCTGAGTTGCCGGCCTCCGGTTCTTCATGGTTACGCTCTTGGGATCCTTCATTTCCCTTTTGGCACGGCACTTCACGCCGTATGCTTCCACTAGCCCAGCTGTCTTACATTCGCTGCCCGAAGTCCTTTAGGTCCCTCTTCCAAGTCGAACTCGACACTGGTGCCCTCTGCCACAGCATCAAAATCTTCTCCGGCTAAAGCGGAGCGGTGGAAGAAAACCTCCTTACCATCTTCAGCGGCAATGAAACCGAAACCTCGTTCACGGATGAGCCTAGTAATCTTCCCTTCCAAGTGATTCACCTCCTTTTTGAAACGAAACTCCCGCAAAGCCTCGCAGGGCTTGCGAGATTGAAAGGCTCTAAATGAGTTGCTCTGTTTTTAGCCAGAAAGTACTCATATTTCTGTTATGAAATATATTGTAACAGCCGGCCGAGTCGAATACAAGGATATGTACTGGTTCAGGTGATCAGTGACACATAGCCTCTCCTCTCGTCGTTGCGAGGC
>CAZOQG010000031.1:0-17253 GCA_964582065.1 uncultured Dehalococcoidales bacterium
ATTATTCTGCTGATAGTGATACCGTGTGAGTGTCACCTATCTATCTGAACTAGATCAGTTGTGTACTCGCCAAGTACGTTAGTGACACATAACTTCCTTCTCTTGATTTTCTTGTCGCTGTTCCAGTGGGGTTAGATAGCCGAAAGCCTTGGGCACAATTGAACAACTCCCCGGATTGTGTTGTCTGGCTAGTGTAACCTCTCTTCCCAACGTTGTAGCCACCTCTCGTGCGCACGTGGATTCGGCCTCGCGCGAACCCCCATCTAGAAGTCCGGTCAGCTACGAAATCTGTGGGGGGGGGATATTTTTCCCCGTGCGAGTCACCCGCCTACGGGTGAAGATGAAGCAAAATGCAAAAGCCAAAAGGCAAAATGACAGACGAAGATTCAGAGGTGTCAACTCTTGTGTAATGGCGAAGGCTTGTTTGCTTTGTCATTGCGAGGCACGGAGTGCCGTGGCAATCTCGGTGGGGCTCTGGTGAGGGCGTTGGTGGCTGTGTTGCCTTTCCCTGCCCTCCGCCGGGATTGCTTCGCTTTGCTCGCAAAGACAGTCTGGGTGATTGCCCTTCACCTGTACGCAGGCAAACTCTGAATCCTAATTTCTAAGCCCTAAACAAATTCAAACGACCGAAACTAAAAACTCAAAAGACGCGCATTTGGTGATTTGGATTTACAGATTGCTTAGAATTTTGCCTAACTTTCTTCTCTGAGGTAGGCATCAATTGAGGCAGCAGCTCGTTTCCCAGCACCCATTGCACTGATAACCGTAGCCGCACCGGTGACAACATCCCCCCCCGCCCAAACCTTGTCCTTTACCGTTTTGCCGGTCTCTTCGTCAGCTACCACGGTACCGCGTCTCGTGGTTTCCAAACCCTTTGTAGTCGATGGAATCAGAGGGTTGGGTGTAGTCCCGAGTGCTACAACCGCCACATCAACATCGATGATAAATTCGCTGCCTTCCTTGACAATGGGACGGCGCCGGCCGCTGTCATCTGGCTCACCCAGTTCCATCTCATAGCACTCCATGGCTGTTATCCAGCCCTGGTCATCACCCATAAACCGCTTTGGATTGGTGAGGAGCTTGAAGATTATCCCTTCCTCCTCCGCGTTTTCTACCTCCTCGTGCCGGGCTGGCAACTCTACTCGAGACCGCCGGTAGACGATGTAAACTTCATCGGCTCCAAGTCTCAGAGCACAGCGGGCTGAGTCCATAGCTACATTGCCGCCGCCGATAACCGCTACTCTCTTCCCTATCTTTATCGGGGTATCATATTCAGGGAAAAGATAGGCTTTCATTAGATTGATCCTGGTAAGGAACTCATTGGCAGAATAAATCCCGTTGAGGTTCTCGCCAGGTATATCCAGGAACATCGGCAGCCCGGCTCCGGTGCCCAGGAAGACAGCATCGTAGTCACCTTCCAATAACTCGTCAACGGTAGCAAGCTTTCCCATTACTGCGTCAAGCTTGATATCCACTCCCAGTGACTTGACAAAGTCAACTTCACCTTGGACCATACTCTTAGGTAGCCTGAACTCAGGAATGCCATACACTAGGACTCCACCGGCAACGTGGAGCGCCTCAAAAATGGTCGCCCCATGCCCCAGTCTGGCCAAATCAGCGGCGCAGGTCAGCCCAGCGGGGCCTGAGCCAATCACAGCCACCTTCTTCCCCGTCGGTGGCGGCAAATCCGGTGAAGAACCTGGGTTGGAGCGATGACTCCGTTCCCAATCAGCTACATAACGCTCCAAACGGCCGATAGCTATGGGCGCTCCCTTTTTGCCCAATGAACATAGCTGTTCACACTGTGTCTCCTGCGGGCAAACTCGCCCGCAGATACCCGGCAGGCTATTCTTACTCTTAAGTATCCTCACTGCCTCCGGCATATCGTTATCCTGTATTGCCTTAATGAAGTCGGGGATGTCCACATTCACCGGGCAACCACCGACACACGGACGCTTGGGGCATTGAATGCAACGACCCGCCTCCTGAAGTGCCATTTCATCGGTGTAGCCTAAAGCTACTTCAGTGTAATTCCTTGCCCTGACTTCCGGGTCTTGCCTGGGCATGGACACTCTATTCAAATCAAGCTTTGGTTTAGGTTTTTCCTCCAACCTTGGCCTCCGTGTACGCAGTCATTGTCATGCACCAGCGCTGTGATTCCCACCACTCCAATGACCTTATTTCTTCTTCAATATAACTCTGCCGTCGGGCTGCCAGCAGTTCCCAGTCAACTTCGTGTCCGTCGAACTCTGGACCATCGACGCAAGCAAACTTGGTCACACCACCTATAGAGACGCGACACACTCCACACATCCCTGTGCCGTCAACCATAATCGGGTTCAGGCTAACCATGGTCTTCACGCCAAAAGGTTTGGTGGTCTCAGAGCAAACCATCATCATGTAGTTGCAGCCATGAGCGAACACGCGGTCGACTTTCTCGCCTTTCTCCAGCATCTCCTTTAGCGGGTCATAAGCCCAACCTTCATAACCATGCGAACCATCGCCCGTAGTTACAATAAGCTCATCGCTAACTTGACGCAACCGGTCTTGCCAGTAAAGCAAGTTCTTGCTCCGTGCTTCTATGATACAAATAACCTCATTACCTGATTGCTTAAGGGCACGAGCCAAAGGCAGGATAGCCCCAATGCCATAGCAGCCACCCATGCAAACCACCCTACCATAGTTCTCCACGTGGGCAGGCAAACCTAGCGGGCCTGCCAGATTCAATATATAGTCATCCACGTCGAGGCAAGCTAGTTTACGTGTCGAAGTCCCCACTTCCATGACTACTATGGTGATGCTCCCCTCTTCCCCATCCCAGTCAGCCAGACTAATCGGAAAACGCTCACCAACCTCGTCGACGCGTGCCACTACAAACTGCCCCGGTTGAGCTTTCCGGGCTATTTCCGGCGCCTCAACTTTCAGCATGGTTATGACAGGATTGAGCTTCTCTTTTGCCAAAACTCCAAACATACTGCCTCCAAAGCTAAGCAGATTTGACTCTGACCGGTGGCAACATCGGCGAAGACAGTTGAAGCCTAAGGTCGCATCTTAAGCAACGTTTTGCTTCTTCTATGGCTGTTGCCTCGTCGTATCCAAGCTCCACTTCCATGAAATTGGCCAAACGCTGACTGATGTCCAGACTGGGCATAGTCACCTGGCGTCTGTCAGCAAAGTCACCATCGGTTCCCAACCGGGGGTCGGGTGCCTCAGCAGATACTAGGGACTCGTCGATGATGCCGTTACCGCCAAGATATTTGTCTATTGAGCTGGCTCCCTGCCTGCCCTGAGCGATGGCCTCGATAACTGATGCCGGCCCACTAACAACGTCACCACCGGCAAATACACCTTGCCGGTTAGTTGCCAGTGTTTCGCTGTCCACTTTGATGACATTGCCCCGCCCCAGCTCTACCTCAAACTGTGTTGGAACTTCGGTAGCCTGCCCGATGCTAGCTATGACATTATCGAATAGCGAGGTGAATTCACTTCCCTCTATTGGCACTGGACGGCGTCTGCCGCTGGCATCCGGCTCACCCAGCTTCATCCGCAGACATTCCAGCTCAACGCGCCCATTTTTGACGCCTACCCGGTTAGGTGCCGCCAGGAATATGATTTCTACTCCTTCATGTATCGCCTCTTCGATCTCTTCGGCCGCCGCTGGCATCTCAGCCCGGGTGCGGCGGTAGATTATGGTCACTTTTTCGGTACCCAGGCGAAGTGCAGTTCGGGAACAGTCTATGGCCGCATTGCCACCGCCAATTATGGCTATCTTTTTGCCTATTCTTACTTCCTCGCCTAAGCTGACCTGGCGAAGGAAGGTCACGCCGTCTATTACTCCAGGGCTATCTTCACCATCAACACCCATCTTGGTTCCCCGGTGAGCCCCCAGGCCCAGAAATATGGCATCGTAGCCTTGTTCGAAGAGGCCGTCCAGTGACTCGATTCTTGTATTGGTTTTTATCTCAACGCCTACGTTCTCTATCTCCTTAATTTCAGCGTCCAGGATTTCTCGTGGCAAACGGTAGTCTGGGATACCGACCCGCAGCATACCTCCGGTTTGCGGTAGCGCCTCAAAAACCGTTGCTGAGTGTCCCAGTTTGGCCAGGTAATAGGCTGCGGTTAGACCGGCTGGTCCTGAACCAACCACGGCTACTCGCTTGCCTGTTGGTGGTGCTACCTTGGAATTCTGCTTCCATAGTCCAGTATCCTGGTCAGCAGCAAAGCGCTTGAGAAACTTAATGCAAATCGGGTCATTTAGTTGACTGCGTCGACATGCCTGCTCACATGGATGTATGCAAACACGCCCCAGCGCCCCGGGAAAGGGGACCTTCTCTCGTATTACGGCTGCGGCCTCACCGTATTTTCCCTGAGCGATAAGATTCAAATAACGAGGTATGTCTATATGAGCCGGGCATGCTTGGCGACACGGAACTACATAACCTTCCCAATCGGAGATAGAGTGATATCTTGCTTCCCTATCCACAAGTGCTCCAGTGGGGCAAACCTCCACGCAGGTAAAGCAAAACTTGCATCCCGAGTCCTTGTGGTTGCCTTTCAAAGGCCCGGCTACTCGATAGCCATTCAGTTCAATGAAATCCAGGGCGTTCACGTCTCTCAAATCTCGACAAGCCCTGACGCACCGCCCACAAGCAATGCACAGATTATAATCCAGGTCGAAGAAGGGATTGTCTCTGTTCACCGGCAGTCCCCTATACTCATAAGGGATGGTTGCCATCTCGATATCCAGATAGTCAGCCACCTTTTGCAGTTCACAGCGCCCGTTTTCAGGACAGGTAACACAGCGTTCGGTGACTGCTACATCCCGCAAACAGACATCAAACGGTTGACACCGTTCCTTACGCCAGCAAGTAAGGCAAGCATTGGGATGCTCAGATAGAATCTTCTCCAACACCTGAACCTGTCTCTGCCGGAGTTCCCTCGTGTCAGTGTGAACCACCATATTCTCAGCTACCTTTGTGGTGCAAGAAATGACAAACTCAGGCGCACCTTCAATTTCCACTAAACATAATCCGCATTCCTCTGAAGGCGGCAAGTCGGGATGGGCACAAAGACTGGGGATGTAAATCCCTGCTTTGGTTGCAGCTTCGAATACGGTTATCCCGCTCTCTGCTGGTATCTGCTGTCCATCGATGGTTAACATAAGCTCGGTCATGTTTCCTGCCCCCCCTCAATTCTTACGGCGCATACCTTGAACTCCGGGATTTTGGATACAGGGTCTAGCGCCGGATTAGTCAAGATATTGGCAGCGCTCTCGGCAAAGTGAAAAGCCATAAATACTACCTTCGGTGGTGATTCCTTGGTCACCTTTGCCTTACATATTACCTCGCCCCGGCGTGAAGCCACCTTGACCTTGTCGCCATCGGCAATCTTCAAAGTAGAGGCATCAACTGGATTTATCTCGACTACTCCTTCCGGCTCAATAGCATTTAGCCCAGATACCTTCCGCGTCATAGTTCCAGTATGAAAATGATAGAGGCTACGACCGGTGGTAAGAATCAGTGGATATTCTTCGTCGGGCAACTCGGCTGGCGGCTTATACTCCAGCGGCGTGAACCTACCCAAACCGCGAACGAACTTACCCACATGCAGTATAGGCGTCCCAGGGTGGTCTTTATTAGGGCACGGCCACTGCAATCCACATTCTTCCAGACGCTGGTAGCTAACGCCTCCATAGCTGGGAGTCAAGCTGGCAATCTCCTCCATTATCTGCGAAGGATGCTCAAAGTCAAAACCATCAGCCCCTAACCTCTTAGCAACCTGGCTGATAATCAGCCAATCAGGCTTGGCATTGCCTACGGGCTTGATTGCTTTCCTGACTAGCTGTATCCGCCGCTCGGTATTGGTAAAAGTGCCATCTTTTTCAGCAAAACTGGTTGCTGGCAAAACGACATCAGCTAGCTCAGCGGTCTCGGTGAGGAAAATGTCTTGCACTACGAAGAATTCAAGCTTACGCAATGCCTCCTGAACATGCTTGGCATCAGGGTCACTCAGCACCGGATTCTCACCCATCAAATAAATCGCCTTAATCTGCCCGCTATAGCCAGCATCGAGCATCTCCGTCAGGGTCAACCCTGGGCTGGAGCCCAAACTGCAACCCCAGGCAACCTCAAATTTCTTCCGAATGTCGGGGTTGTCAACCCTCTGGTAACCAGTGTAGACATTGGGCAAAGCACCCAGGTCGCAAGCACCCTGGACGTTATTCTGCCCCCGCAGCGGATTTACCCCGGTTGATGGCTTGCCAATATTACCCGTCAGCATGGCTAGATTGGCGGTAGCTAGCACGTTGTCGGTGCCGTGACTATGCTGGGTAATACCCATGGCATAGATGATGCTCGCGGGCTTATTGGTGGCGTATATTCGAGCTGCCTCGACTATTTTGTCGCTTGGCACACCAGTTATCTTCTCTACGAAGTCCAGGTCAAAATTCCCTAATGACTCCGTGAAAGCATCGAAATTCTCACAATATTCTTGGATGAAGGCCATATCAGCCAGCTTCTCATCAACGATGACCCTCATCATGCCCATAAGAAGGGCCACATCGCTACCCGGAGCGTGCCTCAGCCAGATGTCAGCGTAACGACAGAGCTCAATCTCACGCGGGTTGGCTACGATGAGTTTTCCACCGTTGCGTGCTGCCTTCCTTATCTCCAAGGCAATAACCGGGTGGCCAGAGCTCGTATTACTGCCGATAACCAATACACAGGCAGCGTCTCTAATCTCGTTGATGGAATTGGTCATGGCACCGCTGCCGAAAGCTTGAGCCAAACCAGCCACTGTGGGGGCATGACACAGACGGGCGCAGTGGTCTATGTTGTTGGAGGCCATCACCATGCGAGTGAATTTCTGAGCCAGGTAGTTCTCCTCGTTGGTACACTTGGCCGACGAAATAAAAGCGAACTGGTCACCCTTGCAACCTGCGAGTTTCTCCGCTACTAAATCGAGCGCCTCGTCCCAGCTTGCCTCAGTCAACTCTCCGTTCTTTCGTATTAAGGGCATAGTCAAACGCCGAGGATGATGGACGAATTCAGCAATGCCAAAACGCCCCTTGACACAGGCCTGTCCTTGATTGACTGAATTCTCCAGAACCGGTGCTACCCGAATGATTCTATCGTGCTTTGTTTCTACGCTCAGTTGGCAGCCAACCCCACAGTAAGGGCAAGTCGTAATTACCGAGTCTTCAGGCAGACCTTGCCATTTGCCAGAGCGTTCTATTAGAGCACCGGTGGGACAAACATCAACACAAGCCCCACATGATTCGCATCCTGAATCTTGCAGCGACTTATCGAAAGCAGTACCAACTAAAGCTCGGCTGCCCCGGTAGGTAAAGGCAATCGCCCCAGCTCCTCTTACCTCCTGGCATACCGCAACACAGCGCCCGCAGAGTATGCACAGATTATAGTTGCGGTCAAAGAAAGGCGAGTCTTTTAGGATTGGCAGTTCCCGATAAGTAGGAGATAGCCTGACTTCCGTAATGCCAACATAATCAACCACCTTTTGCAATTCACAGCGCCCGTTCTTGGGGCACATCATGCACCCAGTGGTTGCATCCTGTTTCCGCAGTGTAATGTGAAACGGTGGGCAATTTTCCTTACGGTCACAGATGAGGCAAGCGTATGGGTGTTCACTGAGGATCAGCTCGAGAATACTACGCCGTAGCTCTTGTAGCTGCGGAGTGTTAGTCTTGACTACCATCCCCTCAGCTATTGGCGTCGTGCAGGCGGTAACGAAGCCGCGCATGCCTTCAATCTCAACAATACACATGCGGCAGCTCCCGGATGGAGTCAGGCTGGGATGGTAACATAGTGTGGGGATATAGATGCCTGCCTGTTGAGCCGCTTCAAGTACCGTAGCACCTTCTTGCGTCTTGACCGACTGCCCGTCGATAGTCAAGCCAATGGTTTTAGTCTCTTGACCAACAACCATACTCAACTCCTATCAATTCTTGTTGGCATACATGAACTCCGAGCCACAGTGATACTCAAAAAACCTTTCTAACCTGATGTCTCGATAGGCACAGGTTGTGATGGCACCTCGATTTGCTCACCTGAGACTTTGGCTACAGCAGCAAAGCGGGGTGGGCAAACATCAAGACACGTCCCGCATTTTACGCATTTATCTTGGTCGATAACATGTACCAGTCTCTTACCGCCGGAAATTGCTTCAGTAGGGCAATTTCGCAAGCAAATCATGCAACCCTGGCATTTATCGGGCAAAATGTAAAAGGAAATCAATTCTTTACATACCAGAGCTGGGCATCGCTTTTCATTAATATGGGCTTCATACTCATCGCGGAAGTAGCGGACAGTAGTCAACACCGGGTTAGGAGCAGTCTGCCCTAAACCGCAAAGCGAGCCCTGCTTAACTGTATTGGCTATTCTTTCAAGTTGCTCTACATCTCCAGCTTTGCCTTCGCCTCGGCTTATACGTTCTAAGATATCTAGCATTTGCCGCGTGCCAACTCGGCAGGGAGGGCATTTACCGCAGGACTCAGCTTGTGTGAAAGCAAGAAAATATCTTGTCAGGTCAACCATACACGTCTCTTCATCAGCAACAATCATCCCGCCAGAGCCCATAATGGAGCCAGCGGCAGTCAACGACTCATAGTCAACGGGTGAATCAAGCATAGACGATGACAGACAACCTCCTGAAGGACCGCCAGTCTGTATTGCCTTAAATTCTTTGCCTTCGGGGATGCCACCGCCAATGTCATAAACGATTTGACGTAAAGTAATGCCTAAGGGCACTTCAATAAGTCCGGTGCGCTCCACCTTGCCTACCAAGGCGAATGTCTTTGTTCCCTTGCTTCTCTCCGAACCGTGTTGGGCGTACCATTCACTACCCTTTTGTAAAATCACTGCTGCGTTTGCCCATGTCTCTACATTATTAATATTTGTCGGCTTACCCCATAATCCAGAAATCGCCGGAAATGGAGGTCGTGACCGAGGCATTCCTCGTTTGCCTTCGATAGACGCCATCAGAGCTGTTTCTTCGCCGCAAACAAAAGCTCCAGCTCCTTCCTTAATCTTTATGTGGAAATTGAAACCGGAACCAAGGATGTTATCTCCGATAAGACCATACTCCTCCATTTTGCCAAGGGCCAGCCTTAATCTCTCCAGAGCCAGGGGATACTCGGCGCGACAATAAATATAGCCTTGGTTCGCTCCTATAGTGTAAGCACCAACGACTATTCCCTCTAGAATTGAGTGAGGGTCACCTTCAAGCAATGACCGATTCATAAACGCCCCGGGGTCGCCTTCATCAGCATTGCAGATAATATATTTCTCATTCCCTGGCGCTTTGCGGCAGAAATCCCACTTTTGTCCCGTGGGGAAGCCAGCGCCGCCTCTCCCTCGGACACCTGCCTTCTTAATCTCCTCAATAATTGCCTCTGGCGTCATCTTCAGTGCCTTGGACAGACCGCTGTAGCCGCCGCCAGTAATGTAATGATTGATGTTCTCAGGATCGATAAAGCCACAGTTATGCAGGATTAAGCGGACCTGTGGTTTGAGCACCGGCAACTCGAATAAATCGGGGATACCACCAACACCACCATCACCAACATAACCTAGAGCCAGGTCAGGACGGGGATTATCATTAACCAAGTAGTCACCAATAAGCTCAGTAGTCAACTCAGGCGTCAGATTGCCGTAGACGATTTGCGGCTGTCCTGGTTTTACTATCCCAATCATCGGTTCGGCATAACATAGCCCCATGCAGCCAACCTGAGTGATGATAGCCTTAATATTCCTCTGTGTAAGTTCCGCATCGATGGCCTCAAGAACATCGAGAGCTCCAGCAGCTCTACCGCAGGTACCGGCGCCCACCAGTATCCGCGGCTTATTGCTCGATTGCAATGCTTGCCACTCTGATTCCGCTTGACTGCGAATTTCCTCGAAGGTCATCACTCTCTACGCTCGCGGTATTCGGCCAGGATACCCTTTGCCTTGGCGATAGTCACCCGACCATAGACGCTTTTATCGATAACCATGACTGGAGCCAGAGCACAAGAGCCAAAGCAAGCTACTCTCTCCAGACTGAATTTGTAATCTTCGGTTGTGCCTCCAGATTCAACGTTTAACTCTCTCTTCACCTCGTCCAGAATACGCTCACCCCCACGGACATGGCATGCAGTGCCTAAACAGACCTTCACAATATGCTTACCACGACGACTAAAATAGAACTGGGCATAAAAAGAAGCAACTCCAAAGACCTCGCTTTCCGACATCCGGGAGAATTCTGCTATCTTTGAAATTGCTTCTTGCGGAAGGTAGCCGAACTTCTCCTGAACCGTTTGCAAGATGGGAATTAGTGCTCCCTTTTCCCCCTCATATTCAGCCAGTATCTCGGCTAGTTCATCAGGCACTAAGCTCTCCCCAAGCTCAAATAACCAAGTCGACAGTTTAGCAGAAAATACCTTCTTGGTCAAACTTCTGTACTCGTCCAACACATTGTTCCCTACGAGTCACCCGCCTACGGGTGACCGCCCCACAGATCAACCAGCCGGGAAAGTAGTAAAGGCATTCCAGATTTCGGCTTTTCCGATAGGCTCTTCAGGTCTGTCTGCCTCTTCCCTCTCCCTTGATCGGCACAACTCTCCCCTCCCTCTCCCTTGACGGGAGAGGGTCAGGGTGAGGGTGATAGCAGGTTTCCGTCTCCCTCTGGCTCCCTCTCGCCAGGGGAGGGAGGGGTGTGAGCGAGAGTTGTCTCTGCATCCGCCCTTCGGTCATTGCGAGGCACGCAGTGCCGCGGCAATCTCGGTGGAACGGTTAGGCTCTCGATTGCTTCGCGGAGTTTACCCTGAACATATTACGAGATTCTTCACTGACTCTTCGTTCTACTCAGAGTTTCAGCTCAGAATGACAGCGGCGAAGGGCTTGCAAAGACACCTCCCTGTCATTGGTACGAAAATAGATTCTCATCCTTTATGTTGGGTAGATTGGAGCATCGGCTCCAATCACGCCTAGAGCAGATGCTCTGGGCTACGGTTATTTTCGTCGTCCGTGGTGCCGATTGCAATAGGCATGATTGATTGTGAGGAGCATTAGAGACGAAGCAATCTCGGTGGGGGGCTATGAGATTGCCCGCTTCGCTCGCAGTGACACTCACGGGTTAGGGGAGAAATGGCCCTATTGACAAAGGAAGTCAGTCCACTGTATTATATATCGTATCACAATATTGGCAGACGATATCATGCTCGACAGGGAGTTCTTCTTAGGATTCATCAAGATTCACATCCTGTACCATGCCTCGAAGGAACCAATCTTTGGTGTTGAGATAGCTGAGGAGCTGGCTAGGCATGGGTATGACATCAGCCCAGGCACTCTCTATCCCACTCTCCACCGTCTGGAAAAAGAAGGCTATCTGAAAAGCAGCTCAAGGGTAGTGGGTGGGAAGGTAAGGAAATACTATGAGGCTACAGCCGAAGGCCAGCGGGTGTTGGAGACTTCTAGTAAGAGAATTAGGGAGCTGGTTCACGAGGTGCTGGAGGAGACATAAATGACAGAACCATGGCAGGTTGATACAAGTCGCAAGAAAATCTTCGGACTTCACTCCAACATATTCTTCCTCGGTCTGGTGAGCTTTCTCACTGATGTCAGCAGCGAGATGGTTTTTACCCTCATCCCTTTGTTTCTGGCTAATGTTTTGGGAGCAGCCCCCGTTATCATCGGTTTTGTCGAGGGGGTAGCTGAGAGCACAGCTTCTCTGGTTAAGGTTTTCAGCGGCTGGCTCAGCGATAAGCTGGGTAAGCGTAAGTCGTTGGCGATGATTGGCTACGGATTATCTACCCTGGCCAAGCCTTTCATGTATATAGCTACAACCTGGGGCCTGGTGCTTGGGATAAGGTTTACTGATAGATTGGGCAAGGGTGTGCGCACTGCTCCTCGGGATGCGCTGGTAGCTGATTCCGTATCTGCTGACGAACGGGGCAAGAGCTTCGGATTCCACAGAGCTATGGATACTTCCGGTGCTGCCCTGGGACTCATCGTAGCAGCAGCCGTCGTCTTTTTGCTTCAAAGGGGCACCTTAGAGCTGGCTCGAGACACTTATCAATGGTTGGTGCTTATTGGCATCGTCCCAGCGGTGCTGGCGTTATTTGTGTTCTTCTTTGTCCGCGAAGCCAAAAAGGATTCGACCTCACAAACCCAGTCTAACTCCCAGACAAACCCGCCGTACACCGATAGAAGCCCTCAAGCAGGCAAAGCCGGCTTTGGCAACCGCTTCAAGCTTTTTCTGGGCATCATGTTCTTGTTTACCCTGGGTAACTCCAGCGACGCCTTTCTTATCCTGCGGGCTCAAAACCTGGGCAACTCCGTTCTTCACATACTCTTGATGCTTATTACGTTCAACGTTGTCTATGCAGCCATATCAACGCCAGCCGGAGTAGTGTCAGACAAGCTGGGGAGAAGGCGAGTCATTGTCTTGGGCTGGCTTATCTATGCTCTTACCTATCTTGGCTTTGCTATGGCATCGGCTTCATGGCACATATGGCTGCTTTTCGCGTTCTATGGGGTCTATTACGGGCTAGCCGAGGGCGTAGCTCGTGCTTTCGTTGCTGATTTGGTACCTGAAGAGAGGCGAGGCACCGCCTACGGCCTTTTCCACGGCGTGGTCGGCATTAGTCTTTTGCCTGCCAGTATAATCGCCGGCTGGCTCTGGCAAACAATTAGCCCCGCAGCGCCATTCTATCTTGGAGCCGGTTTGGCATCCCTGGCAATGATTGGGCTGTTAGCACTCGTTCGCGAGTAATTTTACGCCGGATTTCCCGTATCAAACTTGGGACGTAGGCAGCCTTCTAGAGAATCATTCTCGACCGGGACAGCCCCGTGTATGGTGACCAGAAACGAGCATCCTACAACGGTCATTTTGAGTGTGTCTGCCACCACCCCCTGTACTGTTTCAACCAGTTTGGGTATTGTGGGGGAACAGGCCTTGCCAGGCGTAGCCGGTAAAGCAAGCGCTGTTCCGTGCCTATAGGCGAAGCGAGTTACTGGGTGGTGGCAACAGAATGAGGGTGGGCAAGGAGCGACTGCTGCTGTGCCAAGGCTATGGGTGGGCTGGAATGGTGGAAGGCTGGGGACGTGGGGATTCCTGTTGGCTTTGCTAGGATGTATAACTAGGGCATAGAATTTCCCCTCAAATAGGGATAAAGCTCATCTATACCCCAGGCATCGGCGGCACCTTGCCAGAGTTTGTGGTCTACTCGACCTATGGGCATGTAGCGGTCGGGTGCTGCTTTGTCCAGAAACGAGAAGAGGTTATCTATTAGGTGCAACCTGCACCTATATACGTAGATGGCAAGTCAGCATTTAGTATCACAGGACATACCGTAGCCTCCGCCGGCTGGCATGGGTTCGTAGGGATTAAATTGTAACCATTGGCTGCCTACAAACCAAACAGAATTGCTTGGGTCACCCTCGTTTATTAACCCAAGGTCAACCGTCACTGGGTCGAGCTCGATTATGAAGGCGAACTCGACGGTCCTGTGCAATTCAATGTAGATGGGTATCCCAATGAGTAGACCTAGAGCTAGTATGCAGAGGAATACAATCCCTAGGATTTGAAGAGGTGTTTGCAGCTTAGGCCTATTGAGCAATCGTTGCATAGCTTTGCTACCTCCCTTGGTAATGTTGTTGATACATTCTAACACTATTGGCGGCCTTGCGTGAATGATGTGGAGAAGTTGGTCTAGGGACATAGGGTGTGGGTATTTCCTCTGGCCGTGGCTAGATGTATAATGTGAGACTAGAGTGAAGGCGATGAGGGACAGGGCGAAAGGCGAGGGGCAAAACAAGGGGCTAAGCGACGAAGAGCTGAAGAGCTGAAGAGGTGGGCTGAGCTCAGGGAGAAGACGAAGGTGGCTAGACGGAAGGCTCGGGTGACGGCTATCGTGGTGTTCGTGATAGCGCTGTTGCTGGGCGTGGGATCGATGGTGTCGCATATGTGGCTGTTCGTGGCTGTTCCTTTCGGGCTTTTCTTGGGAGGGCTGATATATGTAGCGCTGGGGGTTGTGATGCTGTGGGGGAGCATGGTGGGGCAGAGAGAGATTGCTCTAATGTGTATGGTAAGGCGGGACGACGACCCCAGGGTGTTTGCGGAGCTCGAGGCACGCAGGTACCACCGGATGGCGGCTTTTGGGGTGGTTCTTCTGGGGGTGATTCTTCAGGCGGTTGGGTTGGTGGGGGGCGGACAATAGAGAAGGGGAACATCTTATCGCGGCCTTGGAACAACTAGCGATTACCTATGCAAAGGCCACGAAGTAACAGGATCGATGACAAGTCTAACAAACATTACGCTATCCCTTTCGACCGCCAGCTGTTATGTCTACAAGTGGCAATCTCGCTCAAACGCCCATAGGCCAATGGGGAAATATCACGGAAATGCAAACTCAGTCTGCATGCCCAGCGAAAGGAATATGGATTTTAGGGCAATGAGATGATTGAGAAAACATGGGGAAAGAGATAGGGCTAGAGTGTGTCCCTGTAGACTATGTTTTCTTATACGGGAGTGGTTTGTGGTTCTCTTTTGCAAGAAAATTTATGGAGGTTAAATCGATGGGGAAGAATCCGTTAGCATGGGTCCTAGAAGCCTTTGTGCTGATAATGTTCATTCTAGCATTCCTACCCTGGTGGCACGAGTTGCTGCTGATCGCTACCAAGGAAGCAGATGATGTATCAAGGTTCTTGCTTCTTTTTCTCTTTGACCCAACGGAATACGTGTGGAAATGGGTTGCAGCACTTCTAGCGGGATTGATTGTTTTGTTTAGGAAATAGCGAGGTGAAGGGAGACGTTTTGGCAGCAGTCACACCACTTGCTTTTTGGTATCATTTGATTTGTTTGGTTGAAGCGAATAAAAACGAGGTTTAGCGGCAGCTGATAATGTCCTGATAGAGCTCGGCAAAGCACTGGCATCTACCGTTTTCTTTCGCATTCTCGAAATCTTCTGATTTCATCTTGCGGCAGACACTCTCTACCTCGTCTCTTTTCTTGCTATAACTCCGGCCACACAATTCACATATTGTGCTAACCTGTTGAGAGGGTTTGTAAAATTCTTTTTGTGGGTCAGTAGCTATCAAATCAATTCCGAGTTTTTCTCTGATATAATCCGCGGTCAGTATAGGGTCAATTCTGTTGAATAGGTTGTACATCCCCAGAAACCAAGCTTCTACCTCCATAATGGCAAAATGGAAACTTATTCGTTCTGGGTAAGTCATGTTGCGTATGATTTCATTATGGTTGCGAATAAAATCCTTGGTTACGCTATCTTTTATTCGGCCCGGTGAACGTTTTACATAAGCTGCTGTATACATGTCTCTGATGCCGATTATTCTGTCGTATCTCCTTTTCTCAATTAGTTCCTTTTCACGTTCCTTTATGGAGCTAAGTACTCCCTCATCGCCGTGTACATCAAGTATCATAAAGTGTATTGCGGCATCTGGGTTAGGATATTTGTACGGGACAGCAGAGTATCTATGAGCTTTCAACTCTAAGCACTCAAAACTCAGCTTGGCGGGGTCAAAAATCCTGAGCAGGAATTCTCGAACAAAAACTTGCTCGGTCAGGCCTTCGGCGAATATCGCGATTGTCTTCAATTCTGGCGATCATCTTTCAGATAATACTTGCTTGAAAAGAAATCGAAATTGTTTAAGCCGGTTAGTTCGAATTCCTTGAAAAGATTGGGGGAGTTTCTGCAATTATAGATTCTCGAAGTATTGCCAATGCGTTGCATAACCGACCAATACTCGAGTGGAACACTATTCATGACAAAGCGATCGTTGGTAGCCATAATGAGTTGAACTGGGGATTCCTTCGCCTTTTCAACGAGTAATTTCACAAGAGCTGTAGACCGATTGTAATCTAACCCCTCGCCAATGTCGTCAATTAATATGCAGCTAGGTGCATTGGTAAACTGAGAATACGTTACTTGGATAATTAGAGAAAGGGCTCTGAACATACCTTGGGACATATCATTCTGATCGGTCATTCCATTCAAGTCAGCTTCGTTTACATATAAGCCTAGCACTTCACCAGGGGCGGGTTCAAATACGATACTGACCGGAGGCGCAGCTCCTATTTCCAGTAATTCGTATCCTATTGCCCCCATATCTTGCCTGATCGAATCTGTAAATTCGTTGGAGAATGCTTTCTTACCTTCAATAAACATGCCCACCACCATATTGGTGTTCTTAGCGTTTAGGTGCTGCTCAGACTCTCCCTCCTTAGCTTTTAAAGGCACTAACAGATGGCTCTTGCCCAAATCCGACCCAAAACGGTAACGTCTGACAGCCTTGCCCCAAAGGTACAGGTCCTCTAGAAACGGATGCTGAATAGCATCTCTTCTCGTGATGCTGACGACTTGATTGGGAGGCGCCTGGAAATCCACTGTATCACTGAGTTTCTCATAATATATTTTGCCGATGCCATCGGCTCCTCTGGTTAGGAAGGTTTCTGAACCAATGTCGAGCTTCTCTTCAAGAATGGCGCTGCGTTCACACCTTAGGATGTAGCTTATGTTCTGTCCATCTCTGTTGAATGTTATCTCGTAATTGGCAGCCAGAAATAACCCTCTGTCTCCTGACAGCAGGTCTCCCAAATTACCGATTACGTTTAACGCCTTTGATTTGCCTGATGCATTCTCCCCAACGATAAGATTTATATTTCCAAATGTACACTCTTCTAGCTTCCATTCCTGTGGTGTTGCATCGTATTGGCTATAACGAAGAGAGTCTACAATCATTTGATTCCTGCCTTTTCACTTATTCACAGACACATATAGTCTAATGTACCTATTCTTAAATTTCAACAGTGGGGAGATAATGTAGCGAGAGGATTCATAGACTTAAGGTCCTCCACTGAAGGACTACCCAATTACTACTTACGTTTCAATTGGCGTGACCACATTGTGCGCGCCTAGAGAAGAAAAGGGGATTCGCGCTTTACAATCTGACGTTTTGTTCATTATAGCTTGTTCTGTATTTTGACTCCCCCATGAAGGGAAAGGATTGCTGTTGGTTCATAATGGGGGAATAGTATATGGGGGGTGTTGGTCGGGAGAGCGGAAATCGGGGTCGGGGTCGAACCAGAGGCGGGCGATAGTCAATAGTCAGCAGTCAGGGGAAGGGTCTGCCACCACATCCCCACCGAGATTGCCACGGCACTCGGTGCCTCGCAACGACATTTGGGGCACATTAGCTTTACGCCCCTGGGGGTGGTGACCTCCCGGAGCGGCGCCCT
>CAZOQG010000032.1:0-16868 GCA_964582065.1 uncultured Dehalococcoidales bacterium
TCGTTATAATCGCCCTTAGTGTATCGATCGGGATCGGGCTGATATCCGGCACCTATCCGGCCTTCCGAGCCGCACGAATGGATCCTATAGAATCCCTGCGTCATGAGTAAAACCATCTACACTGAAGCAAGGACAAGCACTCAGCGGACATTTGCCAGGGCGGTCTTGAGCGCCTGAGCCCGTCCCTGATTGCCATAGCCGATAATGCCAATGGTCTTGCCTTTCAAGAAGTCCAGGTTGGCATCCTGGTCGTGATAGGTTTCAGCCATGACTTTCAACCCCCTAAGTTGAATAGCATTTTCTCCGTTTGTGCTAGGCTTCCCCAACAGGCTCAGCCAGGCCTTTGATGGTGTTAATAAGTAAGGCAAACTCGCGATTGTATTCGTCTCTGTCCAGACCGTCAAGGTAGGATAAGCTCTCGTCTTCCTCACGGAGCAGCAGCAGGATGTCTTCTGGATTCTTGCCTGCCCTGGCTGCTGAATTAACGGTTTCATACCACGCCAGGAGTTTTTCTTTGTAAAGCTTTAACCTTTCCAGTCCGTTGTCATAGCATCCAAAATGACCGTAACACAGCCTCTGGGGCTCAAGCGCGATGAGCTTGTCTACGGAAGACAGTGTCTCTTGGAGCCTGAATGGTGGCGGTGTTGCCAGCCTAACCATTCCATCAATGCAGACGCCCGCGGCTTCACCGGCTATGAGCACACCACTCGCTCGGTCGAAAATACTCAAGTGATGGGCGGCATGCCCCGGAGTAAGATGTATCTCCAACGCCAGACCATGACCCAGGTCAAGTTTCATTTGGTCGGTGGCAACCACAATCCTATTTTCAGGGATCGCTTCGATAGGGCCGTATTTAAGGGCGAGGTCGCCCAGCGTTTTCAGGCTACCCTTCCAGAGCATTGTAGGATCAATCAGATGGGAACGAGCGCGGCTATGGGCCAGAACTTTGGCATTGCTCAACTCCTTGATTACTGTTCCTACTCCGCCGGCGTGGTCTATATGAATGTGCGTCAGCACAATATAGTCAATCTCCTTGGGACTGATGCCGGCTTCGGTTAATGCGGAGAGCAAATTAGGTATGGCTGCTGTGGGACCTACATCGACAATGGCATTCTTTTCACCGGAGAATAGGTACGCTCCTATGAATCTCTTGTATCCTGGTATCGGCGGTTGAAGGTTCAGGAGTCTGAGGGTCGGCGTAATAGCGTATATCTCCATCTCTGCCTCTCTTCACATTCCTGGCCCCGATGTGTGTCCAAGGTGGGATTCAATTGCGGTGTGAATCAGGATGCCTTAACCTTAGCCGGTTGTCAAGGTGAGGCATGGCCTCTTAATCCCTGAGCGCAGATTCAGAAGATTCACCCGTTGGGTGACTTCATGGTGACCAAGACCAATGCCCAACGAGATTGCTTCGTCGCTAACGCTCCTCGCAAAGACAGTTGGTGTCATTGCGAGCCCTTCGGCCTCTGTCATTCTGAGCGCAGCGAAGAATCTCGCTCAGGGTAGACTCCGCGAAGCAATCTCAGCCAGAATGCTGAGGTTTAGGCGGCCAACTATAGAATCCACGGATCAACCTGGGCTGGGGGCCGTTGACCACAACAGCTTAGCTACATTGCCCAGCCGTGCGAATGTTTCTGTCGGCGCACACAGGTCGTCGTTCTGGAACAGAGGCTATTTTGATCCCGCGTAAAGAACGGCCAATATTGTGGTTTTGCTCGCGCCGGCAGATTTAACCAGGTGGGGTTGATTCGAATCATAATAGACGGCATCTCCAGACCGGAGGAACTCGATTTGATCGCCGACTTGGACTTTCATTTCTCCCTCGAGAACAAAAAGAAACTCCTGGCCGTCATGCGTGGAGAGCTCTTCCGTGTCAGTTGGCAACAAGGTCACAATAAAAGGCTCCATCAATCGGTTACCCTTTTCCGGGGCCAAGGATTCGTAAGCGTAGCCGTACTGCTCACTCCTCTTTTCTCCGTAGCGAGAGACGGCTTGACGTTGGTCTGTGCGGACCACGGTCATAGGTTTATCAACCCCAGGAGAGATGAAATAGCCCATCTTCATGTCCAGTGCTTTGCCTAACCTGATCAACTGGCCCAGAGGAGGAGTCATTTCGCCTGATTCCATACGTTTCAGTGTATCCACATCGATCCCCGTCCGGCTGCTGATGTCTTCGAGGGTAAGCCCGCGCATTTCGCGACCCTTTCTAATCCGCTCCCCCAAATATCCTCTTTCCCTATCCATCGCCTCGGGCTGCCTGACACGGGATACGTCCGTCAGTAAATCTTCATGCCCTGCGCGTCTCCGCCTGGCCGACCTTGATTTGCCAGAGGTTCCAGCGCGCTCTACCTCTTTTCCCTTTTTCATCATGCCTCTCCTTCTAGATTGCCCTTCCTGCCACGCCGATATGGCGAGCAATCACGATTCGTAGAATCTCTGACGTTCCCTCGCCGATCTCGAGAAGCCTTTGGTCCCGATATAACCTTTCAGTCCTGAAATCCTTCATCAGTCCATAGCCGCCGTGGAGTTGCACAGCGTGGTGAACACACCGGTGCATAACCTCTGAACAATACAGTTTGGCCATGGCCGCCTCCGTAGTTATGGGGCGGTCGTTTTCGCGCAGCCAGCAGGCCTTGTAGAGCAAATTCCTGGCCAGTTCAATCTCCAGGGCCATGTCGGCCAACTTGAAAGCGTTGATTTGAAAGGAACTGATTGGCCGCCCAAATTGGATGCGCGAATTGGCGTATTCCAGAGCCACTTCGAAGGCCCCCTGCGAGCCACCAAGCCCCATGGCGCCTATGCTCAGGCGTCCTCCGTCCAGGGTGGAAAGCATCTGATGGAACCCATCCCCTATTCCTCCCAAAAGGTTTTCCTTGGGCACGATACAATCATCGAAGAACAGTTCCCCTGTGTTGGATGCTCGCCACATCATCTTGCCCTTCATCTCCTTGGCTGTCAAACCGTCCGCATCCTTGGGGACGATAAAACAACTGAGCTCTAGCTTTCCACCACCTCGCTCCCCGGTCACGGCCTGGACGACGATAACACCTGTGAGTGGACAAGCTGAGTTGGTGATGAAGATCTTGCTCCCATTAATAACCCAGTGATCTCCCTTAAGCTCGGCTCGGCTTCGAGAGCTTCCAGCATCGGAGCCAGCTTCGGGCTCCGTGAGACCAAAGGCTGCCAGACACTCCCCCGCGCAAAGCTTGGGTAGCCATTTCTCCCTTTGCTTGTCGCTGCCAAAATAGTAGATAGGTCCGATCCCGAGAGAGTTTCCAGCGGCAATGGTAGCGGCTTGGGAACCGTCTACTCTGGCTAGCTCTTCCACCGCGATAATATATGAAATATACCCCATATTCGATCCACCGTATTTCTCCGGGACAAAGCAACCCAGGAGTCCCAATTCGGCCATCTTCCGCGTCAGCTCGATAGAGAACTCCTCCCTTTCATCCAGCTCTTGGGCAACCGGGGCTATCTCATTTTCAGCAAAGTCCCGAACGGCCTGCCGTGTTAGGTTTTGTTCCTCGGTCAAATCAAAATCCATGGCCCCCTTTCTCTCGCCTGACCTTATGTTCATCGAGGCTCTTGTGAAGGTCTTGCGCTACCAGAAATGCTCCCGCATAACCTGACTCCTTGGTCTCCCTAGCCGTAGTTGGAGGCGGCTAACAGTAGCCTGTAGTATATCCCCCCGTTCCAACATCGTCAAGACGGCAGGATTCAACAATATGACGGATTTCCCGGTTCGCCTAGCTTGGTTCCTCATGTGGCTACCAAAGGCCTAGCAAGCAATTGATGACCTATGCTCTTGACAAATGATTGTTGGCTGCGTAAATTCTCTATGACCGAGCTAGGCCGGGTGTGCTGATGATAGACATGTTTGGGTGCGCTATTATCGCTTTAGCTCCTCTGCAGCAATTGATTGGGCTTGAGACCATGAATTGGCAGTGGATACTAATAGGGTTCATCGTCCTCGCTATCCTAGCTTTGACCCTCCTAGCCAGGCCAGTCCGGGTAGGGCTCAAAACCGCGGCTTTGATATTGGATTTGGGTGTCAGCTATAAATGGGGAACCAGTGCCATACCCAGTGGCACCGTCATCTCTGAGGTTACCTATTCCTGTGGTAACCGAACTATTGTTGCCAACTTATTTCGCCCTCATGACCGAGGCCGACATTCCGGTATAATCTTGGCCCACGGTGCTGTTGAGGATGGGAAGGATGACTTCAGTGTGAGATTAGTAGGTAAAAGCCTGGCCCGCGCTGGGTATGTTGTTCTGATGCCTCAACTGGAGAACCTGAGTAGGTTTCGGCTTCACCAAGATGATGTAGAGGCGTTGGTCACCAGCTTTCAGTATCTCTCAAGGCAAAGGTTCATCAATGATAAGATAGGAATGATAGGTTTCTGTCTCAGTGCTTCGCTAGTGTTGCTTGCTGCCGAGGAGGCAAGTATCAGCCGGGATGTAGCCGTTATCGGCTCTTGGGGAGGCTACTATAACATTAAAGATTGGGTGCAGGCTGTTATTACGGAGTATTGCATTTACCAAGGTGAGACTGAGCCATGGAAACCTCGTGTCGCTCTGGCAGAAGAGGTGCCTAAGTGGCTTATTGGACTTTTGCCAAGCTCTTTAGACATAACCCACATTGAGGAAATGCTGAGAGACAACTCCCTCGGTTCTGCCAAGAGTCACCTCTCCCCCCCGGGACAGGCTATGTATGAACTACTCACCAATCGTGATCCTGAGCGAGTAGGAGACCTCTGGGCAAGACTCGACCCCAAAACACAAGAGACTCTTGCCGGCTTGTCACCCCACGTCAGGATCGATCAACTCCAAGCAAAGATGGCCATTGTCCACACGTTTGTCGACGACGCCATACCCAGTGTGGAATCTCGCAAGCTGGCCCAGGCTATTGAGGATGAAAATAAGGTCTACTTCAGGATCTTTCACCAATTCTCTCACGTTAGGATTGAAGACTTGTTAAAGCTAAGAATATCCAATCTCCATAATATCATCTCTGAGGCAGCCCAGTTCTGCCTGTACATATTTCATATCCTTTATCAATTGTAGCAATCCTCCAGTATGAACAGCACGAAGTGGACATCCGAGCTGAAACAGGCCTAGAGTTACCAATGAAAGCGAAAAGGCCAAAGAGATGATAACGGATTTTGGAAGAATCGGGTTCCTCTAGCCAGAAAGGAACAAAGCAAAAACAACAGTCGGAGGTGATATGGAGTGAAAATAGTCTATCATGCTCTTTACAATGAAGTCTATGCGTCTGATCCTGCTGCCAGTCCGGGGAGAATAGAGGCAATCCTGAGAGAACTCGAAGGAGAATATGAGTTTGTAGAACCCGGATTGGCTTTGGAAGACGATCTGAGAAAAGTGCACACTCAGTTTCATATTGAATCAATCAAGAGGGATCACCGTCTTTATGAAGTTGCTTGTCTAGCAACCGGAGGAGCCATTAAGGCTGCCCAAATAGCTATGGAAGGTGAAGCCAGTTTTGGCCTAATCAGACCACCTGGCCATCATGCTAGTCCTGATCATTGTTGGGGATTCTGCTTCTTCAATAATATTGCCATAGCTTTGGCCAAGCTTCAGGGAGAAAACCTGATTGAAGGGGCTTTAATTCTAGACTTCGATCTGCATTTTGGAGACGGCACCAGCAATATTTCTGCTGGAAGTAAGATTAAGTACTTCCAGCCGCAAGCCCAAGGCCGGGAAGGGTTCGTTGAAGAAATAGAGAAAAGATTCCAGGAGGAAAAAGACTACTCGATTCTGGCAGTTTCAGCGGGTTTTGATCGTCATATCGAAGATTGGGGCGGACAGCTTACCACTGATGATTACCGAACTATCGGGAAATTGGTTAAGGAAGCTGCTGAAAAGGGCTGTAAAGGAAGGAGATTTGCTGTTCTAGAGGGCGGTTATAACCACGATGTTTTGGGCAGGAATGTCAAAGCCTTTTTGGAGGGATTGGATTGAACAACCTCAAGGAAACGGTATGGTGAATCAGGGTGTCTCCTGTGCAAGCAGTGTAGTGCCCTGCCTGGCTCCGTTTCTCTGCCCGTCGATGGCAGACGATTACAATTGGGATTCCCTCTTTCTCTGGCCCCCTCCCGCTCTGGGCAGGGGGAGAGAAGGCTGAGCCTGGCACGGGCGGCAAGGACTGTTCGTACATGCCTTGTCTGGGAGGAGACTACAGTTTGTACGATGTATCAATGGGTGGCAGTTTTGGCGAGACGCTGGTATCAGGGTGAGGCAAAGTACCGTACGTAGGGTCACTCTGCCATCCTTCAATATGGGCCGTCCTCTTAGCAGCCGCCTTGTATTTGCCCCAATCGGCACTGAAATACAGGAACATCTTCTGCGCTGCCAATGAGCCCTCGCCATGGATATTAGCAGTCTGCCAGTAAGCGCCGGTAATATCCTTCACCAGCCTGGAGGCACGAATTCTATCGACGGTTGGCACACCGGCTTTGCCAGCAAGATACTTCTCTATGAAAGGCTGTATCTCCGGGTTCTTCCAGTCTTTATACGCTGGCACGGTAGCTGGGATGCCACCGGAAATATCCTGCACGATCTTACACGCTTCATGGAAGCCGTCAGCAAAGGTGAACTTGGCTATGTTGGCGTTCATCATGTTAGGTACAACCAAATCCGAAGTGGGCTCTTTAGCGCAATCTATGCAGGCTGCTCTGCCGACAACATTCACCGTCTCGCTGTAGGTCGCCAGCCAGGCTAATTTGTTGCGTATGTGTTCGTACTTCTCCAGACCATTATACTCGGCCATCAGTGCCGCAACGCCGGTAAGCGTCTCACACTCTGCTACCATGCGAGAAATGCCGAAAAGGCGGTGAAAGGTAGCAAAGGCATAAGTTATGTCCCGTGAGAACTGCCATTCACCACACATAAACACCCTTTCCCAGGGGACAAACACATCATCAAAGATGATGAGACATTCAGTGGGTTGGGCTGCTGCGCTTAACGGATAGTCCCAATCAGCCTCTTCTCCGTACGTTCTCATATTCGGCTCATTAGCCAGCAGTGTAATACCTTTGGCATTAAGAGGAGTGGCGAAGGCCAGGGCGTAGTCCTTTTCCTCCTCGCTATTGTGAGCCCGGCACGGCAGGACTATAGCCTCGTTGGCGCCGGGCGTGGCACTGATGTGCACCTTGGCTCCTCTAACTACAATTCCATCCTTCTGCCTGTCTACCACCCTGACATAGAAGTCCTTGTGCTGTACCTGCTTGGAAGCGTGAAGGCTCCGGTCCCCTTTAACATCGGTCATGGCACCAGTGATACCCAGGTCTGTCTTTTGCAAGTATTTTCTGTAGCCTTCGACGCGCTCGACATAATGTGTGCCCAGTTCTTTATCCATTCTGTTGGCAGCAACCGTTGACGCTGCCAAAGCATCAACGCCCATACAATGGAGGACTATGCCACCACCTGACCTCATACCGGTAACAAAACATTCCCTTCTCCTCAAAAGTTCGTCGGAACTCCTGGGCGCCGTAAACAGGAAATGAGTATCTTCACCGTCTTCGTTCTTGGTCACAAAGATGGGGCGAAGCTTTGGGTCGTTGGTCACAACATAGTCCATAGCCGAAGCGCGGATAATGCTCCTGATGGTGGGATGCGTCCTGACATCCTTTACTCTTTCGCCAAGGCAATAGACTACCCTACCGTCGTCCAGGCTTTCCAGATACTGCTCGACTGTTCTAATCATGATAACCTCCTCGATGTATTAGGCTTCAACTGTTCCCACAGCGTGAGTGACTGCAACAAACCTGTAATTCTCAAGTCATGCACGGTCTTGCCTCAGGTATTCGCTGTATTGGGCTAGGGTGGCGAAAGCCGCAACCGCCTGATGTGGCATGTCGTAACACACGGAGTTCATCTGTCCCAAGGCGCGGGTTATGTCGGCAGTAAGACCGGCACTCCCAAAAGGTAGCTCGGAGCCAACAATGACCGGCTTCTGATGTGTGCTGGCCAGCTTAGCCAGCCGGTCGAAGATGCCGATTATCGCCGCAAGTAGAGCGTTTCGCCCTTCTTCCCTATTGTGCTCGGCGCTGGTTCGTGCGAACAGCTCCTGAGGCAAAGCTGGCATTATCATCAGCATGATAACGCCGTCCACTGCAGGACAGCGCAGGAGGGCTTCAACGCATTTAATCATAGCATCTCCGAAAGCGCCCGCCACCAGGTCAACTGGATTGCCTCGGTTCCACCAGGCTGGCAGGAGGCTGTCCAGCTCAGCTAGGGTCTGTTCTGGCAAGGACACAACCTCGAGCCCTAGTTTGGCACAGGAATCGGCCGCCAGAACCCCCCATCCACCTCCGGCAGTGACGATGCCCACTCTCCTGCCTTGGGGTAGTGGGTGGCAGAGAAAGGCGAGGCCGGCGTCTACGAGTTCATCCAGACTTCTAACCCTTATGATTCCGGCCTGTTTGCACAGGGCTTCGGTCATTGGATCCGAGCCGGCCAGAGACGCGGTGTGAGACTTTGCAGCTCTGGCTCCGGCTAGCGTTTCACCTGCCTTAAGCATAACGATCGGCTTCTTCTTGCTCACCTCCTTTGCCGTCTGAAAGAACCGAGAGCCGTCCTTGAAGCCTTCGATATAGCTCAGGATTACCTTGGTCTGCGGGTCATCGCCCAAATATTCGAGGTAGTCCTCTGAGTGAAGGTCTGCCTCGTTGCCGCTGCTGATGCCTTTGCTGGAGCCGAAGCCTTTTGTCATAGCCAGGCGCCCTACCGTCCCAACCACGTTTCCGCTTTGTGAGATAAGGGCAATCGGACCTGGCGGGGGGAAAATGGGGGGCATCTGTGAGTAAAGCTTGCCCGGTGCGTTCACAATTCCGAAGGAGTTAGGACCCACCAGTATCATCCCACCACTACGGGCTATCTCAACGGTTTCTCGTTGGAGCTTCTCCCCGGCTTCACCAACCTCGGCAAAGCCGGCAGTTACGACCACGCCGGCTTTCATTCCCTTGTCCACGCACTCTTTGACCACATGTGGTACGCTCTGGGGAGGTACCACAATCACGGCGAGGTCGGGGATTTCAGGAATGTCGCCAACGTTCTTGTATACCCTTAGCCCCAGTATCTCTTCCTGCTTGGGGTTTACCGGGTAGATTCTCCCTGGAAATCCACCGTTTATGAGATTGAATAGGATGCGAAAGCCCCACTTCCTGGGGTCACTGGAGGCACCCAGAAAGGCTACGGAGCGAGGATCAAACAGGGGTTTGAACTTTGCTGCTATGTCAACTGGCTTATTGTCCAAGGTGAGTTTCTTAGATTGTGTGTTGCTACCTGGCGGTCTGTCTTGAAGGCGGCGTCCATTGTAGCAACAAAGCACATGTAAGGCAAGTTTGACTCTGAGTAACTTGTGGTTTCGCCCCCAGGTTTCGAGTTTTTTGCCAACAGGGAGATGAATTGCTGTCCAGTCACCTCAGGCCGAGCGCTGGCCTTGCATGCCAAAAGTTGATGTGAGAAAACCAGCGATTTTCCTCCCGATTAAGGGATACCACAGCCAGACGGTGGCGTGAGTTCCGGGAAACCACTTGATGGTGGGTTTCTCACATGCCTCCCAAAAGTCGAGCGTAGCCTCTTTTGGGATAGCCTCGTCCCAGAGTGCGTTTATCATCAGAATCGGACGTCTTCGCAGATAGGGGGCAAAGGTTAAGGTGTCAGTCCAGAAGCATTCCTTGGCGGGGGTAACATTCTCCAACCCCTTCTCGGCTACCTCGGCCAGATATTGTGGATAATGGCTGTGGATACGGTGGCATTCCGCCTCGGTGCAACTATGTCCCTTTCTGATAGCTTCATTCCTACTTAACCAGGTAATCTTTTCTGCGTTCCCTCCCGAAACCAGAAACACACCTGCCGTGATGCGTTTGTCTACGCCCATTGCTATGGCAGAGACGTGTCCACCAAGGCTTATTCCGACCACTGCTATCTGCTCCCTGTTTATCTCGGGTCTGTCACCCGCCCAATCTACCACCTGGCGGACGTCGATTACCGAAATTTGGTAGCCTTCAAACCACTCCTCGGGGGTAAGGACAGGAAGCCGGTTTCTGATAACTTCTGGCATGCGTCTGGAGTGAAACACCAGATACAGGATGAAGCAGGCTATTCCCCTCTTAACCAGAGTTCGTGCCAGGAATCTGCACAGGATTGTGCTTCGGTCTCCCCACCCGTGGACAATAACAGCCAGCGGGGCCTTGTCTGCATGTCGTGGTTGAAAGTACTCGCCTAAGACAGTGTTATTCTCTTTGTACTGTGTGGGATGAGCGGTGGGGAAATCGACCTCGTATCGCAACCACTTCGAGGTAGTTTCCTTCAGATGGAGGGTAGAATAGAGCTCGCCACTCTGATAACTATATGGGTTCATATTTCTGAATTCAGCCAAACGATTTGCCTGTTGCCAAAAGAGAGCCAACCGCCCCGAGCCACTCGCACCACCAAACTCAGGACTGCTTCTCGACGGAAGCTTCCACAGCCACTCATTCTACATTGTCACGCGCCCTATTTTCAACTCTTCTTACTCACGCAATGTATCAGTGACACCTCTCCCTTGGAGGACAAATCCGAAATTCGAATATCTAAATCCTATCAAGGTCGCCTATTCACCAACCAATGTAGTGCGACCTTTTAAGGTCGCCTCGGGCGAGGCTGAAGCCTCGCGCTACATGTTTTCCCTCTCCCTCGATGGGAGAGGCTAGGTGAGGGTGAAAGAGTTCCCCCTCCCTCTGACTCCCTCCCGTCAGGAGAGGATGAGTTAATGAGGCGCTGTCGGTGCTTGTCTGGTATGCTAAAATAGGTTAAGCTACACAGCAGGAGGGGAAAAATGAAGAACTCGCGTTCTCTGGTTAACAGAATGATTCGGGCAGCAAAGCTGGAGGTTAGCCTTTACGAAGAAGTCGAGGCTGATTCGACGGCCACGCCACAGGCTTTGATAGCGGTAATCGCGGTCAGCTTGGCCACCGGCATTGGTGCTGGCATAGCTGGGATAGCTACGATGGGAGCCCTGGGGTTCTTCTGGGGGCTACTAACTGGTCTTGCCGCTTCCCTAGTTGGCTGGCTTATCTGGTCATACCTGGCCTACATCTTGGGCACTAGGATATTCAAGGGCCCGGAAACATCAGCCACATGGGGAGAGTTGCTTCGGACTATAGGCTTTGCGCACTCCCCTGGAGTGCTGCGGATTTTCTCCTTCATTCCTGTCATAGGCGGCATTATCGCCCTTGGCGCCTCCATATGGTTTCTAATTGCGGGCGTCATCGCTGTTAGACAAGCCCTCGATTTCTCTACCGGCCGCGCGCTTGCCACCTGCATCGTAGGCTGGCTCATTTATCTGGTGCTTATGCTGCTGGTTTACTTACTTCTGGGGGCTACAGGGCTTTTCTAGGCGTCTTACTGGCGATCCCCATGCCCCAACAAGAAGATAACCTGGTGTAGCCACGAATCTACTGCTTCGCTATTCCAACGAACGATTCTATCGTCGGAAGTGGTATAATAGGTTTAGAAGCAGTTCCAGGGCAAACTTGTATTCAGTGACATGCGTTCTCGGCTTCAATTCTGATAAGGTCAGCGGCAGATGTTTGGTTAATAGTCGCCTCACCCGGAGTGTAGGCAAATGGCCGAATACATAATCGCCCACGACGTGGGCACAAGTGGGAACAAGGCGGTTTTAGTAGATACGGAGGGGTCTGTGCATGGCAGGCGCTCTGAGTCCTACAGGACTGACTATCCAAAGCCTGGCTGGGCAGAGCAGGAGCCTGCAGATTGGTGGAAGGCGGTGACGCAGACTACGAAGCTTCTGCTGGAAGAGACGGGGGTGTCACCCAAAGATGTGCTATGTGTTACCTTCAGCACGCAAATGCTCGGCATTGTACCGATGGACTCACAAGGAGGACCACTCAGGCCAGCAATAATCTGGCTTGATAACAGGGCTGGCAAGCAGGCAAGCCGCATGATGAAAAAATTCATCAACGCTCGGGTTTTTGCCCTCATTGCCGGCACCGCTCTAGGCGGAAAGGATGGCATACCGAAATTACTCTGGCTTAAGGGGGAACAGCCTGACATTTATGACAGGATGTGCTGCTTTCTTGATGTCGATGGTTATCTCATCTACCGCAGCACCGGCAACATGGTTATGGAGTTGACGTGCGCCTCTGTCTTTGGAATTGACCTCAAGAAGAAGACATGGCTTAACAGCATCTTCCGTTATGTCGGACTTGACCCCGAGAAACTCCCGCCTCTGGTGCGTTCTATTGACCAGGTCGGAGTGCTGTCGAAAGAAGCGGCCAGTGAGTATGGGCTGCTGGAGGGCACTCCGGTCTATGCGGGTGCCGGAGATGCTCCCTGTGCCGCCGTTGGGTCGGGTGCAGTCGGCGAAGGTGAAGGTCATGTCTATCTCGGGACATCTGGCTGGGTAGGCGTCGTTACAGAACGTATGCCACAAGGTAAACACGGAGCAGCATCTATCCACTCGGCGGACCCAAGTAAGGCGTTCTTGTTTGCCGAGAGCGAAACCGCCGGGGCCTGTCTTCAATGGATTGGAGACGAGTTCTACAAGTCTGAAAAGATGGACCCAAGTATTCCTAACGTCTACGCTCTTATGGATGAAAAGGTTAGGCAGATTCCGCCAGGCTCTGATTATTTAATCTTTACGCCCTGGATGTACGGAGAGAGAGTCCCCATTAATGATCACTACGTTCGCTCCAGCTTTCTTAACCTGAGCGCCGAGCATACCCGTGAGAATCTGCTGCGTGCTGTCTATGAAGGAGTGGCTTACAATATCAGGTGGATTGTGGAGATCGTAGAGAAGGACTTCAAATTTCCCCTTCCACAACTGAGAGTCATAGGCGGGGGAGCGAAAGGTGAACCCTGGATGCAGATTCTGGCGGATGTCACTCATAGAAAGGTTGAAACTGTGTGTGAGTCCCAGGACGCGGGAGCGGTGGGTGCTGCGCTGGTAGCAGCAGTTGGTCTCGGCCTATATCCCGATTTTGAGTCTCTAAAGAAGGTGGTGAAAGTAGAGAGGGCCTTTGAGCCCCAAGAGAAGAATCGGGAGATTTACGATTCTCTGTTTGATTCGTACCAGGAGGTGTATAGCAACCTGCGGGGTTTCTATAGCAAGCTTAATAGGAAGAGATTTGACGAAGCTAACGTGTAAAGGAGGTGTCTAAATGAATACTGAGGAGATCTTGGGTCTTCCCTTAGCACTGCCAGACGGAGTGGACTATGATGAATATCTTATTGCTACGTACTTAGCTTCTTTCCCGGCGGAAATCCCTATTCCCAAGCTATCTTTGGCCCTTGCTGCGGAGCAGAGCACAGGTACCTGGGTTGCGGTTCCCGGTGAGACTCCGGAGGTGCGCTGCCAGCACGTTGCTAAAGTCATCGGCGTGTACGAGATGCCGGATTATGAGTTTGGTGTACCCCGCTCGGTGGAAACCAGGAATTGGTTTATCCAGATAGCTTTCCCGGAGGTTAATATAGGCGAGCAAATACCCATGATGCTGACAGCAGTAGTGGGTAACATCTCGATGGGCGGGAACATCAAGCTGTTGGACGTTCGTTTCCCGGAAAAATATGTGGCCGGTTTTAAGGGACCGAAGTTCGGCATTGCCGGTATCAGAGAAATCCTTGGAATCCCAAAGCGACCGCTGCTGAACAACATGATAAAACCGTGCACGGGTTACACGCTGGAGGTCGGAGCCGAGCTGTTCAGGAAAGCGGCACTGGGTGGCTGTGACATTATTAAGGATGATGAATTGATAGCCGACGCTTCGTTCAATTCTGTTGAGGGGCGCGTTAAACGCTACATGGAGATTGAGAAGCAAGTCTATGAGGAGACGGGCGAACGCACCTTGTATACTGTCAACATAACGGATAAGGTGCCAAAGGTTTTTGACAATGCAAAACGCGCAGTGGAGTTAGGGTGCAATGCACTGATGATAAACTATCTTGCTGTTGGATTACCCGTGATGCAGGCGATAACAGAGGACCCGAACATAAACGTTCCTATGTTGGCCCACATGGATGTTGCCGGTGCTATGTATATGTCGCCCTACCACGGCCTGAGTTCTCATCTTGTGTTGGGCAAGCTACCTCGTCTTGCCGGGGCTGACGTGGTTGTCATCCCGGCTCCATACGGAAAAGCTCCCGTGATAGTCGACAAATTCCAGAATGCCGCCAAGAACCTGACCTTCCCATTGTACCATCTAAAACCAACCTTCCCCATGGCGTCTGGTGGAATTACGCCAACTATGGTGCCGCAAGCAATGGCAGACCTTGGCAGTGACATTGTAATAGGTTCGGGCGGGGGCATTCATGCCCATCCTCAAGGCCCAGTGGCAGGTGGGAAGGCGTTCCGCCAGGCGATTGATGCCGCAATGCAAGGTATTCCCATTGAAGAGTATGCTAAAGAGCATTCAGAGCTGGCGACTGCACTCAAAGAATGGGTCGACCCATTTAGCAGCTTTGGAGTGTAGCTATAAAGGAGGGCAAGATGTCTAAGGTTACGGTTCTGGGAGGATGCGGCGCTGTTGGAAGCATAGCCACGCAGGTCCTTGCTTCAAGCGGAGTATTCTCCGAAATCACAGTTGCCGACATCGATATCCAGAAGGCAAGAGAATTGGTTACGACACTGGGGGGAAGCGACCTCTCAGTCGCTGAAGTTGATGCCGAGAATCCCCAGAGCATAAGAAAGGCGATTGCCGGCTCGTCGGTTGTCCTGAACTGTGTCGGACCTTTCTACAAATATGGGCCTATCATAATGAAGGCAGTGATAGAATCCCAAATCAACTATGTTGATGTCTGCGATGATTTTGACGCCACCGAGGAACTTCTCGGTATGGACGAGGACGCAAAGAAGGCCGGTATTTCAGCATTAATTGGGATGGGAAGTTCTCCAGGGATAGCGAATGTCTTGGTCAGGTTCTGTGCCGATTCTCTGCTGGAGCAGGTTGAGTCGGTCGACATATACCATGCCCACGGAGGCGAAAAGGTAGAAGGGCCGGCGGTAGTAAAGCACCGAATCCACTCCATGAAGATGGATATACCCATGTTCCTTGATGGCAAGTTTACGAGGGTTGGCCTCTTCGAGGATAGCGGAAGAGCCATGGAAGAGGAGACTGAGTTTCGCGATGTGGGGACATACAATGTCTATGCCTATCCACACCCGGAAACGATTACTCTGCCAAAGTATTTGAAAGGCGTGAAAAGGGTGACTAACCTTGGGCTTGTGCTACCACCTGCTTATGCAGAACTCATAAAGGGAATGGTGAGGCTGGGCATCACAGACGAGGAACCGGTTGAGGTCCAGGGGCACAAGGTCGTTCCCTTGGAGTTCGCAGTCGCCTTCATACTCTCGCAGAGGGACAGACTGACAAAAGAGGCTGGGCTTAGCGAGGCTATGGGTTGTCTGAAAATAGTGGTAAAAGGGTACAAGAACGGCGAGAAGAGCACCTACGTTTTCTCGATGTCCTCAAGAGGACAGGGAATGGGCGAAGGCACGGGGGTCCCTGCGGCACTCGGCGCAATACTTATGGCTACAGGAAAGATTAAGGAAAAGGGGGTCTACCCGCCTGAAGGTTGTGTTAATCCCATGGACGTGGTTGAGCTCGCCCAGACCAAAGTAAGCGTAGGTGGCAAGACAGGTTTCCCTATCGTCATTGAGCATATTGATAAGAACGGAAAGTTGGAAAAGCTAGACCTCCTTAGCTAGCCAAGGGAAGGCTGCCACCTTCATTCTCATTTGCCAGCATGATTGTCTAAACCTCCGCTGGTTGCTATGTTCAACAAGAGAGATGAACCCATGAGTATTCGTGCCGCTGTACGCAGGCGAATAAGCGTGCGCCACTATGAGACAAAATCTATCCTAGAAGAAGTGTTGCAAGCCGTAATCAGGTCAGGGGAGAACTCTCTAGCTCTGGACGATAGCATCCGAATTCACTTCCATCTTGTCAGGGAAGGCAGGTTGGTTGCTGAGCGAATGACCCCGCTGACCGGAACACGGATGCTGTTCGGTTCGGCGCCGCACTTTATCATAGCCACGTCTGAGGAGAAGCCATTATTTATGTTGAACATGGGCTTCAGGATGGAGCAGATGATACTATTTGCCACCCAGCAAGGCCTCGGCACCTGCTGGGTCGGTGGTATGTTCAGTGAGGAACGAATCGGCACCTTCCTGGGCCTGGAAAAGGGTGAGCGAGTTATCGCATTGACTCCGATTGGCTACCCGGATACTTCGTTTCATGGCAGGCTTGCGCATGATGCTGTTGAGCTAGTGGCGGTGAATTTCGGACGAAGGAAACCACTGCGACAAATGGCTTTCGGCCCCCTTTGGGAGTCGCCACTTGAGACCGAGGATGGCGAGCTGCTTGAAGCTTTGGAATGTACACGCTTGGCCCCATCCTGGGCTAACACTCAACCCTGGCGTTTCCTGGTTGGCCAAAGAGAAGTGATAGCCGTAGCCGACGCAAAAGGAAGGTATCGCAGCGTTCGCCAGGGTAGGCACTACTACCGCCTCGATGTGGGAATCGCCATGTCGCATTTCTTCCTGGCGGCGAGGGAGATGGGATGGAGCGGAAGATGGGACGCAACTGAGTTTGACCCGGCAAGGGTTGCCACGGAGCACGCTATCCCTGACGGCTACGAGGTGCTCGGAATATACAAGAGATAAAGCCGCACAATCTGACTGAATGTATGATTAGGTTCCGAGTCTGGTCAAGCCACGAAATACCAGACTGTGCGGCGAAGAAGCCCTTGTGCCAGGACCCAGTAGCTTGAATCTGTACATCGGGCCCTTTCAAATACCTCGTTTGCCACAACCTTGGCCATGCCGCTTGCATCGTCGTTTGGCATAT
>CAZOQG010000033.1:0-16619 GCA_964582065.1 uncultured Dehalococcoidales bacterium
GGCTTTTTCCCGCCTGAGATGTGCTACAGTAGAGAAATAGTTTTGCCTGTCCTGGACTCTGGACATCAATGGATTATATTGAGTGGCATTGCCTGCAGTTTCCCAAAGGCCTGGCCGGTGGATGTGATTCACAATATCAAAGAAGGAAATAAGCGGCTGGTGGTGTTCTTTCGCGATGACATAGTCAGCAATAAAATATCCTTTCGAACCGTGGAGCCGGATGAATTCATGGATAACCTGAAACAGATTAAGGGAGATAAGGAAAATATATATGTTATCACCGCTATGGATGCTGAAACCTTTGGTCACCACATTGAGAACTGGGAGGAGTTGTTTCTGGCTGAGGTTTATGAGCAGATCGAGCCTGTCGGGGAAACCTTGGCTAGCTTGAAGCAGGCTACGGTTTTAGCTAATCAGCACAGTCTTTTCCTTGAAGATGCCAAGATAACTCAAGAAGTGCAAGCCGTGACTGTAAGTCAGCTTCTGGAGCTTTTCCCTGTTGTAAGTAAGGCTGTAGAACCGAGAGCATCATCGTGGAGCACTTCTACTGAAGATTTGGCTACTGGCAATCCTTACCCCTTGTGGAAGTACAAAGGTAATGAAATCCATCGTCTCCAGTGGGAACATCTAGACATATGTCTTGAACTGGTGGACAAGGCTATGGAAATTAGCGATAGTGATGAGACTAAACGGTTTGCCACTATCGCTCGTGGTTTACTTGACAGAGCATTGCATAGTTGCCAATTCTGGTGGGCGAGCCGCAGGCCAATGTGGGACATTAATTTGGTTCACATGGGATTGCTGGAGCAATGGCAGGCGATTGTTAATGCTTACCGAGCTATCAACCTTAGCCAAGCTGATGAAGATATCAAGAAGGAGTATTACCATAGATTGGTAGTTGCCAGAAATCTGAGGGACAAGATAACCGATAAACTTCTTTATTAACCACCTCAAGAGGAGATTTCAATGAAGCAAGTGAGACAAATATATCTTGGCCTGGCCATCCATAGCCATCAGCCGTTAGGTAACTTTCCCTGGGTCTTTGAGCAAGCTTACCAGCAGGCTTACCTGCCTATGGTTGAAGCGCTGGAAAGGCATCCTGCTATCCGTCTTTCCCTCCATTACAGCGGTTGCCTTATTGATTGGCTGAAGCAAAGTCGTCCCGAGTTTTTCGACCGACTGGCTGGATTAGTGAGCCGGAGTCAAATAGAAATTATGGGTGGCGCCTATTATGAGCCTATCTTGACGGCCATTCCCGACGCTGATAAGTTGGGGCAGATTGCCAAAATGAGTGCCACCATCAATCAGGAATTTGGCTCTAAAACAACCGGACTGTGGCTGGCAGAGCGAGTCTGGGAGCCATACCTGGCAAAGATTCTGGCTCAGGCAGGCGTAGAATGGACGCTGGTCGATGATACTGCCTTCAAGGCAGTAGGGTTAGATGACAAAGACCTCTTCGGCTACTATCTGACTGAGGAGCAAGGCCGCTTTGTAAAAGTATTTCCCATCAGTAAGCATTTACGCTACTCAATACCGTGGCATCACGTAGAGGAAGTTATTACCTATTTGGCTGAGGAAGCTTCGGATAAAGAAGGCAAGATAGCTGTATTGGGTGATGACGGTGAGAAATTCGGTGTCTGGCCAGGAACCTATGACTATTGCTGGCGAGACCGGTGGGTAGACAAGTTCTTCACCGAGTTAGAACGCAACCAAGACTGGCTACACACTCTCCCGCTGGGTGAATATGCTGGTCGGTTTCCGCCTCTAGGTAGGATTTATTTACCGTCTGCTGCTTACGATGAAATGCTAGAGTGGTCTCTGCCAGCTGACAAGTCTTGGAGATATACTGATCTTAAACGTGAACTGGAAGCTGAAGAGCGTCCGGACGTGATCCAGTTCATGCATAGTGGTCTATGGCGTAATTTTCTGGTTAAGTATCCAGAGATAAATCGAATGCACAAGAAAATGCTTCGTGTCCATCAAAAAGTCTACCGGGCCCGGGCTCTGAATAGAGATGATTGTGGGCTCGACGAGCTGTGGAAAGCGCAGTGCAACTGTCCCTACTGGCACGGCGTTTTTGGCGGAATTTACCTGGCTGATATTCGGGCAACCACTTATAGCCATCTCATTCAAGCAGAGGACAAGGCCGATAGGATAATTCACCAGCAGCGCTCGTGGTTAGGGAGGGTCTTCCATTTAGACCGCCCATGGCTGGAATGGGAGATGACCGACTTTGATGGGGATGGTGTTGAGGAATTGCTTGTCGATGGCAGTGCTTTTTCCGTTTATCTGAGCCCTGAAGAAGGTGGCTCGATTTTTGAGTGGGACGTTCGCTGTCACAGCTATAATTTGTTCAGCACGGTGGCTAGAAGACCAGAGGCTTACCATCGAGTGTTGACCGAGGCAGCCTCTGAGAAGCAGGTGGGAGGGGAAGGTGCCATTCCCAGCATCCATGATTCAATAAGAGTCAAAGATAAGAAGTCTTCTCGCTCTTTGGTCTATGATCGGTATCTTCGGTCCAGTCTTATCGACCGTTTCTTTGGCTCCGGCACGAAGCTGAAGCAGTTTGCTAACAATTCTTATAGAGACCCGGGGAACTTTGCTGGTCAACCCTACGAATTCTCGGTGGAGAAAAAAGGCGACAAGACCGAAGTCTGGCTAAGACGAAGCGGGATTCTAAGCATTCGCAGGAAAGACTTGCCCTTTGAGGTGCAAAAGGAAGTCACGTTGGGTGCAGGAGAAGAGAAGATAGAGATAAGCTATCAACTAAGGAACATGAGCGATTCATCTATTCGAGCTATTTTTGGCAGTGAATGGAACGTAAACTTGCTTGGCGGCGGACACAATGAACAGGCCTATTATCAAGTACCCGGGCTTACTTTGGATGACCATCACCTTGATTCTTGGGGAGAACTGGCAGATATTGAGAAGATAACCCTCGGCAATCGACACTTGGGCATAGAGCTGGAACTGACTGCGACACCAAAAGTGGGATTGTGGCGTTTTCCTGTAGAAAGCATTTCCAACTCCGAAGCTGGCATAGAAAGGCTGTATCAAGCAAGTTGCCTGCTCCTTCTGTTACCCTTCAGCTTGGCACCAGGCGGGATAGCTAATCTAAATCTTCTTTGGCAAGTTAAGCCGCTTACCGCCTCGGCCACAACCTCATAGACGCCGGAAGCGGTGCATACCATCGGAAGTATCATGATTGGGGTGGAATTTAACAGATTAACGATAGTCTATCGAAAGCAACCGCTTCAAATCGAGTATTTGCTTCGCCGTGGGCCAAAAGACGCGGTTCTGTATCTCCAGGGATTGGGATGTTCGAAAGACGACTTTATAGGAGCCACAAACATTCGTGAGCTACAACCCTATACTCTTGTAGCGTTTGATTTCCCCGGCTGCGGCAACTCTCCATATCCCGAAGATATAACCCTCGGGATTGATGACCTGGTGGAAATTACAGACATCGTAGTCTCAAGGCTAAACTTAGGTGATTTTGCGGTTATTGGGCATAGTATGGGGGGGCTGGTGGCTCTACTTTATGCTGAAGAACATGGTGAACAGGTTAAGGGATTTATCAATGTTGAAGGAAACCTGGCTTCGGAAGACTGTTTCTTCTCGCGCAAAGTCGCAAATTATGGCTCCACTGGCTTCACGAAGGAGGTCCTTAAGAACTATCAGCAAAAACTAGCCCAGTCAGATAACAAGGGGTCGCGGGAATTTGCTAAGGCATTACAAAGTGCATCAGAAAAGGCGTTGTTTTATTACGCTTCTCCCCTGGTAGACTATTCCGACAATGGAAACCTGATTCCGCGCTTTACTGGGCTTGAAATTCCCAAGCTTTTTGTATACGGCTCAGAAAATCGCTGGCTGTCATACATCCCAAGATTGGAAGATAGCGGCTGTGAAATAGTCGAAATACCAGATAGCGGTCATTTTCCGGGTTACGATAACCCTCAAGCTTATTATCAGGTAATTTCCGATTTTATTTGCCGACTTTGGTGAGCCAGGTTATCCCGAATACATAGTTGGTAAGCGCTCTATTGTTTCAGACATTAGAGGACTAGACGCTTTCTAACGCTCCCTTTCACCGAGTTCTTGTCTCGGCAACGTAGTCTGACGCTCCCATATGAACCATCTTCTGAGCCAGGCGAGCTCCAACTTTCTCAGGGGCCAGGGCATCGCCTTCACCTGAGCAACGCAGAATGTGGCTGCTCTCAGCGCCAGCCACCATTCCATCAAGTTTCAACACGCCCCCAGACACAACCCCAAGAGCAGCTATGGGGGCGCGGCATCCCCCACCGAGGGCTTGCAGGAATGTTCGTTCAGCTACTACGCTCTGCCATGTTGCCTTGTGGTTTACACGGGAAACAAGTGCCGCGGTTTCCTTGTCTCCGGAGCGTATCTCTATTCCCAATGTCCCCTGTCCCACGGCCGGCACGAAATGCTCTGGAGGCAGGTATTCCGTTATCCTATCTTCCCAGCCCAGGCGTACCAGGGCGGCGGCTGCCACGACGATACCATCAACTTCTCCCTCAGCTACCTTCCGCAGGCGGGTATCGATATTCCCCCGCATCTCGCATATCTCAAGGTCGGAACGGTACGCCTGTAACTGAACAGCGCGCCTGGGGCTTCCCGTGCCTATCTTTGACCCCGGGGCGAGCTCGGCCAGCTTTCCCGCCCTTGACACGAGGACATCTCTAGGGTCAAGCCTCGCCGTCGCCGCAGCCAACGAAAGCCCATCAGGAATTTCGGTAGGCAGGTCCTTCAGGCTGTGCACAGCCAGGTCGATTTTGCCACCTATTAGAGCCTTCTCTAACTCCTTTACGAACACCCCCTGTTCTGCAAACTTGTGCAGTTCAGTATCACCTTCCCGGTCACCTCTGGTTGCTATTTTGACAATAGCTGCCTCCAGCCCGGGGGTAGTTCTTTTGAGTTCAGCCAGCACCGATTCAGCCTGAATAACGGCCAGCTTGCTACCCCGCGTACCAATGGCAATCCTCGGCTTCATTCCGGCTCTTCCTTATCAAGATGGAAAAGTTCATTGACCAGCGGGACGTAGTCCTCTTTCCTGTGGACGTTGTTCTTGAGGCTTTGAATAGGATCATGGAGTATCTTTTGCACTATCGCTTTGGTCATGGCTTCCAGGCTCTCCTGCTCCTCGGGGGATAGCTTTCGCAGTTTCTTTAGAGTCATATCAAGCTGCGCCTGGCGTATATCCTCTGCCTTTTTCATTAAGCTGCTGATTATGGGTTTTACTTCAGTGGCTTGCCACCAGGAGACAAATCGCTCCACCTCGGCTTTCACAATCTCCATAGCTCTGCGTGTTTCCGTTTCTCTCTGTTTGCGGTTTAGCTCTGACAGCTGGGTAAGGTCATCGATGTCGTACAAAAAGACATTGCTAATTTGCCTTACCTCGGACTCTACATCCCGTGGGACGGCGATATCAATGACGACCAGCGGACGATTGGAACGAGCTTGCATAGCGTCTTCCACAGTCCGGAGGTCCAGTATGAAGTGAGGCGCTCCGGTGCAGCTTATGGCTATGTCGCAGGCACCCAACTCCTCGCCGAGGTTGCCTATGTTGACTGCGCTACCCCCCAGCGCTGCGGCCAGGGCTGAAGCGGTTTCATAAGAACGGCTGGTAGTGGTAATCTGTGAAATACCTCTTTCCTTGAGCGCCTTGGCTACCAGTCTTCCGGCTTCGCCGGTGCCGATGACGAGGGCCTTGCAGTTGCCAAAATCGCCGATGACTTTTGCTGCCAGGTCCACTGCCACAGAACTCACAGAGAGGGCATTCTTGCTAATTCCAGTTCTTTCCCTCACGCGTCTGCCCACCTGAAGTGCTTGGTGGAAAAGGTTTCCCAGTGGCACCTGCACCATTTGAGCTTTCTCTGCTTCTTCAAGGCCCTGCTTCACCTGTCCCAGAATCTCATATTCGCCGATAATCATCGAATCAAGCCCCGCAGCCACTCGGAAAAGATGTTTGACTGCCGCTTCATTCTCGTAGAAGTAGAGATAAGGTAGTAAGTCAGCATCGGGTGTCTTTGCCCAGGCTTTCAGGAAGTCGGTGCCTGGTTTCGAAGAACAGTCGCTGTCGCTCACGGAATAAACTTCGGTCCGGTTGCAGGTGGATAGTATGAGCCCTTGCGATACGTAATCGCCTAGTAGAAGCAGGGCGTCAGAGAAATGGCTACTGCTTACAGCCAGCTTTTCCCGGACTTTGATAGGAGTTGTGCTGTGATTTACACCCACCACGTGAATTTGCATTCCAGGCGGCTTCGTCTTCATGGCATTGTTTCTCCCAGGGCCTTCAGTTTCCTAAGCATGATTTCCTTTGCTTCCTGCGTTTTGCCATATTTGAGTAGCTCAATAAGTGGATGTAGGTCCAGGATTTCTTGCCAGGCGTCGTTGTCGACCGTAACGCCCTGTTGCTTCAGCTCATGACGAACCTCGCCGGCAAGCAGGGCTAGCCGAGCATATTCGGTTCCAAATTGCTTTTCCAGCTCGCTTCTGATCTTCCGTGCCAGTGCCGGGCTTCTGCCGGAAGTGGAAACAGCGACGGTAACATCGCCACGTCTGAAGTAGGAAGGGACAATGAAATCGGAGTGCTGTGGGTCATCCACTACATTCACCAATATGCCTCGCCGTCTCGCTTCAGCAGCCACACTTTCATTTGCTTTGGCGTCGTCGGTTGCGGCTATGGCTATTAAGGCATCCTGTAAGTCTTCCGGCTTGTAGTCCCTTTCCAGTGCTCGTATTGTACCTTCTCGTGCCATCCGACTTAGCTCCGGGCAAAGCACAGGGCTGACAACTTCCACGTTGGCGCCGTGCTCCAGGAGTGCTTGCACCTTACGCAGAGCAACTTCACCCCCGCCGACGACCAGACACTTCTTCCCGCCGATATTCACAAAAATCGGGTAATAAGGTGATACCTCTTCGCGCCCTTTCATACCGGATATCGCACTCTTGTTTTTTTCACCTCTCTGGTAGTAAAAAGCAGCACAAATGTATTCTTATCAAGTCCGGTGTCTGAAGATAGCCTGTCGGCTATAGATTGGCAGCCCTCTTTGGTATGTGCGTGCATCATGGCATACAGGTTATAGGGCCACAGCGGGCTTGCCTTCCTTTCATAGCAGTGACTTATCTCCTGGACCGTTGCTATCTTTCTACCCGCTGTCTCCACCATATCTGCAGGGACTTTCCAACAACCCATGGCGTTTGCCACAAATCCCAGCGTATTGTGACTGACAGAGGCACTAAAGCGCCGCATGACTCTGCGCTGGATGAGACCCTGGCAATGGCTCAGAAATGTGTCCTCGCCCATTGACAGGCGTGCTGACATTTGGTCAAACGGCCTTGCGGTTAATGGCAGGTCTTGTTGCAGCTCATTCACCACAGCTCGGTCGGTGGAAGATAGGTCAACGTCTTTGCTCAAGAAACTGCTATCATCGACGCCCGCATTTGGCGCCGGCGAATCACCTCCGCCGATGTTGAAGTAAGCTCCTATCTTGAAGACCTTCATTGCTGGCAGGTTCAATGTAGCGTCAGCCTTGATTCTGTCGCCTAGTTTGTGCAATTCAGTCTGTATGTCCTCTTCTGTGCGCATCGCCAGTGTGAACCAGAAATTTAAGTCATGGTTGCGTTCATAGCAGTGGCTCACCCGCGGGTGCGCGCTAATGATTTGGGCTGCCTCGTTGAGTCGCTCCGCTGATACTTTCATTCCCACCAGGGTAGTCTGGTAGCCGAGCCTCCCCACGTTAAAAACAGGGCCTATCAGGCGAACGATTCCTTCTGCCTTCAGTCTTTCAATGCTGCGGATTACCTCATCGCTGCTGACACCTAGCCGCCGTCCTAAGGCCGAAAAGGGTTCTCTGGTCAAAGGAAACTCTGCTTGAACGATGTTGAGCAGCTTCTTGTCAATATTATCGAGTTTCACTTGCATAGCTCTTATCTACTGGTCTTGTCGTAGTGCCACCGGTTCATATATACAGTATGGCTCAGCCTCGAGATAGTCTCCCGTAGCTTCGTAGGCTCTAGCCCGGCAGCCGCCGCAAACCCTCTTGTATTCGCACACGCCGCACTTCCCCTTGATATTAGACAGGTCTCTCAACTCTCGGAACAGGGTGGAATTCCTCCATATTTGGCTGAAGCTCTCCTCTCTTATATTCCCGGCTTCGACATCCAGATAGCCACAGCCTTGCACCCGGCCGCGGTGGGAGATGAAGCAAAAGCCGGTGCCAGCCAGACAGCCCCGTGTCAAAGAATTCATGCCGCCGTGTCTGCCTGTGAATTCTGGTTTCTCAGCCGGTGATGCGCCTTGTCCGTTGCGTTCCGTGCTCCTCTGCTTGATTACTCGTAAGTAGTGAGGGGCATCTGTCGGCTTGAAGAATATCCTGTCTCCCAGCTCTGTCTGCCTGTCATAGACCCAGTTTAGGGTTTGCTCGTATTCTTCCGGGGACATCTCGACTGCTTCCAGTCCCTTGCCTCGGCCCGTTGGCACCAGCATAAATGGATGAAAAGCCACTGCCCCCACCTGGAGGGCAAGGCTTAGCAACTCATTCAAATACTGGACGTTTAGCTTGGTGATTGTGCTGTTGATTTGGACTTCGATGCCCGCCCGGCGCAGTGCGGCTATTCCTGCCATAGCCGCCTCGAAAGCACCTGCCTTGCCGCGGAACTTGTCCTGTGGTTCGGGGGTGGGGAAATCAATGCTAACCGCTACCCGTGATACCGGGATTTCCTTCAGTTCATCGGCAATCTGCTCCGTGATAAGAGTCCCGTTGGTGCCCATAACCACCCGTAGCCCGTGCTCGACGGCATATCTTCCCACCTGTGAGAGGTCGTGGCGTAAAAGCGGTTCCCCCCCGGTGAGTATCAAAACAGGCTTGCCCACCTCTAGTATCTCGTCGATTAGACGGAGGCATTCTTCGGTGGACAGTTCATCCTCATAGGCGCCATCGGCGGAGGAAGCCCGGCAGTGGGCACAGAACAGGTTGCAGCTCCGGGTTATTTCCCAGGCTACCATCTGCAGCTTGGGGGTGATGCTTTCTTCTTTCCCCGGTTGGCTCTGCCTGGCCATTTCACTCGTCATTGCACCAGTCCAATCTCCCTGTCGGTTAGATAGCATGCTGGGTCCTCGGCCCAGACGTCGCCGTAAACTGCCTCAGCCCGCACCCGCAGGTTGCCATTGCACAAATCAAGGTATTGACATCTGGGGCAGCGCCCTTTGAGCAGTCCTTTTCGGTCCTTAAGTCCGCGCATCAATGAATCCGAGGTATCCATCCAGATATCGCCGAATTTTCGCTGGCGTACGTTGCCAAAGGAATAGTGCTGCCAGAATTGGTCTGCGTGGACGTTCCCCACATCGTCGACTGCTCCTATGCGGATGCCCGAATTGTTGCCGCCGTTGGCTCGGAGCAAGGCCAGTGCCTTCTCAGCACGAGCCGGGTTGTCCTTCTTCAACTTCAGATAAAGGCAAATACCATCAGCATGATTGTCCACGGTGAGGACTTCTTTGGGAAGGCCGCGCTGGTAAAGGTCTACAGTGCGTTCACAGATTAAATCGATTACTGCTCTGGTCTCGGAATGGCTCAAGTCGTCTTTGCTGAGGTCGCTTGCCCGGCCTACATAGGCCAGATGGTAAAAGCAAACCCGCTCTACTCCTTCCCGCTCCACCAGGTCGAAGATGGCAGGGATTTCCGAATAGTTCGAGCGAGTGATAGTGAATCTCAGAGAAACTCTCTGCCCCAGGGCGACGCAGTTTTGGATACCTTGCAGGGCAGCTTCGTAAGCGCCCTTCTTGCCCCGGAAGCGGTCGTTTGTCTCACCGATGCCATCCAGGCTGATGCCGGCCTCAGCAAAGCCAACATCGTGTATTTTGTCAGCCATTTTCTTGCTGATGAAGGTGCCGTTGGTAGACAGCACCGTCCTTATCCCTTGTTGTCTGGCGAAGTCGGCAAGCTCAAAGATATCCTCCCTGAGCAAGGGCTCACCCCCTGAGAACAACACTACGGGTACATCGAAATCGGCCAGGTCACGGATAAACGCCTTTCCCTCCTCGGAATTTAAGACCTCAGGAGAATCTACATTGCCGGCACTGCTATAGCAATGAACACAGCGAAGATTGCACCGTCTGGTGCAATTCCACACCACGATAGGCCTTTGCTTATCGGCGGCTGGATAGGCTGCCTCCAGAGTAGTCTGGGCTTGCCTGCCATAGCGGAGCGCATCGCCCGGCCCCGCCGCATCGCACAGCAGCCTCGAAATCGATATCATTTTTTGGTGCTTATGTCCTCCAATCCTTATTTAACAATCCTACCTGCCATTCTGAGCCTCTTCCCCTGTCATTGCGAACTCCCTCCCCTGTCATTGCTACGAAAATAGATTCTCATCCTGTATGTTGGGTAGGTTGGAGCATCCGCTCCAATCACGCCTAGAGCCGATGCTCTAGGCTACCCCTGCTTTCATAATTCGTTGGTGGGCGGCCGCCCATGTCCGTTTGTTTAGAGTTTAGTGCGGTTTGGGCGGGGCTAAAGCCTCGCACCACGTGCTGTTATTCAACGGTTATCTCGATGTTGCTGATAGGCTGCTACGAGAGAAATAAGAGTCTCATCCATGATATGTGTCACCAGCGGTAGGGCCTCCACCGCCCGCTCGTTCAACGATTCCCTCCTTTTCATCAGGTCCGTAGCCGCATTTATCACCGGATTCCGGTGCAGCATGAAAGCCTCCAGGGACTCGGTCAGTGATAGCCCCAACTTCGCCACCTGCTCGCCGAAGTCACTTCCAATGCTTCGGGCAAGCTCCTCGACTTCTTTTTGCTTCAGAGGTTCGGTTATATATCTTGTAACCAGGTGGAGTAGCTGCCTACCGGATTCTGCCAGGTGTCTTTGTGATTCGGCGTCCAGCTTGTTATACCAGGAAGTGGTGGCAAAATGCGTATGAGCCAGTTCTCTATGCAGCGGCGGCGTATCCTCTATCCTGGTCACCAGGTCCTTGATGCCGTGCACCCGCTGCTGCTTGCCCGTAAAGCTCCGCAGTTCAGCCTTATTGTAACGCCGGTGTCCGCCCGGGGTTATGAAAGCCCTTATCTTGCCTTCGTCCGTCCACTGCCGCAGCGTCGGCTCGCTCACGCCGAGCATGCGGCTGGCCTCGCTTATGCTGATTAAACTTCGCTCGCTCAGAGCCTACCCCCTTTATCTGTAGAAATCTATCAAAAACTACAGAATTTTGCAAGTTTCTATAGGGGTTGTGCTCCCATTGGGTTTTGAGATACTTGAGTTGAATTTGGTCACAGGGTTGCTGGAGGCAAAATGGCAGGGTCATCCTTCTATGCCAACTGAGGTAGGTAGAAAGTGACATAAGGATGTGAAGAAAGACCAAGAAAGGCATGTTTCGCTTGACCAGCCCTGGCCTTCAGGAGAAGGCTCGGGTATGGGAACCGGTGGCAGTTATAATGAGTTACGTGCCGTTGGGAGTGTAAGCGCAAGCCCACAGCAACTTGTCGTGATTCGTGCGAAAATAGTTCAAAGAACCTGTCAAATGTTCTTCGCCTGGTACTTGTTGCGCCAGATGATGGCAAGGCCGAAGGCCACGCACCAGATGTTTATGAAGCCATTCAGGATCAGGTCCAGCGTGGAGATACCGTAAATCCCGTTCTGAAAATTGAAGCTGAAGTCCACCAGCCCGAGAAAGACAAGTGCGCCGGCGGCAACCAGCGCCAGGGTCTTCCCCAGCGGATTTGCCCTGAGCAGGAGGATTCCCGAGGCCAGAAGCACCAAGGCGAGCAATATATCAGGCAGGGGAAAGGCGTGTTCGTAGGCGAAGTAGCACTCGGGGGGAGTTTCCGGAGCCATCCCAACGGTAAAGAAGCCTATCCAGAAGAGAATGAGGCCGGCTGCGGTAATTATCTCTAATACCGGGATTGTTCTGCCCTTTTTCTCATAGCTCATGTTGTCCTCCTGTCACGTTTTCTTTTGCTGCGCCTTTTTTATTTGCCTGTCCATGATGAACTCAACCAGCCGGGGGAACAGCCGTTTTATCATGAATGTCGATTTACCATCAAAACCGGGAATAATGAGAAACTTCTCTTTCTCCATCCCTTTGATGAGAGCCCGAGCCACTTCATCCGGCTGCATCAACCCGGCGCTGGCGGAGACCGCCTTTGTCTCCTCCGGTTTGGTCTTGTTCTCCTCGTGAAGTCCGGGTGTATCGGTATCCGGCGGGCAAAGCACCGATACCGTGATGTCGTACTGCTTGAGTTCGCTTCTGAGGGCCTCGGAAAAACCGATTATGGCGAACTTGGAAGCACTGTAATCGGTGTAGCCAAACACGCCGACGAGGCCGGCCATGGAAGATGTGTTCACGATGTATCCACCCCGCTCCTTCATGTAAGGCACAAGCACGGAGACGGTGTTCCATATGCCGTAGAGGTTGACCTTCATGGTTTCGTCGAACTGTTCGTAGGTGACGTCCTTGAAGTAATGAGGGTAGGCTCTTCCCGCGCAGTTGATGAGCACTTCCGGTGCACCGAACTTCGCTGCAGCCGTGGACATGACCGCTTCGACGTCGGCCCGGTTGGAAACATCCATCTGCATGCAGGAAAATCGCTGCGCCTTTGAAATTCCGCAGCTTGTGATCTCTTCCAGCGCAGACTCAAGGCGCTCCTTTCTCCGTGCAAAAATAATGACGTGGGCGCCTTTTGCCGAGAGTATCTTCGCCGTGGCTAGGCCGATGCCGCTGGAGCCACCGACAATGCAAACTGTTTTTCCATTGAAGTCTTTCATATCACAACACCCCCTGCGGTTTACTTCTGCTTCAACGTTTCCAGGTCGAGTGTCTTGACCCACTCCATGGTCCTTTTCAACCCCTCGCTGTAGGATATCTTTGGCCGCCAACCCAGCTCACGTTCTGCCTTTGCGATGGAGAACTTGAGCCTAGACCCGAGGTTTTTCACCGTGTAGGTGGTGAGAAGCGGCCGGGTTTTCCTACCAAACACCTTCCAGATAAGTTCCATGACAACCGCCGCCACGTAGGCTGCAGAATAGGGAATATGGGTGGTGATGGGCGGAACTCCCAGTGACTGGGCAATTTCAGCACAAAAGTCCTGGAGCGTGGTGAATTCCCCGTCATGGACCAGGTAACCGTTGCCAAAGGCGCGGTCATCCTCTGCGATGAGCATCAGGAAGTCTACCAGGTTTTCGATATAGGTGGGCCACACTATGACATCCTTTCGCCAGAAGATGAGCTCTCGCTTGAGTATGGCATCGGCAAGGAGCGGCACGAAGGTCTGGTCGCCTTCCCCGTAAGCCCAGCAGGGGTAGACCATGGTCACTGGCAGGCCGTGCTCCCTGTGGTGGCGCCAGGTAATCTTCTCTGCCTCGATCTTGGCGTCCGGGTATGGCTCATGCCAGGGCTGCAGGGGAAAGGTTTCGTCCATGACTTGAGACTCGTCCGTCCCGAACACATCGTTGGTGCTCATATCCACCAGCCGGGAGACTCCGGTCGCTAAACCTGCTTTGCAGATGTTTTCCGTACCACCAACCGTGACCTCACGAAACAGCTTCTTCGGTGCCCAGTCTGTTACCACCGCCGCACAGTGGAAAATTGTATCCACGCCGGATGCGGCCGTTTTCACCGCTTCGTAATCACGGATATCCCCGGTCACTATGTCCACGCCTTTGGACTTGAGCGAAGGCTCGCCCGGGTCGCCTGGCAGCACCAGGGCGCGAACGGAATACCCTTTGGCAAGGTTTGCCTTAACCAGATGGCCGCCGATGAATCCCGTAGCTCCGGTTATCAAGATGGTTTTCTTGCTGGAATCGCTCATTATTTACCTCCTGAGAAAGAAGATTCCTATGCCCGTTTTCAAGCCTCTGTCCGCGTTCTCCACTTACCACCAGATATCTTATACAGTAGATAGTCCCAGGAGTTGCCCATGAGGTTACCGACTCGGATCATACGGAGGACTACATTTATTGCCTCGGCCTTTTCAGAGCCATAGGTTTCTGCAAGCGTTTGCGCCGATACCGGGTCTGGGTTGGCATCCGACTCGGCCCAGTGGTGGGCGTAGAGCAGCGCGATAACCTCCTGTTGGGGGCAATTGCTGACGCTTCCGTGGAGAAGGTCTGTTATCTCGGCTCCGCTGACTCCGCTTCTCAAGGCCTCTCTGGTATGAGCCCAGGAGCAAAAACGGCAGCGGTATACGGCTATGACAGCTAGCATCAGCCTTTCCCTGAAAGCCGGTAGCACGAGTCGTTTCTTCCTTATGCGCGCGATAAGCCTGGCGTTCCTTGCCAGAAAACAGATATCTACAACAGGCTGTCTCCAGCTTCGATATGTGCTCTTGTTGAATCTGACGGCCATCTTGTCCAATTATGTGTAGCCATCATATTACACAAATGGAGCAAGAAATTCACTTTCCCTCCGACAGCACCGTGACAACGAGGTTACCAGAGACACGACGAGAGCCTATGCGAAAGGAATGCTGACTGGCGGAAATGCAGGGATTGCTGGTTCTCGTGAAGAAGCTATAGGCACGTAGTGCGTTACCAAAGTCCTATTCCCCCAGTTACCAAAGTGTTATTCCACTTTATCTTGGCTAGACGTATAATTGCGGCAAGCATAATGCTGTGGGAGGCTGAAATAAAAACCAAACCTGGATGGCATTTGATTTCACTCTCGCACCCCAGCCCTGTCCCGTTAGGGGAGAGGGAAAGAAACCGAACCCCACCGATTTTGGCGTGAGCTGTGGGCTTTGGTATTCTGTTTTGTGTCGAATCCCCAAAAGACGGGGGCACTAATTTGCTGAAAAGGAGGCTGGCATGAAAAAGATGACAGAGATCGCCGACTTAACTGCGGAGGTGAAGGCATTCGCCATGGGAAAGGAGGTCGACCTGGTAGGTATTGCCTCAGTTGACAGCTATGAAGGGGCGGATGAAACGATGCATCCGCGGTACTGGGTGCCGGATGCGCAGGCAGTTATCTGTCTCGCCTTGCAGGTTCCTAAACCCCTCGTAATGCAGGTGGTGAACAGGAAAACCCCGTGGCCCTACTATAGATTTGGGACAGTCATCCTGAACGATGAGTTGGATACCATTGCCAACCAGGTTTCCCGGTTCTTGGCCAGGCAAGGCTATGAATGCTTGCCAACCCCGGCCAACCTGTGGCGTGACCCGAGGACTCTAAAGCCTATGATATCCCATGTGATGACTGCGGTGGCAGCAGGACTGGGCGAGGTCGGCTGGAACAACCTTCTTCTGACGCCGCAGTTTGGACCGAGGCAGAAGTTGGTAACCGTCATAACCAATGCACCTCTGGTACCCGATTCGGTATACAGCGGAGACCCTATCTGCGATCACTGTATGGCGTGTGTTGAGGCCTGTCAAATAGGTGCACTCGCTGAGGATAGAACGAGGAGCGTTACCATTGGCGGCCAGTCCTTTGAATGGGGCTCGTTGCGCCGCCTCAAGTGTATCTGGGAATGCCAGGGAATCACAAGCCACGGAACCTTCAGCGGTGGGGTCGGATTCTATTCCAGAGATGTGCCGTTCCCGGGAAAGACGCCGACGCCGGAGCAGATAATTGAACTCCAGGAATCTCAGCCGCCGTGGGCAACAGGCTGCGGCGCTAGGTGCCCGGCCGTGTGTAACCCGAACCCTGAGATGGCAAAAAAACGGCGAGCCAAAGAACAGGCAGTACAACCAGCCGGGTAATACCGAGACGCAACAGGTGCTGCGGCCATAGGCCTCCCAAGGTTGCCGGTTCAAATTGCCTGCTGGTAACACAATTCACAAAGGCAGTCTCGTAAATGTGGCCGGCCTTTCTATTTACATCGGGACTAGAACCGACGATCCTGTCAGCCACCAAGTTCTCCCCTGGATAGCTAATGGGACTTTTTGGCTATATGTAAAGGTACCTATGGCCTATTTACTATTCGTATAGAATCTAGGATACTGAAGCTAGGCTCAATTTGAATGAGTTCATACCTGGATTGGGTGAAGAGGTGTCGAACAATTATGACAACGAAGTCAACCTCAATGGTGAAGTCAGCTAAGCGAGGCCGAGCGAGGCTGGAAGGGTCAGCGGGACTGTCTCGAGCTCTGATGTCTGGCGCAGGGACGGGGATATACATTGCCCAGGAGGGAAAGTTTCGATATGTCAACGCCCTATTTCAAGAGCTAACGGGCTATAAAGAGGAAGAGTTGCTAAGCACATATTGCCTCAGTCTCGTCCACTCGCAGGATAGGGAAGTAGTCAGAAAGGAAGCAATAGCAAACCTAAAGGAACACCCGGGCACCCTTGCCTATGAGTACAGGTTCACAAAGAAGAATGGGGATGTAATGTGGGTCTTGGAACGGGTCACCTCCATTGAATACAGAGGAAGGCGAGCCACGTTAGGAAGCTTTGTCGATGTCACCGACCGCAAGCGAGCCGAGGAAGAACTGAAACAGACTTTAAGGAGATTGCGACAAGCCATGGAAGGAACCGTCCAGGCTATAGCATTGATAGTTGAATCGAGGGACCCTTATACTGCTGGTCATCAACGACGCGTGACCAATCTGGCCTGTGCCATAGCCAAAGAGATGGGCCTTCCAGAAAGCCAGGTGGATGGAATC
>CAZOQG010000034.1:0-16600 GCA_964582065.1 uncultured Dehalococcoidales bacterium
CCTTGCGGCACATGATCCTAAGTCATGCTCGTCTGCCAATTCCGACACTTCCCCAGATACGAAATCAGCCAGATTCTAGGCCAAAAGTTAACCAAGTTAACCAGAAGTTAACCAATGATATGCTATCCGCTTTCCTTAGTTCAAGAAGACAGGGCATATCTAACCACACCTTGCTATTTTATCAAAGATGTCTCAGTAAGGCTATTGGCATTGAGTTAACTTCGGAAGGCATAAGTGCCTTCCTTGCCTCATTATCTTGTGGTAACGCTAAACATGGCTATTTCAGGGCACTGAGGGCATTGTGCAACTGGCTGTATAGACAGAATCACTTGCAGGACAACCCTGTGCAGGTAGTAGATGCCCCGATAATAGCGAAGAAGCTATTGCCCAGCTTAACCTTTGAGCAAGTGCAAATACTCCTCGATTCTGCGGACAACATAAGGGACAAGTGCATCATTAGCTTGCTGTTTGATAGTGGCTTACGACTGAATGAGATATGCACAATTACGCCTGAAGACATAGATTGGGATGATTTGACAGTGAAGGTAACCGTCAAGGGCAATAGAGAAGCCAAAGCTGCCTTTACTCCTAGCACAACCAAATTGCTAAAAGAGTATCTGTCTTATAATGGTCACGATGAGACATTGCTCGGTATGAAACCCAGAGGCGTCCAGGATATGCTTAGCAGACTTTCCAGGCGAGTAGGCTTCCCTTGCAATGCTCATAGTTTCAGACGGGGCTTTGCCTGCAATCTGCACAAGAGAGGTCTATCAACACTCTCGATAATGCATCTGGGTAGGTGGAGCAGCCTCGAGATGGTATCCAAGTACTGCCATAGCATCACTTTTGATGACTGTCTAGAACACTACAAAAAGCTACAAAGGTTAACCTAAAAGTTAACCACTTAGATACAGAAATATGATTGCGAATCATGTTCGTTAGCCTTCTCAGTTGTATGTCAGCGCTACAGGTTACTTAACTAAAATCATACCTGTAGCTTGTCTTTTGGGGTACGGTTGCCTTGATTATCAGTAGGAATCAGGCTACCTGGTTGCAGTCTCGCAAAATTCTGGTACTGGAGAAATCTTACAGGCAGGAATATAATGGAGGAGCTAATATAACACGAGGTGCTGAGTGAGAACTCTTTGTAGCATTTTATGGATTGGCTGCGGTCTTGCTGCTCTGTTCTTTAATACGACTAATGCCATCCACCTGTGGGGCCTGTTAGGAGGCTTCTTTGGAATAGTCGCTTTCCCGATTATGTTTTTCGCAGTTCCTATTGCCCTGCTTATGCAAGGTGAAATGCCTGTCTACTGGCTTCTCATACCCCTTATGGGGCTTTTCTTTTACGCTGCAAACAGGGGACGACAGGAATGAAGCGATACCTTATACCAATTCTGATAATCTTGGGACTGGCTTCAGGAGTGGTAGTGGGCTGTGGTGAGAAGCGGTCAAGTACGGAGCTACAATCTTATGTTGAACAAGCGTCGCCAATTATGGAGCGACATACTGAAACAACCGAGGAGACTAACCAAGCTAATAGGGCACTCCTCGAAACGTTAGGTTCTGGAAGCCAGGAGGAAATCCTTAAAGCACTGACAACCTATAAGAATATGCTGGCGTGGGCTTTAACCCGTGTGGACTCTGAGCTACTGGATTTCAAGAAACTAGTGCCACCTCCAGAAGTAAGACCTTTCCATAGCTTGATGGTCGAAGGTTTAACAAAAGAGCAGGCTGGACTCACTAAGCAATTGTCTTACTACTCCTCAGTTCTCCGCTACGGTTTTGGTGATGACAAGGAATTGGACGATGGCAATGCGTTACTGTTAGATGCTCAAGAGCTTTGGTTGCAAGCTCAATATGAACTTCAAGACCTTATACGAAAGGTGAAATAAATATCATGACAGCTTTGCCTTCTGATTACCTGTGGGTTCAAACCAACTCTCTCAGTTGAGATTACAGGCCATCGAGGTTAGGTAGGGATGTTCGGCCGAGCTTTAATAGTAGCAATAATCATCGTTAGCCTTAGCATAGTAGGTGTTATTGGCTACGCCATTGGCACCACTGATGAACCACCAGCAGCACTTATGGAAACATCCTCTAAAACCTTTCGCCTGAAGGAATTAGAAGGAAAGCTTCAGCAAGTCAACGATGAAATAGCGACAAATCAGGAGGAGATTCTTAAGGTTATGGATGAAATTAACAGACTTAACAACTCAATATTCTACTATATGTCTAGGATGCAGCAGGAACAGAGTAAGGTCACAAGAACACCGATTCCAGGGTTTCCTGGGGCTTATTCTACCAGCGACGATTACTTCGTAAGGCTAGAGCAACAGAATATCACCTCCTGTAAGGCAAAAATAGCAGAGCAGAGGTTGTTTCTTAAACAACTCCAAACAAAGCAACTCAAGCTAGAGGAGGAGAGAAACCAACTCCTCATTGAACTAGCAAAATTAGGGAAGTAGCTATTTTGGCTTTTTTGTTTTCTAATACGGTTTACTCACTACCTTCTTTCCTACCAGCCACTCCTTTCACTACATTACACTACTGAGGTCAAGTTTGTTCCTGCTCGTGTTTTCCACCCACCACCTCCCCCCTCCCTATACACGACTCGCAACTGGTTGGGCATCGACTGAGTGTTGATATTGCCAACACCTTCACCCCAAAATGCAGCTGGATTCACATTCAAAATCATTGCGATGTCTGTCATTGTGCAGCTCATGCGCCGAAATGTGATTAAGTCCCATTCGTAATTCGGCATTACGTAAATACAAAATCTTTGCCTGTTAGCCACACACAATTCGGGTGATAAAATGGGTGAGATTATTATTTATATATAAATTCAATATCACCCAAAAAGTCACCCATTGGAGTTGATTTCGTTGAGCAGCTGTTGCAGAAGTCCATCGTTGGGTTGAACTGTGGGATAGCCATGAGGTTTGGTGACCTCGAAGCCCAAGTTTCGACACATTTCCTCAATTTGGCGGTTCTGCAGTCTGACGTCAAATTCCCCTCGCAGATGTTCTTTGAGGCTGCTAATCTTCACGGGCTCTGCTTTTGAAAGCAATTCGTTTTTGTGAAATAGGGCCTGTAAAGTATAGATTAATGCGTGGCTTGGCTCATATCCATGCCCCATCGTCAGTTTCTTGGTGTTTTGGTTGACCTCATCCACAGCATAGGATATCCATTCTTTATCATCAGAAGCCAAAGCAGCCTGGAAGAGTGGTGTCCAAGTATCGGCAACTCGTCCTGACGGCAGTCCAAGAGGTTGCTCCCAATTCACTTTTTCGGCTAGCTCTTTGAGTGCAAGACTGTTCAGTGTTGGCATGGTGTAGCCACCTGGCTTGTATGTCGTTCTAATTATGATGGTTCTGCTGTCCACCGCAGCATCCCTGAAGGGAACTCTCCTGTGTAGGGCAGTAGCACCGAATAGATTCATTGGCACACTTTGATAACCTATCGTGGCACTACCTCGCTTAATAGCAGTGTCGGCCGTACCCTTTGAATACCGCCCAAGAATTAGTTGTTCATCGATTCTATCAGCTTCCTCAATTAAAATGGTGGTGTCAGGCGCCAAGCTGTCCCTAAGCACGGGATGGGTCACCTTACCATCAATTCGTTTAGGCAAATGGGTGATTTGTTGTAGTAGTTCAATGATAGTGCTTTTTCCAGTGCCTTGAGGCCCCAGGAGCACCAATATTGGCATTATCTTCAGTCTTTCGATACCGTGGGTAGCCACAGCCCAATAGATAAGCGTTTTCGTCTCATTAATGTCTAGGCCACAAGCCGCCATTATTGCCTTAGCATAGTCAGATATAAGTTCTTGATGCATGGGTCTACCACCTCCCGTAAAGGTATTGCAGCCTCAGCTTTGCCTAGCGTGTTCCATACTTATTGCACATATTTAGTTTATCACCGCCAAACTATTTTGCATATGACTTGGTGCTCCTGGGTGAATAGGTACAGATGAATTCTTGCCCCTGATAAGAAAATCTATTGCTTCTGACTTGACATTATACCTCCTATCGTGTATACTGAAGCTAGTGTTCAGGATGTACAGTGTTAAGGAAGCGGCACACAGAATTGGCCTTGACCCTAGCCAAGTGAGGCGACTACTGGCGAAAGGCGAAATCAAAGGCAAGAAACTAGGCCACGACTGGGTAGTCTTGAGCCTGGATTACAAAAGGAAAAGAAAACCAAAGAGGAGTGAGAAACAATGAAACAAGTAGAGTTAGCCAAACAACTTGGAGTAAGTAAGGCATATATGTCTATGATTATGAATGGAAAGAAGAAGCCAAGTAAGAATGTTTCACTACAACTAAAGAGACTGGAAGTTAACTTTGAGGTTGACTCTGAAGCTAGAAATCGAATCCTAAGTCATGCTCGTCTGCCAATTCCGACACTTCCCCTCGAAGTTGGCCAAATAATCGAGATTCCCATACAGGAAAAGTTGGCCGATGACGTGTCGTCTGGTGACGTTCCTTTCGAAGACAAGGAATCTCTAAGAACATATCGTTATTTTAGCAGAGCGGTCTGAACAAAACTACGGGAAAGGAAAACGTTATGGGCTGCTGCTCTATCTGGCCAGTCAAGACGGCAAGTGCGTATTCCGAGGTTATCCCAACCTGTAGCAGAGAAAAAGCTTCTGCTACTGTGTCAAGCTAGAACGGCGTTAGCTTTGTCGCCTTCCGCCAGACCCATCTGTTGGCACTTAACGACCTTAGCTTTGCGTATGCTGTCTTGTCGTCCAGGTTCATTTCCTCAGCTACTTGTTCTACCGTCGCACCGTCAACTCTACCGACGTAGTCAAGTATATTCGCTTCGTCATCCCTCCCTGCTTTCTGGAGTTCCGGTATTGCGTCCCTACCTAGCTGAGTTAAGACAAATAGTTCCATAGACTCCCGCTCCCACTTTCTCCGCTGAGCCGGACTATAGCTCAGCAAGTCTTGGCTCTAAGCCTTGAGCTTCTACGCAGCCCACTGTACGCTTCTCCTTTGCGGGCAGTAATCCTAAGCTCCGATTTTACAACATTCATAAAGGTATGTCACTAGAACTAGCGATCTCCACGTTGTATAGCGTCGCAAGAGTGGGAAAACATGCAGTTACCCGTCTGGCTCTACCTGTGCACGAAGTAGGGATTTTTTCTCCGTTATGTCATCCGCTGCCTTGACATGGCTCGCTTGGCAGGGGTTATACTGAATTATCCACTTTGGGGGGACTAAGTCCTTCTTTTCTAGCATATATATGGTTATGTCGGCAAAATCGTGCTTCAGCAGAGGAGAGGAAAGTGATTGAGTTGCTTACCACCAAGGAAATAGCCCAATACCTCAGATTGAGACCGGAAACTGTGCTGCGCAAGGTGCGTCAGGGGGAAATACCGGCGATGAAGGTAGGTGGGCGTTTCAGGTTCGACAAAGAGCAAATCGATGCGTGGCTGCGTCACAATTCGACATCGAGGAGAAGCGGCGTAGTCAACGATGACGACGAAGCTACAAAGCGGCTGTTCCAGGAAACACTGCAAGATAGCGGCTACCATGTAATAGCCCCTCAGCCCGTGACACGATGACTGGACCGCCCTCAGTGCTACTTGGTGTATGAACCGCTGACACAAGCACGGAATTCCACATACCTTTCTTCTAAGCCGGGAATGCAGGGCTGTTATCCGCTAGATTCTGGACAATTTTCCTCATTTTTGCCCACTTATTTACCGAAATATTTACCTTTCTCGTGTAGAATATGAAGTGATGCGTCTGCGACCAGCTCTCTGGAGAGTTGTATAGGGACTCGGAGGGGGTAGGTAACCGTCATATTTGTTGACTATATCAACTGAAGAAAGGGCTAGGGTGGCGGTGTTGATAGTACCGCCAGCAATTAATGCGCCGGAGTGAAAGAATGATTTAGTGCCGTAATCGGACGAATGTGACGAGGGAGCGTTGAGCCGCTGTCTTTACGTGGTCACTTGGGCAGCGGGGAGCCAATAGTGAAACCGACTTGCAAAAGGTCGGTTTTTTTGTTTTGGTAAATCGACACTGTGGTCGCAAGGGTAAGATAGGGAAAGTGGTACACAACCTGCAGTTCGAGTAGCAAATCCTTGAAGTTAAAGCACAGAGGGGAGGGACAAAGCCAATGTTGGGTAGCGTTTTGTTCGTTGGTTTGAATCTGGTGGATGCTTGGTTGACGAAGCAGGCATTCGCGCTCGGGGAGATCGAGTTGAATCCGGTTGTAGCTTTTTTTGGCTACGGTGATAGCCTGGTCTTGAAAGGGCTGTTGGCCTTAACAATAGCCCTGATTTTCTGGCGTTTCGGCAAGTCTCATCTGTTCTGGTATTTGAACATTCTGATGGTGGGAGTCATATTCTGGAACACAGCCGTGTTAACAGTGTTGAAAGTTTATTGTTAGAAAAGCGGTATTTGAGATTAGGATACCGGATGCAGCCGTTAGTGGAAGAATATCACGTAAACTCCTGTCAAAATCCCTATTATCGGAAACAGGATAACTGCCCCAAATACAAACCATGTAGCTAAGCCCATCTCCTTGCCCTTCCTAAGCTCATTTTGCAGCATCCGCACTATAGCCATCATCAGAACAAAGCTAGCGAGCGTCAGAGCAATTCCGGCCAATACTTCCACATTCCCATTATAGTTGAAATTACTATAACAGTGAAAAGGGGAGAGTGAGGAAGGGAAATGCGTTCTCAGAAGTCGACCCGTCGGAAGAGCTGCAGTACTGTTCAGTATGACATAGACCAATAGATTAACAGCCAAGCTTGGGATATAGCTTCAAGCTACCCTCAAACTTGATGATCTGATGTGTCTCAGCACCAGATCCAGGCTGTCTTAGTCTTCAAGTCTTGCGATGTGTTCGACATCAAGGCCAGCATGGTGGAGATCAGAAGCAGATGTCTTGCTACAGCGGTGAAGCCACTCTGCGAACTAGCTAATCGCTATCAGGCGACTGTAACAGTTTTGAAATCAGCAACAGGGCTTCGAGCCATATAGCGTTGCCTGCCCATTTTACATGGGAACTTACGAAATCATAGGCAGTGGCCAACTGAGGTTCCAACACCACCTTACGGCCTTGTGGGCGGAGTTTGGTGACCATAGACGGCGTGTCTATACCTAGCGGGCAGTTCTTCTGACACTTTCTGCAGCTAAGACATAGGTCTAGCCCCCTACTAGTCTCAGCGCAGGTCTTCCCAGTTAAGGCGGAATAGACTATCCCTTTTCCTCCCAACTCGCTATCCATGCCAAATCTGTTACCGTAAACGCTGTAGCTCGGACAGACCAGGAGACACTGGCCGCAGCCTATACAGTAAAGCAGTTCTTTGTACTCGCTATTTGCTATATCGCTCCTATGATTATCGACCAGAATAAGACAAATCTCTTTCGGTCCATGAACGCCTTTAATCAACTGCTTTTCAATATCAGCGGTCTGACTTGGACTGCTGACTATGTTTATGAATGAGGTTATGGAGGAGCCGGTGGCATAGAATGTCTGGAGCCTTACCATATTCAGAGCTTCTTCAAGGTTGGGATATATCTTGTCTATCCCGGCCAGAACGATATGTTTTTCAGGGCGCGTCGCCACTTCCATGATGTTGCCTTCATTATGCAATAGCAAGATAGCTCCTTCTTCAGCAGCTATGGCGTTGGCCCCGGTAATGCCGATTGTAGCTCTGCCCACATATGCGGATATCTCATCTCTGAGCAAAGCGACTATGGCCGTGGCAGTCGGCTGTACTCTCTTCCCAAAGTGAGTGGAGAGGATCTCAGCTATGTCACGCTTGGTGAGATGGCTCGCTGGGCCTGTAGGATGTGAAGGGACATCGTCACAAAGCTGAATTATCCTGTCACCAATGTCAGTCTCTATAACCTTGATCCCAACTGCTTCCAGAGCTTCAGTTAGACGAATTTCCTTGGTCAAATTTGACTTTGATTTGATTGTCAACTTGCGAGCAGCTATCTCGTCGATAACCAGTGATACCGCTTCTTCCTTACTATCTGTTTTGTATACTTTTATCCCGTTTTGTCTCAGATTGTCTACTGCCTGCCTCAGAAGCGTTTCATTTCCTATGGACCTCTCCCGGGTTTCCCTCAGCCTTGTCTTTCGGTCTTCAAGGTCTGGTATTCTGCTCAAGTTTGCCTCTTGTCTTTTCTTAACCACAGTGAAGGCCTTCCTCATGGCCTGTATGCGCCGTGCCTTTTGTAACTGGTTTGACGAACCTTGTTCAGAGTAATGAACATACTGCTTGGACATGATTGTAGTAACGAAACACCTAGCATATGATAACGGTGGGTGACACTGGGGAATTCGCACTCTTGACCGTGAGTCAATAATACAGGACGTTGTTGGATTAAGTAGTTGTAGCCCCTAGAAGCTCTCGGTCATCTCCATATGATTTTCAGTTACCCTTCCGTATAGCCTATCTATGTCTACACCAGGTCTAGTCGCCGATACGTACCCTGCCCCAAATAGCAACAGCCCGCGCCAGGGAATCGATATTAGCCGCTTGCTCTCTGTTGCCTCCGGCAAAGCAAAACTTCATGTAATTGTTCAGCACCAGTGCCCCTACGCTTTCAATGGCAGACCGGACAGCAGCTAGCTGCGTTAAGACACTCTCGCAGTCGCGGCCATGATCGATCATCTTCTGAAGGCCACGAACCTGGCCCTCGATTCTTTTGAGGCGCTTGATCAGCACATCTTGAGATATTACTTCCTCATCCATCATGTCCTCCGCAAAGAACTTATGTCCAGTGGCTTGATATACCATACCCCCATAGGGTATAATTTGCCGATTTGTCTTCACAGTGATTCTACCACAAAAAAGGAGGAGCACGCTATGGAATTGACCCGGAGAGATTTCCTTAAGGCGTCTGGAGCCACTGCTGGCGGTCTTATCTTATATGGGGTTTGGGACAAAGACATGGCCCTAGCCTCTCCTCAACAGATATTGTTACATAAGAAAGTTGGCGAGAAGACCACGATATGTCCTTACTGTGGGGTAGGCTGCAGTATTATCATGGCGGTAGAAGAGGGGAGAATCACAAATACAGAAGGCGATCCGGACCACCCGATTAACCAGGGCACTCTTTGTCCCAAGGGTGGCTCTCTATACCAGGTAGCCAACAACGAACATCGTCTGACCAAGGTGCTCTACCGCGCCCCTGGGACTGTCGATTGGGAGGAAAAGAGCTGGGATTGGGCTATTGAGCAAGTGGCTCGAAGGATAAAAGAGACGCGGGATAGGAATTGGAGTGAAAAGGATGGCGAGGGCAAGGTAATCAATCGCACTGAGACTATAGCCTCGGTGGGCAGCGTATTTCCCAATGACCAAGAAGCTTATGCTTTTACCAAACTACAACGTGCTCTAGGTCTTGTCTACATCGAGAATGAGGCTAGGATATGCGTCTCATCTGCTGTGGCAGCCGATGTTGAAACGTTCGGTCGAGGGCCGATGAGCAATAGCTGGATAGACCTAGGCAACAGCGACTGCATTATGGCAATCGGTAGCAACCCTGCCGAGACCTTCCCCAATGCTTTCAAGTGGATAACACGTGCCAAGGATAAGGGCGGTAAACTCATTCATGTTGATCCACGCTTCACCCGGACCTCAACGCAGGCTGACATCTATGCCAGGCTTAGAACAGGCACTGATATCGCCTTTGTCGGTGGCATGATAAAGTACGTGCTTGATGATATGGAGCGAAATCCAGCCAATTACAACATGGAATACGTTAAGGAGTACACCAATGCTTCTTTCCTCATCAACCCGGACTTCAAGGGGCCAGCAGAGCTGGACGGGCTTTTCTCCGGTTACGATGCATCCAAGAGGAGCTACGATAAGTCCACGTGGCAGTATCAGTTGGATGATGCCGGCAAGCCGAAGATGGACAAGAGCCTTAAGGATTCCAATTGCGTGTTCCAGCTGTTGAAGAAGCACTTCTGCCGCTATGATGCAGGCACCGTCTGCAACATAACCGGCACACCAAAGGACATCTATCTCCAGGTCTGCCGAACCTACGCTGCTACCGGGGCAGTGGGAGGAGCCGGAGCTATTGTCCTCTCCTCAGGTGCTTGTGAGCATACCCACGGCACACAGAATGTTCGCAGCTACGGCATTTTACAGCTTCTGCTGGGCAATATGGGGGTTGCTGGCGGTGGAGTCAATGGTGTCGCCGGAGCTGTGAATGGTCTTGGCTGCAGCTTGCAGGGCCGGCTCAATCACTGGTTGCCGGGAACACTTCCACCACCGAAGAGTAGCCAGCAAACCCTCGCGCAGTATGTAGAGGGCGGTGGACACGCCGCACGTATGACCAGCCTGCTTAAAGCATTCTACGGTGATAATGCCACAACAGCCAATGACTACGGTTACAGTTGGCTGCCGAAGAGAGACGGCGACTATTCCTGGGTTCCGCTCTTTAATGCCATGGATTCAGGGATAATAAAGGGCTTAATCTGCTGGGGGATGAACCCTGCTGTCAGCGGGGCTAACAGTGATTTCACGCGAGGGGCCTTGGGAAAGTTGGACTGGATGGTTGTTATCGACCTGTGGGAGACAGAGACGGCCGCCGTATGGAAGAGACCCGGAGCTGACCCGGCGAAGAATAACACCGAGGTCTTCTTACTGCCAGCGGCTAGCTCGGTGGAGAAGGAAGGATCCGTTACTAGCAGCGCCCGCTGGATGCAGTGGCGCTACAAGGGTGCAAACCCTCCGGGCCAAGCCAGAGAGGACCTCTGGATTATCAACAAGCTCGCTCTTCAACTGAAAGACCTGTACGCTGGAGAAAGCGGGCCCAGCGCCGAGGCTATTACCAAGTTGGCCTGGGATTATGGTGACCTTCCTGATGTTCATAAGGTGGCCAAGGAAATCAATGGCTACGACTTGAGCACGGGCGAGCTATTACCTAGCTTGACAACGCTCAAAGCTGACGGAACCACCAGCTCGGGCAACTGGATCTTCTGTGGTAGCTACACCGAAGAAGGCAATATGGCGGCACGGCGCGACCTTGCTGACACGACAGGCATCGGTCTTTTCCCTAACTGGGCCTGGGCCTGGCCGCTGAATCGGCGTATCTGGTACAACCGCGCCTCAGTGAACCTCGATGGCAACCCGTGGGATCCCAAGCGCCCTGTTATCAAGTGGGATGCTATTGGCGAGAAGTGGGTTGGGGATCAGCCCGATGGTGGCTGGCCACCGGTCAATACCAGTGGAAAGTATCCTTTCATTATGAAGGAACCCTACGGTCGTGCTCATCTCTTTGGTATGGGTAGGGTAGATGGACCCCTCCCCGAGCACTATGAGCCGTGGGAAAGCCCGGTGAAGAATCTCATGTCATCCGTAGAATTCAACCCTGTTTGTGACCTGTGGGAGACTGGTGAGAGGAGCACGCCGGATAAATACCCCGTTTTGGCTACCACATTCCGTGTTACCGAGCACCTCCACACTGGGTCCTTTACCAGGAACATGTCCTGGCTGGCTGAGCTCCAGCCGCAGATGTTCGTGGAAATCAGCGAAGAGCTGGCAGGAGAGAAAGGCATTAGCAATGGGACATGGGTGATCATTGAATCCGCCCGCAGTGAAGTCAGAGCTGTGGCTGTGGTAACCAAGCGCCTTCAGCCATTTAGTATCAACGGCTACAAGGTTCACCAAATCGGATTGCCTTGGAATTGGGGCTACATGGGGATATCCAAGGGTGACAGCACCAATCTTCTTACCCCTCGGGTAGCCGACCCCAACAGTAAGATTCCAGAGTTCAGGGCATTCCTGTGTAATGTTAGAAAGGCATAACGAATTAGGCGCTCAAAAACTGGCTTTAGCAAGTTTGGAAGCCCTATCAATGGCTTAGTGACCGAGCCACATGATTTGACCAGTTCTTGCGCGGGGCGTGAACATCTGTAGCCGCTATCTTCATGATTCGTCATTTCTCCTGGCTTGTGCGTATTTGACCAAGGCATGCATGGCACGAGCACACTGTTCAGGGGTGTCATAGGCAGGTATTCCAGCTTGTCTCAGGATATCGACCACGGGGTCGTTATCAAGGTGGCGGAAGCGCAGACAAACCACAGGTTTATTGTACTTCCCGGGCAGGGAAGCGAACAACTCGGTGCCCTGGGTTGCTGCCTTGAACGAGTTGGACACGGGGTCGGTAGTGCCAGCCGAAGCGGGCTTGAGCCCCCAAATCATGGGATTAATAGGGACGTTAGTTATCGCACCATCGATATAATCGAGGCTTAGGAGTTTTTCCGTTACCGATGCCTCTTCGAGAGCAGTGCGGTAGCTTCCAGCGAAGTCCACTGGGTTTGTGGCTGGTGGAGCGTGAGGCGGTAGTAGCTCCTTCAGGCTTCTGATGGTCTCTGCATCGAACTCCGGGACTTCAAGTCCTAGAGATGCACAGGCATCAGCAGTGACTACTCCTTGGCCTCCGCTTCCCATGATGCCTACTCTTTTTCCTTTCGGCAAAGGCTGTCCCACAAGGGCCTCAGCCATCTCAAAGGATTGCGCCGCCTCCTGAGCTCTTATGAGACCGACCTGTTGACACATCCCCTCGAATACCTCTTCACAACCAGCAAGGGACGCGGTATGGGACAATGTTGCTCTGGCTCCTGCCCCGGTGCTCCCACCTTTATAGATAATTATGGGCTTTTTCCTTATCACTTCTCTAGCTAAGTGAAAGAACCTTTTTCCATCCCTAAAGCCCTCCATGTAGAAGACAATGGCCTTTGTGTCCTGATCTTGAGCCAGGTATTCCAGATACTCAGAAGCGGTCAGGTCTGCCTGATTCCCGATGCTTATGAACTTACTCAGCCCATATCCCCTGGCACTGGCTATTTGGGAAAGGTAGCCGCCGAAGGTGCCACTCTGGGAAATGAAGGCGATGGGGCCTGGCTTGGGTGCCTGCTCGAAGCATAGGTTGAGCTGCCCACTGGCACTCCATATTCCCATACCATTGGGGCCGACAAACCTTATCCTCCCTTCCCTGGCTATCCTCACTACCTCATCTTCAAGCGCTTTGCCGCCACTTCCGACCTCAGCAAACCCACCAGAGATGAGGACAGCCCCCTTAACTCCCTTCTCCACACACTCCCGCATCAACTGAGGGGTGTTAGCAGCGGGGGCTGTTACCACTGCCAGTTCAACCGGGTCGGGGATATCGAGGATGCTCTGATAGGTACGGAGGCCAATAATCTCACCCTTCTTGGGGTTTACAGGATATATGGCTCCACTGTATCCTGTCTTCAAAGGTCTATCCACCATCAGGTATCCCCATTTACCGGGTGTATTGGATGCCCCCAAGATGGCAATTGATTTGGGTTTGAAGATAGGGTCAAGCTGCTCCACGATGCTCTTCAAATCTGCGCCTCCTTGTTCCTCACTGTACTGCTTAAAACGTCTGACAGATTGTTATGCAATTACTTGCATGTTGCGTTTTGAACCGTATGATTATATCATTTAACTTCTCGGTGTGGCAGTGTTGGCCTACTTGATTAGAGCCGGCAACTACATGAGAAAGAAAGGAGATAGCGCATCATGGCTCTCAAAACAGCCAAGGAGTACATAGAAAGCTTAAGGAAGCTCAAGCTGGATCTGTATTTGTTTGGGGAGAAGGTCGATAATTGGGTTGATAACCCGGTTATCAGGCCGTCGATTAATGCTGTGGCGATGACCTATAAGGTTGCCCATGAACCTAGGACCGAGGCTTTGGCAATCACAGAGTCAATGCTCACGGGGGGGGGGCTAAACAGATTCAACGGACTGTTCAAGAGTACCGATGACCTGGTCAGTAAGATAAAACTGCAGAGAGAACTTGGGCAGAGGACTGGAGCTTGTTTTCAAAGGTGCGTTGGCATGGATGCGATAAACGCTGTTTTCAGCACCACCTATGAGATCGACCAGAAATGCGGCACTGAGTATCACCAGAGGTTTAAAGAGTGGCTGAAGCATGTCCAGGAGAACGACCTTTGTGTTCAAGGTGCTATGACCGATGTTAAGGGCGACCGGGGGTTGAGTCCGAGTAAGCAGGCTGACCCAGACATGTTCGTGCATGTGGTGGAGCGAAGGAGTGACGGAATTGTAGTAAGAGGAGCAAAGGCAAGCCAGACCGGTACCGCGAACTCACATGAAATGCTTATCATGCCGACCCTCAGGATGCGCGAGGGCGATGAAGACTACGCTGTGACCTGTGCCGTACCAACAGATGCAAAAGGCGTGCATCTTATCTATGGCAGGCAGTCCTGTGACAAACGTAAGCTTGAAGCTGGTGATATTGATGTTGGTAACTACGGCTTTGGCGGACAGGAGACACTAACTGTGCTGGAAGACGTGTTTGTCCCTTGGGAAAGAGTCTTCATGTGTGGAGAATGTGATTCTTCCATTATGCTGGTGGAGAGATTTGCTGCCTATCACAGACAGAGCTATGGTGGGTGTAAACCAGGCATTGGTGGCGTACTCATTGGGGCAACAGCCTCAATGGCTGATTACAACGGCGTGTCCAGGGCCGCCCATGTCAGAGAGAAGATTGGAGAGATGATTCACCTCGCTGAGACAATACATGCCTGCGGACTGGCTTGTTCATATGCGGGATCCAAAACCATGGCTGGCAATTACCAGTGCGATGTGCTCTTGGCCAACGTCTGTAAGCACAATGTCACCAGGTTTCCCTACGAGCTTTGCCGACTTGCTGAGGATATAGCTGGTGGGCTTCTGGTAACACTTCCTTCTGAAGCGGACTTCAGGCACCCAGTGATTGGCAAATATATTGAAAAATACCTACAGGGAGTGGCCGATGTATCTGCGGAGGAGCGAATTCGCATGTTGACGCTTGTCCACTCAATGACCTTTGGCACAACTGCCCCCAGCTATCGGGCTGAGTCAATGCATGGAGCGGGGTCGCCTCAGGCGCAAAAGATTATGATTGAGCGCCAGACAGACATGAACTACAAAAAGAAGCTTGCCCGCAGTTTAGCCGGAATTTATGAGAGAGAAGATGTGACCGCTTGAGCTCTCGCCACTGGGGAAAGGTGAATTGAAATTTTGTGTATTCCCACCGTAGTGGCGAGAACCAGCGAGGCGATATTGGTTCTATCTTTGCTTGGGATACATGTATTATAATCGGCTGTAACGAAAGGAGGAGCAAAGCATGGCACAAGAAATCGTCAAGAGCCCAATGCCAGGCATAATCAAAAGCATTGATGTGGCTGTTGGTGACCAAATCAACGAGGGCGACACCTTACTCATTTTGGAGGCCATGAAGATGGAAAACCCCATAGTAGCGCCGGTTGGAGGAAAAATTAGCGAGGTAAGCATCTTGCAAGGTCAGTCGGTAAAAGGTGGAGACAGATTGATAGTGATAGAGAACTAGGATTGAGAATCGGTGTAGCCTGGGTCGTGGAAACGCTACAGAGAGCTTGGATTGGAGGTTTCAGTTGCGCCCAGGCTAAAATGCGAATTGACAAACAGGGGTTGCTCCATACTCAGAAGTTCTGGGAGGTATGCAAATGGACATGAAATCCGGACTGGAACAGCTCAGGAGACGCAGGGAAAAAGCACTCCAGATGGGGGGCAAAGCCAACATAGAGAGGCAGCACCAGCGGGGTCACTTGACTGCGAGGGAGAGGATAGACATGTTAGTCGACCCTGGGACATTCTCGGAGGTGGGCATTTTGAACCAGTCAGATGTATCTGGCATGGAAGATAAGACGCCTGCCGATGGAAATATCGCCGGCTTTGGGAAGATAGATGGCAGAACAGTGCTTGTCTATGCTGCTGACCGCACGGTGCTGGCTGGTGTTGAAGGCAGGGTAGGAACCTACGCTAAGGAATCCAGGGCAACAAGGATAGCTGTGGAAAAGGGTTACCCCATTATTACCATGGGTGATGGCGGGGGGGCTCGCATACCTGACATCATGGGTTCCGATGGTCTCAGCTCTATGACGTTTCCTGCCGAGGGGCTTAGATACCCCCGGAAGGCACCTTTTGTCGCCACCATTATGGGCGATTGTTTTGGTGGCCCGTCGTGGATGGCAGGCAAGGCCGACTTTGTGGTCATGATAAAGGGGTGCTGCATGGCCGTTTCGGGGCCCAGGGTGCTTGAAATAGCAATGGGGGAAAAGATTACCCCCGAGGAACTCGGTGGCTGGGAGCTACACGCCGAGGTCACCGGCCAGGTGGATGCATTTGCCGAAGATGACGAACACTGTCTCCGGATCGTTAGGGAATTCCTGAGCTATATGCCGTCAAACTGCGATGAGGAACCGCCGTACGTTCCCACCCAGGACCCGCCTGATAGAAAAGTGGATGAGGTCATGGATATCCTTCCTGATGATCTCAACCGTAGCTACGATATGTACAAGATTATTGCTGCCATAGTTGATGACGGCAAGTATTTCCCCATAAAACCTTACTATGACCAGAGTCTGATTATCTGCCTTGCCAGAATGAATGGCATGACGGTAGGAATCGTAGCCAACCAGCCTTCGTTCTTTGCTGGGGCCGCTGGGCCGGGTGCCTGTGAAAAAGCCGCCAGCTTCATTGTGCTATGTGATTCCTTCAACATACCTCTCATTTTCCTGCATGATACTCCCGGGTTCTTTGTGGGCC
>CAZOQG010000035.1:0-16572 GCA_964582065.1 uncultured Dehalococcoidales bacterium
ACACCTCCCTCTCAAGGAGGAGATCACCGGTTCGAATCCGGTATGCGCTACCAAGACATTCACGTGGTCGGCTGGCAAATATGGCCAGGCTTTCTTGCTTGCATCTGTGCCACACGCAGCGACTGTGTTGAACAGTCGAGATAGTCCAAGTTCTGCAAAACGCTAGTCAATGTTGCTGCGGTTGTCGCCTCAGATCTTGGGCGGTACCCCAGCTTCGCAGGGCACTTCTGTCTGACATAGCCCGCAGCCAAGATAGTACCCAATGTAGCCCTCTTCTCTTCCCAATTCCTTGATTATCGCCTTCTGCTCGTTAAGCAGAAATTCTGCGCATCTTTTCCTGTCGTGTCCCTGTTCGTTGATAGCACCTGCCGGACAACGCTCGATGCAACGCCGACATGATCTGTCTTTGTAGAAGAGGCAGTTGGCCAGATGATTGCCATATACCCGGGGGGTGGGCGAAAGTGCTACATTGCAAACCACGCTGCCGCAGCGCATGGCAATCCCCCTGGGAGTGATGAAGCCGTCGCTGAGACTGAATGTCCCCAGGCCAGCAGCATAGGCAATATGTCTCTGTGACCAATTAGACGTAAGGCCATCGGACAGGTTCACCAATTCATAGAAGTCGGCCAACTCTGGGGCCACAGCCTGGTGCCCCAAGCTTTCCAGCAAAGATACCACATTACGCGCCAGCTCATTTATGAAATCTTGACCGTGCCAGCGTGTGTGATTCCACCTTAGAGAGGGAACAACTGATTCGCTGCGTAAGCTAAGCCGGGTCTGGTAAGTAACAGGCAGGATCCATGAGATTACGCTCACGTTGGGCGGCCGTTTTTGTTCTCTGCTTCCCTCGCACCTCAGGTGCTTTTCCAAGGCTTCTCGAGGCGTGAGGTGGAAGTCTCCTATTATTGCTTTGTAATCCTGGAAGATGGCGTCATCACCATTTGCAAAACCAACTAAGGGCTCATCGAAAATAGGATCGCCGTCGAAAGCTTGAAGTCGGTTGCTGGAGCTTCTGGCGACATATTCTCTTATTGCGTTCTCAAGAAATGCTGCAGGGTTTGCCTTAAGTAGTTCTGGTTCCAAGCTGCCACCACTATATGTCATGTCTCTAACCCGCGCAACAGAACACTCTAGCACTTGAGTCTCAAGTGTGTAACCGATTCAGGCTTTCCGCAGTTAACCGGGTGGAACAGGGCAATCTGGCCTTCTGTTGTAAAGCCTGGATAAGAGGAGTATTACTCACTATCAGATTCGTCCTCAGACGGGCTAAAGCCCTTGACCTTCTCTATGAAAGTGCTCTTGAGGTCGGCGAGGGCATTCATCGGTCTATTGATGATAGGGCTTATGTGGTCGGCATCGGTAGTCTCTGACCTGTCACAGACAGGCCTTGTTCTAATCAATGCAAGCATGGCAGCAACCAGGGCTACATATATTGCGATTGCTATCCACGTCCACCATGGAGCCGGTAGAGGTGGTGAATGCGAGGAAGGCGTTATGGCTCTTCCCTTGGAGATTACTGTAAAGGTAGCCACCGGGCTTGGCTCGCTGACTATGGGGTCAATAGCTCTGACCTGCCAGAAATAAGCGGTGTTCCAATTAAGGTTGCCGTCATATTCGTAAGCTGTTGTCGGCACGGTAACTTGAGCTATTACCTGTGTCAGGGCAGGGTCTTCGGCCAAAGTGAATTCGTACCTGGTCGTGCCCGGGATAGGCGCCCAGGAAAAAGCTGGGCACAGTGAAACATCCCTGGCGCAGTTGACCGGGTTGAGCAGAACCGGGCCAAGATGTTCGGTTCTTACCGGCAAGCCGGCCTTTACTGTGAAAAACATGGTGGCTGACCACGGGCTGCGGATCTCCTCGATAGTGCCCTGGCTGGAAACGCCGCTCCTGGCTCTGACCCGCCAGTAGTAGGTATGACTGGCCTCGAGCGGGGTATACATGCCTGGCACCAAACTGGCTACCCATGAAGTCACAGGTGCGCCTGCTGGGGCAATCGATGCCGGTGACAGAGGGTCGGGCGGAGTGATGTTGTCACTAGCCATTACCATTAGACTGAACTCCTCATCTTTGGCTAGCTCCAACTCATACGCCCAGGCATAGCTGAGCTGTCGCCATTTGAAGTTTATCTCGTTGGCGCGGCCGCTCACCGGGTCAACGGGTATGAGGTCGCCGCTGGCCGGCGAGGTCGTCCACGGGCCGACTTTGGCCAGAGTATCAGTGTACGCCCACAGGCAACCCGTTCCATTATTAGTTGCCCAGTTATAATTGCGGTTGTCAATGGCCCATAGATTGACGTCGTCATTGCTGGAGATCTTGAGCGAACTGGGCTCGCGGGTGAAAACGACACCGGTAATGAGCCCCTCAGTTAAGTCATCCCATTCGAGGTTTGTGCTTGGCGGCACGGTCGCTCGGGGATAGAGGCTGCGGTCAACGCCAACGCCGGGCGGGATGTTGGCCGGTATGGCAGCACGCCATGCGCCATACAGGACACCGTTTTGCTGAGTCAGCCCGTAGAAGGCGCTGTTAGGCGGCTCCAGCTCATCCCAACTGGTGCTCTCATGGATAACCCAGCGGTAGATTTTGCCACTTGTGCCGCCGGGGACGTCATGGCTGGCGGCATAGATTGTTTTGTTCTGCTCAAATTCGTCATCAGCCATAACGTGCACGTTGCCGAGCACGGGTACTCCAATTCGGTCTTCTGGCGCTGGTTCAAACTTCACAGGCTCCTGAGAGAAATCAGCGTAAGCCACTCTGCCCTGGCCTGGGACACCTTCGCCCACTATTACCCAATCTTCCTCTACGCCATATTCACCCGGTGGATTCTCGAGTGGAGTGGCTATGGTATGTCCCGAATCAAGCATGGTATGCACCCTGCTTTGCCATGTCCAGGTAGTGCTGCCTGTTGCGGTACCTCTGCGGACAAACAAATTGCTCAGAATATACATAACATCGTCCCTAGCCAGAGTCAAATCGGTTACAGCCACATCAGAACCGGGGGAAACAACCTGCCAGTGTTGGCCTTCGTCCGGAGAGTAACCGACATTGTTGGTGCCGAGGCGGGCATAGACGATAACTTCGCTTCTGTTTCCGGGATTCCTCGGGTTGATGCGAAGAATTATCTCATCGTTAGCAGTAGCGTTAGCAGCGCACAGTATCCGTTCCCAGTTGTCGCCCAGCGGGTCGCTGGTGCTCCGCCAGACACTGTCGAAGTTGTTGTTGAGAACGGTAGCATTATCATTTACCGAAGCCAGATAGAGCACAGGATAATCTTCAGAATCCTCGGGGACTTCCAGCACGGCGACATCCGAGAGGTGGCTAATTTCAGTATCTATCAGGCTGAGCTGATTCCAGACGTCGCCAACATCACTATCCTTACTCTTGTCAGCCTTGTCGAGGAGGTCTTCATAAAAGGGGGCATAAGGGCTAATGGAGAAGGCTGATTCATCAAGGGCAGAACCCGTGAGATAACCAGATGGCCAGCTAGCCGCCGTAGTCAGGTTAGCCGAACTGGTGCCGCAGTAAGCCCTATCCCCATCGGGACTCCAGGCTACTTGAGCATTGGCACGGCCTGTGTTGCCACCGCCGGTTGGCGACTTATAATCAGGATCTGATCTCTTCCAGGTAGGAGTAGTTGCAGTTGGGTTTGAAGTTCGCCGGATGTCGACTGTCCCTGAAGAGGGGTCAGCGGTGACTTCCCCTGCCAGAAGCTTGCCGCTGTCATAGGTGCCATAATAGGCGATGCTTGAAACCCTGCCAGCGTTGGGATCTTCTATCGAATAAACTACAGTGTCGTCGATGCGATAGATCCTGCCGAAGTAAGTACTCGTGGCCACGTGAAACGCATCGGTGCTGACATAATAGCGGCGCAGATTGGGGTCTGAGCCTGAGAAATCAGAGGGCAACTCCAAATCAGTGGTAATGATTTGAGTGCAATTGGCAGACGTGCCCGGAGCCCCGGTGGTAACCTCTATCGGGGCGGCATAGACCGCAAGCCAATCAGTAGTGTTGAGGGCTATATCATGGTCGCCAGCATTGAGGTAAGTTCCCGTGGCATCGGAATAGACAACGACTATGGTGTGATCACCCTCATAAGTAGGTGAGAATTTGAGCTCTACCACATCGCCCGTTACCCCCTGGTCTACCCAGACGGGGATCAAAGCTTCTGCTTTTACCACGTAGACCTTGCCCGTGCCACCTCGAGTTCTGGTGCCGATGGCAATATCACGCTGGCCGCCGGTGCATTCCATAGAGATGGCGACGCAGCTGATGTTCTCGCTGCCCCCAAGAGGGGGGAAATTGGTATCATCCCAGTTGACGCCGCCATCCTCGGAGACAAATACTCCTACCGGTGCCACAGTGGTACTGTTACATGTGACGGCGACGACCAGGTTTACGTTATCCGGGGCTACGGCTATGTTCCAGACAGGTAAATTCGCACCATCGGCAGTCAGACTGCCGCTTAATTCATCTTCCCAGGTAATGCCTCCATCATCTGACTTATAAACCCTGCTATTAGGAGTATCCACGGCATAGAAAGTTGTGCCGTCCGAGCCGATGGCAATGGCATTGATTTCCGATGGGCTGACTATGATGTTGGTGGCCTGGCCCGGGGCTGGGGTATCGACAATAGACCACCGTAGCTCAGCGGGGTCAGCCAGAGCTGGCTTGATGCTGACCGCAGGCAGCAATGACAATAATAACGCCAGGACCAGCCATGCGCTGAGGCTGACAGCACTCCTTGCCTTTATCATGAGATCTCCCATGAGCTTTGTACTTCTGGCTAACAAGCTGTAAGAAGTGTCATTGCTTCTTCTTCGGGATATCCCAGTACGGCGATTTGCACTTGGGACAGACCCGCGGCTCACGCGTCATCTCCCGCGGAATCCATTCGTGGCCGCACCGTTCGCAACGGTAGCCCATAACGGTGATAGGTACTTTTTGCATCCTCTTACCTCCAAAATCTGCTTACTTTACAAGTATATTCCTCTAAAGTAATATAGTCAAGAGGTAGGCATTTTCTTACTTGGATTAGGATTGCAAGTTACGTGGGAGTCACTTGCCTGCAGGTGGCTCATTGTAGCATAGGGCAATACATCATTATTGGTAACCGTCTGTCATTTGTCGGGTCGAAGGAACGAAGCGACATAGGACTAATTTACTGCCCGTACCATGACTAAAGGGCTACCCAGGGCTTCAAAAGTCTATTGCAACCTGGTCACGTTTGGTTTAAGCTGTTTTTATTCGAACTAGATAGGAGGCAGAAATGGTCGAGGTTGCTGAGCTGGCGCGCACGATGAAAGAGGACCCCAATCTTGCGAAGCTACTCGAGGGGATCCTGGCGGGAAATATTGACGAAGTCAAGCCGGTCATTGACCTCGCCGCTGAACTCGGTTTCACCTATCCTCAGGTCGAAAGCTTGTTGGGGGTGACAACCCAGGAAGCCATAACCATACTGGAGTTTCTGGCTAGCGAAAGCGCTCTTGAGAAGCACTTTCATGATAAGCTTCTGTTTTGCCCTTATTGTCAGTCTCTGAATTTGAGACCCAGCTTGCGGTGCCCTAAGTGCGGCTCAGGCAACATCGCCAAGGGGCGGATTTTGGAGCATTTCTCCTGCAGTAACATCGGTCTGGAAGATGAATATATGGCTGCCGGGAAATACATATGTGCCAAATGCAAAAAGGAGCTTAGATTTCTGGGTACTGATTATCGAAGTTTAGGTGTCAATTATAAGTGCCACCACTGTGGTGAGGTATCTAGCGAAGCTGCGCTCAAGTGGCAATGTCTCAAATGCTCTCTTTCCTTCGCCGAAGATGAAGCCAAAGAGACGGTTCTTTATTCTTATCGAATTAACGATGAGAACAGACCTTGGCTCGAGTTTGAGCTGGGGCCCAAAACTCGATTCATAGACTTCTTGAGGAAACAGGGTTATGAGGTGACTGAGAAAGCTGAAATCAGTAGCACGAGTAAGTCGGGAGCCAGGCATGTGTTGGACATCTTAGCTCGACGGGATGATGGCTTCATAACATATACTATTGGCATCGGTATCGTTATCGACAACGGGGGCCAGGAGATAGGGTTAGAGGAGGTTTTCACGTTTGATGATAAGGCTTATGACCTGGGAATCTATGACAAAGTTCTGTTAGTAGTGCCCAGGCTTAACCATGAAGCCAGGCAATTCGCCCAGCGGCAGCAAATCAAGGTCTTTGAGGACGAAGATTTGCAGGCTTTTCTGGCTTCGGCAGTTCCATCTGCACGAGGGCGGGTGCAGAAAGGGCCGTTTAAGTTTGAGACCAAAGCCAAGCTCCTGGAGCACCTGAGAAGCCTTGGCTACAAAGTTGAGGAAAAGGCCAAGGTTCAGGGCAGGTCTGGAGCTGAGCATATTCTAGATATCCTGGCTTACAACGACGATGGTATCATCACTCACACCTTGGGTATTAATGTCATAGTGCTCGAGAATGAAGTTGGCCTCGATGCAGTTTCTTCATTCGATACCAAGGCTTATGACCTGGGCATTCATGACAAAGTCTTGCTTGTCTCACCTGGGCTCAGTGAGGAAGCTGGGCACTTTGCCCAGTACCAAAGAATTAAGGTTATCGAGGTTGATGACCCGGCTAAGCTAGCGTAGCGCCATACTTTGGCTTCGCCGGTCAGAGGTTAAATATGCCTGAAGAACCGCAGAATGTGTTGACGGAGTCAAAGGCTGATACTGATGAATTACTCCCCAGTATCTGCCGACTCAATGTGCTGTGTCAGTCTCCCACGCCTGAGGCTTTGCAGCTAATTCCTGAACAGCTGGCCAGGAAGTATAATGCTGTCCCGCTGGCTGTTGTAGACAACACACTGCGAGTGGCCATGGCGGATGTCGACGACATCCTGGCCATCGAAGCTATAGCTGCTCGAACCAAGAAGAGGGTTGAGCCAGTGCCAGCGACGGCAGTCGATGTCCAGGAGGCTATCGACTTCAATTACAAGGCTTTTGGTGAGATTGCCAAGCAGTTTGGCTTCGTGACAATCGCTCCGGAAGCAGGGGCGGCAGAAAAGGTTGCTGCCGACGTGGCTGACGACTCCCCAGTGGCTCGGGCATTAAGCCTGGTTATTGAAGAAGCTGTGAAATCGCGAGCCTCTGACATTCATATTGAGCCTGAGACGGACAGGATTCGCGTCCGCTATCGTATCGATGGCATTCTCCATGATGTTACCTCTTTGCCCCTTGGCGTTCACGGTGCGCTCGTTTCCCGAATTAAGATCCTGTCTGATATGAATATCGCTGACCATCGGCGCCCCCAGGACGGTCAATTCTCGGTTCAAACCAAGGGCAGGGATATTGATGTCAGGGTAGCTACTATCGATACTGTTCATGGTGAGATGGCGGTGCTTCGGCTTTTGGATAAGTCTATGGCAGCTTTGTCTCTGTCTCAGCTCGGCTTCTTTCCTGAGAGCCAGGATAAGTTCGAGCAGATGCTTATGGTGCCCTACGGCATGGTTCTAATCAGCGGTCCTACCGGTGCCGGCAAAACTACCACCCTCTACGCTGCCGTGAATTCACTGGACAGGGTAGGTCGTAATATCATCACTGTTGAAGACCCGGTGGAATATCGTTTTGAGGGCATGAACCAGATACAGGTCAATCCACGGGCTGGGTTAACCTTTGCCAGTGGGCTGCGGGCTATAGTCCGTCTTGACCCTGACATTATCCTGGTCGGTGAGATCAGGGACGGCGAGACATCTGAGATAGCCATACAGTCGGCGCTCACCGGGCATCTGGTGCTGTCTTCGGTTCATGCCAATGACACCATTAGCGTTTTGTTTCGGCTTATCGACCTTGGCGTTGAGCCTTTCCTGATGTCCTCGGCAATTATCGGCATTGTTGCCCAGCGAATGGTGCGGCGGATTTGTCCTCATTGTGCTCATAAGGTCACCGCGCCTTTGGCGGAGCAAATGGCCTATCACCGGGAAACAGGGGAGGAACGCAGTGAATTTACCTATGGTGCTGGCTGCAGAGCATGTGCCTATACTGGCTATCTGGGAAGGATCGGCCTCTTTGAGATATTGTCGATAAGCGATGAGATCAGGCGACTGCTGGTTACCGGGGTTCCGGCTGCTGAAATTCGGGCCAGGGCAGTCGAGGAAGGCATGGTAACCCTGGCTAAGGATGGCATGTCTAAGGCGAGGGCCGGTATGACTACGCCTTATGACGTGCTGCGCAATGTCTATTCGGTAGATTGAGGTTATGGACTATGTAAGTGTAGTGCAACATGTAGTGCGAGGCTTCAGCCTCGCTGGGGTGGGAAAGTGGTGTGATGTAACCAGGCGACCTTGATGTGAGGGGCACTAGGCAATCAAGACAAAGGGCTGTCTTTGCGAGGAGCATCAACGACGAAGCAATCTCGGTGGAGGGGATGGGAAGATGATACAACCCGCAAGTCCTCGCCACAGCCCCACCGAGATTGCCGCGGCACTCGGTGCCTGGCAAAGACACAAAGGGAAATGCTCTCAATGACAAAAGGGAAGGTGGCACTACATCGGGTGGCAACTAACAAAACATGTAGTGCGAGGCTTCAGCTTCGCCAGGGCAACATGAGGGGGTGATGCTAGTATGGATTACACTTATCTCGGCTACGGTGAGGACAGGCGAATAGTCAAAGGCAGGATTTCCGCTGCCAGCGAGCGGGCAGCCGTGGATATGCTGGCCAATGTCGGTTACCAGGTGGTCAGTCTCAAGCCGATGACGTCTTTCTTGCCTGATTTCAGCAAGCTTCTGCAGGGAAAAGTGAAGCCGGCTGAGATAGTCACCTTCTCTCGGCAGCTGGCGTTGCTTCTGGAATCAGGCGTTGGCATTGTCCAGAGCCTGGAGCTACTTGGGAACCAGACGAGCGACAAGCAGTTGAAAAAGGTGCTTGTCGAGGTAGTGTCCGACATTCGGGGCGGCAATTCCTTATCAGCGGCCTTGGCCAAGCATCCCGAGGTCTTCTCGACCATCTACCACAAGATGGTTGGCGTTGGCGAGCAAACCGGCGGGATTGAAGGCGTGCTCAGGAGCCTGGCCGATTATGCTCAGCGACAGTCTAGTGCTATGAGCAAGCTGAAGATGGCATTGACTTATCCTGCCATCGTTTTGTGTTTAGCTATCGTGGTGGTGGCTCTTTTGGTTACTGTCGTCCTTCCGCCCATAGTTGGCATGTTCACCGCCCTCGGCGGCGAGCTGCCGATAACTACCAGGGCGCTGCTGTCCATGGTTGATTTCCTCAACAATTATGGCTTGTACGCACTGGTGGGCGCCATTGTCTTGGGTATGGTTGCTTTCATGTATACCAGGACATCATCCGGGCAGTACTACCGCGACCTGCTGATGCTGAGGCTGCCTATACTTGGGCGTCTCCGGCTGGTGAGCGACCTGGCGCGTTGCTGCCGTAGCATGGCATTGCTATTTCGCTCTGGCCTGCCGTTGCCCGAGATTATGACCCTGACGGCTCAGTCCAGCGGCAATCGCGTTGTGACCAAGGCCTTCGCCGAGGTTGAACAGGATATGCTCAAGGGCGAAGGTCTATCCGGGCCGATGAGAAAGAGGTGGGTTTTCCTGCCGTTGATGGTGGAGATGACCAAGGTTGGAGAGGAGACCGGCAGTCTAGATGCCACACTTATAACAGTAGCCGAGAACTACGAAATTGAAGCTGAGAGCCGGACACAGGCTATGCTCGCCATGATTGAGCCGGTGATGACGATAGCCATGGGGTTGGGGGTTGGCTTCATTGCCTTGTCAGTATTCATGCCTATGTACGGCAGCCTCAGCTTAGTAGGAGGCTAGTGGGCAACTCGGCGTAGCCAATTAAACACTGCTCCCTCCCGTGGTGGGAGCAAGTCAGAGGGGGTTCATCTAGGGATAATGAATAGAAGCCGAACCCGAATAGGGGTGCTGGGCCTTGGCCCGGTTCGAAGGAACGAGCGGGGGATGACCCTGATTGAAACCCTGGTAGCCGTGGCTCTCCTCGGTGCAGTCGGAGTCGTCTTTCTCACCGGTCTCACTGTTTCATCCAAGGCGGTTATGGTCAGTCAGGAGAGAGTGGCTGCCGAGAGCCTGGCCAAGAGCCAGATGGAGTACGTCAAGAGCAGTACCTACGATGACGTTAATAACCCTCCAATATATGATGTTGACCCGAGTCTTCCTATCCCCAGTGGTTATAGTATCTCGGTATCTGCTGAGCGTTTAGACCCTGGGGAGGTGGAGGGTGGTGATGATTATGGACTTCAGAAGATAGCAGTCACCGTTGACCGCGACGGAGATACAGCGTTCACTCTGGTAGGCTACAAGGTGGATAGGTGAAAACATGTAGTGCGAGGCTTCAGCCTCGCCGGGATGGGCAAATGGTGGGATCCAACCAGGCGACCTTGATGCGAAGGGCACTAGGCAATCAAGACAAAGGGCTGTCTTTGCGAGGAGCATCAGCGACGAAGCAATCTCGGTGGAGGGGATGGGAAGATGATACAACCCGCAAGCCCTCGCCACAGCCCCACCGAGATTGCCGCGGCACTCCGTGCCTCGCAAAGACACAAAGGGAAATGCTCTGAATGACAAAAGGGGAGGTGGCACTACATCGGGTGGTGATGGGTGGGAAACAGGAGATATGGTGTGTGGCATAGGCCGTCTCGCGGTGAGCCTGAAGGGTCGCACTAGCAGAGTAAAAGGTTGCAGGGCAGAAATATGAAGCTGAAAGGAAACCAAAAGGGCTTTACCCTGATTGAGGTATTGGTTACGGTTGGCATACTCGGCGCTATTATGGGTGTGCTGTCGATGACTGTAATCTCGATAATGATAATCACCCCGCGCACTAACGACTGGGCTATTGCCCTGCGCCAGGTGCAAAACGCCGGCTACTGGATTTCCCGTGACGTCCTGATGTCCCAAATCGTCACTCCTGCTCAGAACCCAGGTGACCCTTTAGTGGCCCTTGAGTGGGATGATGGCGATGGCACTCATTATGAAGTTGATTATGTCGTTACTGACGATGATGAGCTAAGGCGGGAGCTTAACGGTGCTTCTCCAGGGATTTTAATTGCCCAGTATATTGTGGGAGTGGGGACAGACACCACATTTGTTGACGACGGTAATAATAAGTACATGCTCACCGTTAAGGCTTCACACGGTGATGCTGAAGTGGGAAGGGTCTATCAAGTTACCCCGAGACCAGACTAATAGCCGAGGTGAAGGAGGTGAAAGATGAAACTGTTCAAAAACCACCCGTCATTGCGAGCGAAGCGAAGCAATCCCACCTCACCCTGTCACCACCAGGATTGCCACGGCACTACGTGCCTCGCAATGACAATAAGGCGAATACTGAAAAGTGAGGCCGGCTATGCCCTGCCCCTGGCGCTGATTTTGCTGCTCTTCGGGGGTTTTTTCGTCGTCCCATGTCTTAACCTTCTGTACACCAGCCTTAATGCCAACATCATGGTCGACGAAAGCGACCTGGAGCTTTACGCCGCCGATGCCGGCGTGGAGAAAGTTCTATGGCACATACAACATGATGACGCCTTCACACTGCCTGATGAGGGCGCAGAAGCACAACCAGTAGATTTCCCCGAGACCATAAATGACAAGACGCTAAATGTTACCATAAGCAACGAAGGTGGAAACGTCTACAAAATTACATCTACAGCCGAGGGTACCACAATTGAATGCAATATCTCCCTTCTTGCTCTTTTTTCTTGGCTCTTCGACAGTGCTATTACCAGCCCTACTGAGATAACACTCAAGCCAGGTAGTGAGGTCATAGGACCCGTGACATGGCCTCTAGAAGAAGGGCAGGTTTGGCCTACGGCTGAGCAGCTTTCCGACTACTACTGGGAGGATGTAAAGGATTTAGAGCCTGTTTCTGATCCGCATACTATCGACATCTCATCTGGCACCGAGGCTAGCCCTTACCCAATCGGGCCATTGTATGCGCCCGGAAACTTGACCGTCTGGGGAAGCGGAGTCGCAAGGCTTGATGGAACTATCTATGTCGGAGGTAACCTGGAAGTCAAGCCGGACTCCACAATAAACCTTAATGGGCAGACTATCTTCGCTGAGGGTAATATTGTTTTGAAACCCGGGTGTACCATCTCCGGTTCAGGCTGCATCATTGCTGTAGGAGACGTTGATTTTCAGCCAAATACATCGTCAGCAGCTAAACTAATTGGCGTTGATGATAAAGCTATCGATACCTCTGCTCCTGAGAATACATTTGTTTCATCTCAATTCACGGCAGAAAGTGATGGTACTGTAACCACTTTTAATGTTGAATGCTCGGGCCCAGGAAATATGAAGGTTGCTATGTATGCTGCTGATGGTGCTGATGGAGCGCCCAATACTTTACTGAATGCCCTTAATGATTCCCAGCCTGCGGTTACAGGCTGGAACAGTATTAACTTCCCGGCAACGGATATAACAGCAGGGACTGATTACTGGCTTGCAGCGAATTCGGATGCCAACATCATAGGTATGTACGAACAGGCCTCGGTTAATAACTACAAATCTGCTACTTATTCAACCTTTACATTTCCTAATCCTGCGGGCACTGGTTTTACACCACAGACAACAGCACAGTATGCTTTTGCTTGTTACTCCTCCGGTTTCCCTGCTGGTTTCGTGTTCGTAATGTCTATCGAAGGTACAGCTACAATAAAGCCCAATGGCGATCTTTACGGGGCTATAGCTGGGTATGCTGAAGTTGAGCTAAAGCCAGGTGCCACTCTTGAGTTGCCAGAAGACCTGCCTGACGACGGGCTAAATTTCCCCGGCGCTGGTGATGATGACGATAGCAGCGAAGGCGGGATGACAATTGACACCTATACTATTGAATAGCATTCTGGCGCTGGGACAGAAACAGTTGCCTGGATACTGATACAGGATAACGGTTCATAGACATTGATGGGGGTTTGGGGAGACTTACGCACCCACCCAACCTCTGCCTTTGAGGGAGTGGGCAGTTAGTCGTGCTAACACGAAACATGTGGGGTGGTGCTTTAGCCCCGCCCCAGCTGGTCGGGATGCCGAAGTCAAAGCTGGCGACCTTGAAAGGTTGTGCAACATCGGTCGCTAGAAAACGCAGCCTGTAGTGCCGGCAATGTCATTGCGAGCGAAGCGAAGCAACCTGGCGTCGCCGCCATCGTGTGGAGGCACAAGTGATGATTAGCCTTGAGCGGCACGAGAACCGGGGCGACTCAAAAAGTCGCCCCACAATGGTTTTTTGAAGGCAAAAAGTGCTACACTGGAATATGTGGTGTGAGGCTTCAGCCTCGCTGGGGTATGAGAGGGATATACTATGATGATTCGACCTGAGGAACCAGAACAGAAAAAGAGCTTCCTCGACAGACTACCCAAACTGGGCCGGGTCAGCCAGTTGATGCTGATTATCGGCATTTTCCTGATTCTTGTCATCCCGCTGGGGATGGTCTATCTGCAACAGCCAGCAAGGCAAATTCAGCTGAAAGGTGCGCTTTCCAATTTGGAGAGAATACTTGAGGCGCCGACAACAGAAAAAGAGAACTTGGAAAGGGAGCTTAGCAAGGCCGAAGCTGAACTGGAGGCGGCTAGAGCTGCTTTCCTTAGCCCCGACCAGAGCCCTGAAATCATCGACCGCCTCCTCGAACTGGCTGAGTCAAATGACATAGATGTGACCCAAACCCAGGTATCAGTTGCTGAGGAGGAGGATACAGACGAAGGTGCAAGTCAATATCCGGTGTTGACCTTTAAGATTGACTTTGACGGGCAGATACCTAAGTTCCAGAATTTTCTCCTGGCCCTCGATGCCGCGCTGCTAACGGCCGAAGTGAAGGAGGTAACCTTTACCATAGCTGAGGAGGAGGGTGAAGAAGATACCGCTACTATCACAATTGACGTATCTTGTTATGAGGGCGGTGAGTAGAAGCAATGGTTATTTTGGAATCTTGCCGGGACAGGTCTGAGACTCACCCTCACCTAACCTCTCCCGTCGAGGGAGAGGGAAAAGGAAGGAAGCTTGGTACGATAGCTAGCTGCAAAATTGGTTACAGTTCTCCCTCCCCTGGTGGGAGGGAGTTAGAGGGAGGGGGAAAGAGGTGGACAAACCTGAAGGTCTGTCCCTACAGGTCCCCGAGTATATGGGATTAGCTATTAAGAGAAATGTTTACTCTAGACATTGAAGACACCTGTATCAAGATGATGGTGGTGAAGGGGAGACGGGTGGAGACAGCAGCCACCTTGCCGCTGGAGCCAGGTCTGGTTGAGGACGGTGTTGTTGTCGACAAGGCTGCGGTTAGCCAACGGATTAAGGAGCTCATGGCGGCTCACGGCGTGGCCGAAAGACAGGTTGTGGTTAGCATTAGTGGTATCCATTCCATATACCGTGTGGTTAGTCTACCTCGGTTGCCCAAGGGGCTATTAAGCGAGGCGGCTAGGCGTGAGATGGAAAGGGTCATGCCGGTGCCGTTGAACGAGCTTTACACCTCGTGGCAAGCGATACCTGTGTCAGACATAGAGATTGCCATCTGCCTGGTGGGCTTGCCGCGCAATACCATTGATGCCATGCTGGACACATTGCATGAGGTGGGCCTTGAATCCAGTGTCATGGATATTAGACCTCTGGCTTTGGCTCGAGTTACCGATGAGAAAGATGCTCTAATAATCAACGTCCAGCCAGCTAGCTTTGACATCGTGGTTATGGTGGACGGCATTCCCGAATTATTGCGCAGCCTGCCCTTCCCCTCAGGGGATGTATCGGCGGCTGATAAAGTGGCGGCCGTAAAGGAGGAACTCGACAGGACTGTGACCTTTTACAACTCGAGCCACAAGGCAAGCCCTATCAACGAAAATACCGCTGCTTTCGTCAGCGGCGAACTGGGTGAGATGCTGGTGGAGGCGTTGGGCTATCCGGTCAAACCACTGCCCGAGTGGTTATCTTATCCTGAGGGCTTTGTCGCCAGTGAGTATGCAGCAAATATCGGCTTGGCCCTTAAGCAGGGGGGAATTGGCAGAAGCCAGGTCCGGGTGGACATAAACGTGGTGCCTGCGGCTTATTTGCCCAAGCCTCGCCCAATCGTTGAAGTTGTTTCCTGGGCGTTCGTTGTTATTGCCGTCGCTGTGCTTGTCCCGCTGGCTGTGTTGACCCAGCGTGAATACAGGGAGAGTTCAGCCCTGCAGACGCAGGTGGATGCTGCCCAACTTCAGGTTCGGGTGAGAGAGGGCACGAAGGCTGATGTTGAGGAATTACAGGCGAAAGTCGCTCAAGCCAAAGCGGCCACCGCTGTTTTTGAGCAGCCGCTAGATGACTTTGAGGCGCAACGGGAAAGAGTGAATCGTGACCTGAGCAAGGTGACTAGCCTGCTGCCAGGCACCATTGACCTGGACTCAATCGATTATGGGGAGGAGGATTTGGAGATAAGCGGAACTGCCCCCGATGAAGCGGCGATTTTGAGCTATTGCCGCAGCCTGAGAGATACCGGCAGGTTCTCTGAGGTGCTGGTATCGGATATGCACGAGGTGGAATATAATGAGTGGGATTTCACCTTGACTTTGGAGTTTGCCACAGATATGTAGTGCGGGGCGTTGGCTCCGCCATAGGAATAATATCAAAATGCAAAAGCTAAAATGCAAAATGACAGGTGAAAAGTCAAAAATGCATTGAGGAGCGGGACTTTACCCAAGAACAATATTTGCATTTTTATTTGTACTTTTGATTTTTGGTTTTTGACGTTTACATTGACTTTTGGTGACTCGCACGGGGAACACATGAATTGCTGTTAGCTAAGAGTCACCTGCCCACAGGTGACCTCATAACCATAGTTAGGCCATAGAGCGGTCACCCGTAGGCGGGTGACTCGTACGGAAGGATTTAGATATTAGGATTTAGGATTTGGCATATGGCATATGTAGACTTCTGTGAAGGAGCAAGCTAGGCATAGACCTTTGAGTTTGTCCCTAGAAGGAGGTGAGGGTAAATGGAAATTCACGATTTGCTTCGCCATGCTGAGAGTCAGAGGGCTTCGGATTTGCACCTGATAGTGTCTTGTTCACCGCTGTTGCGCATTGATGGCGCTCTGCAGACGATGGTTGATGCCCCAGAGCTGACCGCTGAGGAGATAAGCCAGATTTTTTCCCAGGTAACTACGCCGGAGCAGAGGGAAATCTTCACCCGCGACCTGGAGCTGGACTTTCCCTACTCCATGCCCGGAGGTGGGCACTTGAGGTGTAATGCTTGCCAGCAACAGGGGTCTATCAGCCTGGCTTTTCGATTGCTGGCGCCAGTAATACCGACCGTAGATGAGCTGGGTTTACCCCACATATGCAAAGACCTGATTGTGAGACCCAGGGGGCTAATTGTAGTTACCGGTCCCACCGGCTCGGGTAAGAGCACAACATTGGCCGCCATGATTCAGTACTTGAACGAGACGGAGCACCGTTATGTGATTACCATTGAAGACCCGGTGGAGTATATTCATCCAAACATCAAGTGCGCTGTGTCACAGCGGCAGTTGGCCACTGATACCCTGTCCTTTGCCAGCGCCCTGAAATATGTGCTTCGGCAAGACCCGGATGTTATCCTGGTAGGGGAGATG
>CAZOQG010000036.1:0-16494 GCA_964582065.1 uncultured Dehalococcoidales bacterium
GGGCCAGCGCCCCGGCCAGCAGGGCGCCGAAGGAGGCAAAGAACATGCGAAAAGACGTGATAGACATCCGCTCGTTATAATCGTCCGACATCTCCGGCACCATGCTCGCATACGGAACGTTGACGACCGTAAACAGGGTGCAGCCGAGCGCGAAGAGGAGCGATACCTGGAGCGCGTTGGCGAATTCGGTCTCATGGCCGGGGGCGATGAAGAGGACGAAAAAGGCGAGGCCGAAGGGGATCGCGCCGTAGAGGAGGTAGGGACGCCTCCTGCCGAATCGGGAGCGGGTGACGTCCGTGATCGCCCCCATGACCGGGTCGGAGATGACATCCCATATCTTGGGAAACAGGAGCATCATCCCTGCCAGTGCGGGATTGATACCGAGGACATTCGTCATAAAGAACAGGAGATACATCCCCGTGGTGACGATGAAAATGTTATTGGAAATGTCGCCGATGCCGAAGCTCAGCTTTATCCCGAGGGGTAGCCTTTGTACCCTCTTTTGTTCGGTGCCGGTCTCCTTTTCGATAATGGTTCCCATATTCGCCCCCTTTAATCCGAAAAATGAAAGCGAAGTAAATAGCTGGTTTTTTCCGTCACTATCATATATTATCCTCGGACATATTTGTCCTCGCCCATGCCGAAAAACTGATTTATTATCACCTTGTTACCCGTCCGGTCCCTGATAAACCCGTTGCACCAGCCGAACGGCCCCCAATATTTCACTTTTAATACAAGGTAATTCATATCGATTGTGCCCATTGTCTCAGGCTTGAAAACCAGATCCACCATGCCGTATCGGTCACGTATCAACCAGTTGCCCTCGACACCGTCCAGCCTTTCAAATTTCACCGGCGGCAGGAGATTAAGCTTACCGTCAAGCCACAGGCAGTTCTCGTTGTACTTCTCAGGGTCCAGGGACTGGTTATCGGTCAGGTTGAACCCGACCAATTGACCCCCGTCATTGAAGCCCGCAGCAGTGACCCAGTCATACTTCATGACGTAAGGGTAAAATCCCTTGTGGTCATCGATAATAGCGAAACTCTCCTGGCGTAAAAACTCGGTCTTTTCATCCCCTATGGAGAGGCTGCCCTGCATGGGCATAAGGCACATGTGAGAGTACATCCCCCTGTTCTCACCAAATGGAATGGAAACCACTATCGGTTCGACCAGTCCGTTATCGTGAAATGCTTCGAAATGCGCCGCGATGTCTGGCAGTTCCTTGTAACCGCGTACCTGTATATTTATGTAAAAGCGTCCCTTATCCAGATGGCTGATCAGCTCTATGAGGCAATTTTTGTCCCAGTAGGACTGCCTTGCATCCCATATCGAACCAGGCACCCTGATTTTCCACGAGGGCAATAGCTTTTCAAAAAAGTACTTCTTCTTATGTTCCTTATCATACGCAATGAATTGCGCCAGCGCTGAGAATTTGGCATTGTAGAGCACGGCAAGCATGAACCACCTGCTGTTGCCCAGCTGGAATGCCTGCCACTCCTTCAGCCTGAAGCTGAGCAGCAGCCCTGGTGCCCAGATGCCCAGCGGCTTGTCGGCCTCTAGCGGGTTCACCTTTCTGAACTGGCTGCTAAAAGTGCCGAAATTGAATTTGCCATCCGTTACCAGGTTTTCCGGCGGCGGTAAGAATTCTCTCTGCACATATTCTGCCATTTTCACGCCCCCTTACCGCAATTATTTTGGCACACGTGCAGTATAGCACTTGTGAAGTTCGAGATTAAAGGGAAATATGTTTATGACTGGTGGGATCAAATACAGCCAGCGGTCGGATTCGAACCGACGACCGGCGGTTTACGAAACAGCTAACCGACAGGTATTCTATTAAATTCCCCTTTCACAGCCAGGATAACGAGAATATGGGGAAATGGTGTTTTTGATACACTGACGATTTACACACTATGATTGTTTTGGACAGGACCGTAATGTAAACTAGAGACATTGACTTAATCTATTTATTAATCCCAGTCAGTCTTTCCAATCATCCACTATTTGGAATTCGGACTGGTAAACCAGAAAATGTGAAAATCGGAGGAGGGGTCATGAAAGTCGAGCAGGGTAGGTTGGAGTTCTTGAAAAACGATGCGGTACAGGGATTCATTGGATATATCGGATTGATCCCAGTGTCCCTGAAGCCGGGGAAATTCATTACACAGTTGAAACTTGAAAAGCATCATTTCCAGCAGGACGGCTTTGCCCATGCGGGTGTGATCGCTACTATGGCTGACCACACCGCTGGATATGCCGCTTACTCCTTGGTTCCACAAAGCCAGCGCATTCTTACGATAGAATACAAAATCAACTTTCTACAACCCGCAACAGGGGAGTTTTTGGAATGCAGGGCCTGGGTGCTCAAACCCGGGAAGCAAATCCTATTTACCGAAGCCGAGGTTTATTCGATAGAGGGCGAAGTTGAAACCCTGGTTGCCAAGGCATTGCACACCATGGCATCAGTTCCGAGAAATAAGATGTCGTGAGCAGTATGCTGGTTTGTGAACTTGAATAGACAGTGACCACAAGGTCTGTCCCCACCTGTTGCTATCAATAAGGGCACGGGTAATGAGACGCTGAGAGGCCCTCTTGGATTGACAGCTATCTGCATTCCGTACGAGTCACCCGCCCACGGGTGACCGCGCTTCTCGACCTGCAGGCAAGGTGGTGAAGAACACAAATGTAGGGACAGGTCTGAAGACCTGTCCGACATTGGCCACACTCCTCGGACAGACCTAAAGGTATGTCCCTACAACTCACAAGAGCTTTATGAATCCACTGATTAAGGAGGGCTCTCCAACATTGACAGCTATCTGCATGCTGTGCTACTCTCTCTTGTTAATGCGAGGGGTGCAAGTGGCTCCTCGCCGGGGGATTGAAGCAAATGGATGAGGCGTCAGAGCAAGAATTGAAGCTTGTTTTCAATGTACCCAACACGGTAACGGCAGTGCGTGTCGTTTTGGCTGGAGTCATTGTCTGGCTCTTATGGCAGCACTTGTTCCTCGCGGCGGGCATTCTCATCATTGTTGCGGCGAGTACCGATTGGCTGGATGGCTTCTTGGCCCGCAGATTGGGACAAGAAACGCCGGGTGGGGTGATTTTCGACCTGGCCGCGGATGAAATATTCTTCATGCCAAGCTTGATTCTGGCAATCGTCGCTGGCGTGTTTTCAAAGACAGACAGCCTGATGCCGTGGAATCCCTATCCTTACGCCGTGCTGGCGCTTGCTGGAGGAGTGGCGGTACTGGCGGGTGTGGGCACGTACCTGTGGAAACGTCGCACTCGAACGTTTGAGTTTCCCAGTCCCACGGGGGTGGCCAAGGTCAACTTCACGTTTTGGCTGGCGCCGCTGGTCGTAGCCGTCTTCTATGAGGCTTTCGAGGTAGGGCCGGATTCCCATATGGGTCTGATCGTGCTGCTGGCTGTGCTGATGTACTTCTCGATTATCTCTACCCTGCTTACCTTCTACTCCTACCTTAAGAAGGGTAGCTACGTTTTTACCGACTGATCCTGCCTGCTTTGTCGGCGCAAGACAACTCGGCTCCCTAGTCTGGCACCTGTCAGATTTCCTCAATTGAAAGCGGGAATTTCGACATCACTTCGCAACCATCTGCCGTTTAGACAGCTTCATTTTGAATCTCCTCGAGTAACTTCCCAAACCGCCGAGCAAAATAATCGGGCAGCTCGTCTATGTCGCAGAACCTTGCATCCTCTACCTCGTCACCAGCAGCTATTTCTCCATCATCTGCCTTGACTAAATACATTACTGCCAGCATATCGCCATAGAGTTCTTTGTCTTCTATCCGTACTACTCCAACCAATTTTACTACCTGGCCAGAGATTCCTGTTTCCTCTTTCAGCTCTCTTAAGCAGGCTTCTTCCGCTGTTTCCCCGCTCTCAATAAAACCTGAAGGAGAGCCCCAGGCTCCTTTTTTTGGTGCTATCCCTCTCTTAATCAGCAAAAACCTCTTGTCTCTTACCGCAATAGCCACTGCCACCGGTAAAGGGTTTTTGTAATCAACGAAATTACAATTTGGACAAAATCTTCGGTCCTTACCTTCGATGAATCCTAGCTCAAGGGGCGTTGCACATCTTGGGCAGTATTTGTATTCTTCTTTCATAAAGCCTCTTTCTGCATCTTAGATATGGTCAGATTGCTGAACAACTGCGGAAGTTTTGAGACCAAGAAAAGCGATTCATTCGGCAGTCTGGCCTTACCTGCAGATTATACACCTAGCCTAGACAAAGCAAAACAGCCAGCGCACGGTCTATCGTTTGGAAGCGTGTGCTGAGGGGCAGTGGGGCGGTTCCGGGATCGAATTCGGCTCCTGAATGGAGGGCAACGGTCTGCAGTAGTGCTTAGCCTGCCCTGGCTGAGTGTGTTCTCCTGGTAGTACCAAAGCCAGGGGTTCATACCGTTCAGGTTGTCTTCGAGGAGCGGCCCCACAAAAAGGCATAAAGGCATTTCTTTGAGCCCCAGGGTTCCCCAAAATCAGTCTTTGAGGTCCGCAGACTCAAAATCCAGTTCTACTGAAGCGTCAAATGGTGTATAATATGGACTTGCTTGCGCCACGAACAATCCGGATATGTCACATCGCGGGAGTCTGTTGAAAGCGGCAGACAGAATCAAAGAAGGGGGGCGAAGTGTCACTGGTCATAGGCATGAGTAGAGTTGGTTCAAGGCAAACGCCCCGAATTTATCCCTTTGAGGAAAAGAGGACTGGACAAACTGCTTTTCTTGTGGCCAAGTTTGAAGCTGTAAGCTGCTGGCAAGCCCTGTCGTCCCAATTAATTTAGTCTTTAATGAAAAGGAGGCAAAATGTAATGGTAGGTCTTACGTCATACGGAGCTTACATACCGCGGTATCGGATAAACCATAATACGATTTTCTCAGCCATGGGCTTCCTGGGAACATTTCCACCACCGGGAGAGAAAGCAGTTGCCAATTGGGATGAGGACAGCATCAGCATCGCGGCAAGTGCAGGTATTGACTGCTTGACCGGGATGGAGAGGGAAAAGGTAGATGGTCTATATTTTGCCACCACTAGTCAGCCATACATGGTCAGGCAAAACTCGACCATAATAGCCAGTGCACTGGACCTCAGGCCTGATACAAGGACCGGCGATTTCGTTGCCTGTACCAAGTCCGGGACTGGTGCTCTTCTCTCCGCTTTTGATGCTGTAAATGGGGGGACAGCAAACAGTATTCTGGTATGTGCTGCTGACTGTCGGACAGGGAAACCTGGTAGTCCTCAAGAGCATCTGTTTGGTGACGGGGCGGCGGCTCTTCTCATGGGCAATGAAGGGGTCATTGCCACACTCGAGGGCCACTACTCTGTTTCTTATGATTTTCCTGACCGCTGGAAATCAGCTGGAGAGAGATTCGAGCATGCCTGGGAAGACAGGTTTATTCGAGATGAGGGCTATAACAAAATCGTCCTTGAAGCCATTACCGGGCTCCTTAAGAAGTATAATTTGGACGTCAAAGACTTAGCCAAGTTGGTCTACTGCTTCCCTTACCCAAGGGACCACGCCGCTGTAGCCAAGAAACTGGGTGCTGACCCGAGCCAAATTCAGGACACTATGCTTACCACAGTAGGTGACACCGGATCAGCCTATTCTTTGATGATGCTGGTGGCGGCGCTTGAAGAGGCCAAACCTGGGGATAAGATCCTGGTGGCCAGCTACGGAAACGGCAGCGACGCTTTATTATTCCAGGTGACTGACTATATAGACAAGGTGAGGGATGGGAAGGGGACTAAGGCGAATTTGGCCCACAGAGCGGAGCTCCCCAGCTACGAGAAGTATGTTGCCTTCCGCAATGCCATTCCGATCGATATAGGGATGCGCGGAGAAACAATTCCTCCCACTGCCCTGTCGTTGTTGTGGAGGGAACGTAAAAACATCTTGGCTCTCTACGGCGTGAAATGCAAGCGTTGTGGCACCCCTCAGTATCCAGTCAATAGAATATGTGTTAACCCTAAATGCAGGGCGATTGATGAGATGGAAGAGTACCGCTTTTCTGATAAGAAGGCCACAGTATTTAACTATACCGGTGATAACCTGGCTGCTAGCATTAGCCCGCCGGCTATCTATGGTATGATAGATTTTGAAGGAGGGGGAAGGGCATGGCTTGACTTTACCGATTGTGAGCTTGACGAAATCAAAGTGGGCATGCCTGTGGAGCTGTCGTTCCGGCGCAAATATGTTGATGAGGGCCGCGGCGTTCACGGTTACTTCTGGAAGGTAATACCGGTACGCTCCCAAGGATAACACAGTAAACGATAACGGAGGAAACAGAGATGGCAAAAGGTATACGAGATAAGGCAGCTATTATAGGTATGGGCTGTACCAAGTTTGGAGAGAGATGGGATGTCGGCGCAGAGGGACTACTGGTTGAAGCCTACAAGGAGTGCCTTGAGGATGCAGGCGTAGAACAGAAGGATATTGAGGCAGCGTGGTATGGTCACGCCAACCAGGATGTCGGTCTGGGAGGGTCCGCTATACCTTGTGCACGGGCGCTGAGGTTGCCGTACATACCGGTAACCAGGGTGGAAAACTACTGTGCCACTGGCTCAGAGGCCTTGAGAGGCGCCTGTTACGCAGTGGCCGCCGGAGTGTATGACATCTGTTTGGCTATAGGCGTGGAGAAGCTAAAGGATACCGGTTTTGGTGGTCTTCCCATGAGCGGCGGGGCGCCGAAAGCCTTCTTAAATATGCCGAACATGACCGCACCGGGGTCTTTTGCTCTGCTGGCTACCAGATACTTTGCTCGATATGGCATCGACCCGCAAGAGGGCAAAACGATGCTGGCCAAGGTGTCGGCTAAGAGCCATCATAACGGCTCTTTGAACCCAAAAGCCCACCTTCGCCGCGAGGTGACTGTGGAACAGATACTGAATGCTCCCATAGTTGCCTGGCCGCTGGGGCTGTTCGACTGCTGTGGAGTTAGCGATGGCTCGGCGGCAGCTATTGTGACTACGCCTGAGCTGGCCAAGAAATTCAGGCCCGACCCGGTGTATGTCAAAGCCCTCCAGATCTGCGTGACTTCGGGGGAGGAGTTGGAGTATACGGAGTGGGATGGGACGTATTTCGCCACCGCTACGCATGCTGCAATCAAAGCCTATGAGGAAGCAGGAATAAAGAATCCGCGTGAAGAGATAAGCATGGCTGAGGTTCATGATTGCTTCTCTATCACCGAAGCGGTAACGATGGAAGACTTGCAATTCAGCCCCAGGGGAAAGGTGAAAGAGGATATCGATGCCGGCCGTTTCAATCTAGATGGCGAGCAACCTATCCAACCTGATGGCGGGTTGAAGTGCTTCGGTCATCCTATCGGCGCCAGCGGTCTCAGAATGATGTATGAGATGTATAAGCAGTTGCAGGGCAAATCGGGTGAAAGGCAAATAAAGAATCCCAAGTTTGGGCTGACCCATAACCTTGGTGGCTTTCCTGCTATGAATGTTAATAGCATATTCATTGTAGGACTTTGACATCAAGTTAGAAGACAAAGCAATCTGAGTATACTGGCTCAGGTTGTTTGCAGCCAAAAAGGCCTCATACCGAGGATAACTTGAAGCTTTATTGTGGTCTCGAAGCCACATTTGGAGGATAGCAGCGTCTCAGTAGAAGCACTTGGCTATCTTCGGCCTATAGGCCATGGTGCTCCCAGGTAGGCTTTCGCTTCTCTAAGAAGGCGCGGGCACCATCGGAGTGTTTGTCACGGCGCATCCACATTGAATTCACCAGTTCCGCTTCGATGCGCAACCCCTCCTCTGTTGGCCGTCCCCAGCTTCGCATCACTGTCTCCTTGTCGGAACGGATGGCCCCCTGAGGGAGTTCGGCGATAGTCTGGGCCAATTCCCGCGCCCGCTCCATCAGCCTTTCTCTGGGGACAATCTCCGTAACCAGCCCGATGCGCAGCGCCTCCTCAGCGTCGATGCGGCGGCCGGTGATAATGAGTTCCATCGCCCGCCCATACCCCACAATCATGGGCAGCCGCACGCCGCCACCATCGCCAAAAACGATGTTCCAGCGTCGCTCCAGGAAACCGAATTCGGCGTGGTCAGCAGCGATGCGTATGTCCAGTGAACAGGCTGTCTCCAGACCGGCGGCGAAGCAGTACCCATTGATGGCACCGATGGTAGGCTTAAAGATGTCGACGCGACGGGTATAGCCGCAGGGGCCAGCATCCTCATAGGTGCTGTACTGAAAAAGCCGTCCCTGGTCGTAGTCGATGGGAGCAGTCAGTGCAGCAGCATCATTCAGGTCCCACCCGGCGCTAAAGGCTCTATCACCGGCGCCGGTCATGATGGCAACAAAGGCGTCGCTATTATCGCGGAAGGTGCGCCAGGCATCGTGAAGCTCCAGCGCTGTAGCCCTGTTGAGGGCGTTGTGGACCTCGGGACGATTGAGGGTGATGGTAACAACGTGGCCCTCCTTCTGGTATAGAATGTTTTGATAAGCCATGAGAACACCTCCAGTTAGCACTATTTCGAGACGAATTGTCCGGGATTCTCCAGGTCAACCGGCTTGGCCATGTTAAACGCTCGCTTGCTGACTGTCAAGGTCTGTGACAAACCCAAAACCGGCTCACGCAGTCAGTCTTGTGCTGCAGCATCTGGCAAACCTTCTATTCCAGCTATCAGGTTGTCACGTTGGAGCAGCGATAGCTCTTCGAGCAAAGATGCCCTTGCTCTCTTGCGTTAGGAACCTTGTGAGAACACTGAGTCCTCAGCCAAAAAGATGGATAATTGTGTCTCCATACGATTGCGTTTAGCTTGAGATGTGAGTTTCAATCAACTAAAATGTGTTGGCGTATTGAGCGATTAGTAATGCCAGGCCAGAGTGTTGCCGGGTACTAGCAAGGAGTGGTGACAATATGACGCAAACGTTCCTGTGCCCCAATTGTGGCACGGAAAACGCTATGAGTAACCGATTCTGTGGGGCTTGCGGACAAAAATTGGCCGCTGGGGTGCAGCAATCAACAAAAACATGTCCCAGTTGTGGCTCACAAAATGATGTAGAGCACCGATTCTGCTCAGCTTGCGGGATAAGATTGGCAGCGGGGACGGAGCAGTCAGAAAAAAAATGCTGTCGTTGCGGCTCGGAAAACCCGCCGGCTTACAAATTCTGCGGGACGTGCGGTGCGAACTTAGGCACTGACTGCCCTAATTGTGGCGCTGCTGTTCCCCCCGACTCCAGATATTGTCCAAATTGTGCCTATCTTTGTGGTGAGGGACGGCACGGGGAGCCATAGCAGCAAGTAGCGATGTTGTATTGAGAACGGGGCACGGCTTGTAAGCCCGTCGCCGCTGATGCTTGGATCCCTTCTCTGAGCTTGCTTGTTTAGACCTTCGTACTGTCTTGGGTTTGACCTTCAGGACAGCTCTGTTTAGAATTCACCTGTAATCTGGTTGAGATGAGAACTAAACCGCCACTCTGGTATACCGTGCAGGCCATTGTGGGCACGATATTCGAGGAAACCATCCTTGTGGTCATGGTGCTCTTGGTATTGCCACAGTTCGGTATACATATGCCGCTGTGGGGCCTTGTCCTTTTGATAGTGGCTGTACTGATATTATCCGTTGTCACCTACCGAATAGGTAAGCCCACCTTTTTCCTGAGGCCGAGGGTGGCTCCTGAGGCTATAATCGGTCATGAGGGCAGAGTAGTCAGGTCATTGACTCCGGAGGGTTGTGTCAAAGTCCAGGGTGTACTATGGAAGGCGACGTGTGCCGAAGCGGAACTGGAAGCAGGTGATGAAGTGGTGGTGGTGGGGATTGATAGGCTCAAGCTTATTGTTTGCCCAAAGGGTAAGAATATAGGCGGACGGTCAGCGGAGCTAATGTAGCGTGTGGAGCTATGTCTTCTATAGGGGGAATCAAAATGGGCGAAGTAGAGCTCTATGAACAAGGACTGGAGGAATATCCCAGGTCAAGCATCATAACAGGCAACCTGGCTATGGCAGCCTGGATTGCCCTGGGGACAATCGGGTGCTGGTTTCTAAGCCCGCCAGGCGCCTGGATTTTCCTCGCCTTCGCAGTGGTTATGGTACGTGTTGTACTGCGCAAGGTGGTGTGCACCAACTGCTGTTATTATGGCAAATGGTGCGGCATTGGGTGGGGGAAGCTCTCAGCCCTGATGTTCTCCAAGGGTGATGAGGAGAAGTTCAGTACCAGCCTGGGGCTGAAACTCGCTCCCATAACCTACGGGACTCTAACCGTGGTGCCTGTCGTTTTTCTGGTCGTTTCAATGTTCGATACCAGCCGGTTTCTCGTGTCCAAGATTGTGGTGTTGGTTCTTCTGCTTGCCGTCTCGTTCTACAGCGGTACCTCCGGCAGGAAGAAAGGCTGCTCCAATTGCAGGATGAGGCTGGCCTGCCCCGGCAGCGCGGTGAAATAAAGAGATGTAGTGCGAGGCTTCAGCCTCGCTTCTGGCGACTTTGTTAGCGCCACCGTTTCGCAACCAAGGCATGCTAGTCCGAAGCGCGTATCAAGAACTAGAGAGCAGCAAAAAGAATGGAATACGATGGTATTCTCAGGCGGCTGGAATCTTTGGCTAATCCTAAAGCGGTCGAGGGCATGGCAAGGTACGGGATTAGGCCGGCGAAAGCCTATGGTGTTTCAATTCCAGACCTGAGAGATATTGCCAGGGAGATAGGAAAAGACCACGGTCTGCCTCAGCGGCTGTGGGAAGCGGGCATCCGTGAAACGCAGATACTTGCGTCTCTGGTTGACGATTCCAGGATAGTGACCGAAGACCAAATGGGAAGTTGGGTGAAAGACTTCGATTCTTGGGACACTTGTGACCAGTGCTGCCAGAATCTGTTTGCGAAAACCAAGTTTGCCTATCAGAAGGCAGTCGAATGGAGTTCCAACGACAAGGAGTTTATCAAGAGAGCCGGGTTTGTTTTAATGGCTCGCCTGGCGGTTGGTGATAAAAAGGCGGATGATGAGGAGTTCGTCAAATTCCTGCCTATGATTATGAGAGGGTCTACGGATGACAGGAACTTCGTCAAGAAGGCAGTTAATTGGGCGTTGCGACAGATTGGGAAGCGAAGTGTTGCTTTGAACGAAATGGCGATTAGAACTGCTAAAGAGATTCAACAAATGGATTCAAGAAGCGCCAGGTGGGTAGCTTCTGACGCAATTCGAGAATTGACCGGCGAGGCGGTTCAAAAGAAGCTGAGGGGGTGAGCATGCTGGTGCTGCTGAAGCGCGGCAGTGAGGCTTTTCCCCTCTCCCTCGATGGGAGAGGTTAGGTGAGGGTGAGCTTCGGCCGAGTCCAAAGACCTGTACCTACATATTACTGTAAAGAAAAGCATGAGTTAATGACATGCTATTATACCATTTACCCCCTTGACAAATTCAGAGAATAGTTTATAATAAGAATAACGATAACTATTACTAGCAATGCTGAGGAAGAGTAAGCAGAAAGAAGCTATTCTGAGGGTATTGAGAGGTACGACTTCTCACCCTACGGCTGACTGGATATACAACGAGGTGAGGAAAGAGATACCTAATATCAGCCTCGGGACGGTTTATCGCAATCTCAGGTTAATGTGCCAAGGGGGGGAGATTTTGCAGCTAGACCTTTGCGGCACTTTGAGCAGATTCGACGGCAGGGTAGATAATCACTACCATTTCAGGTGTCAAGACTGTGGCCGGGTCTTTGATGTGGATGAGCCAGTGGACGATAATCTCAATGAGAGAGTCGCCGGGAGAACAGGCTTCCAGGTTCTGTGCCACCGGCTTGAGTTTCGCGGGGTATGCAAAGAGTGTCAGGAAAGCTGATTGAATTGTAAGGAAGAGACTCTGTGGGGATACTTCATGACGATGATGTGCCAAAAGCGGTAGCAGCTTTGCATGAATAGCAGGTAACCAGGCTGGAGCAGGTTTTCATCGACCATAATGAAAAAGGGGTGTAGGAACTGCTGGCTGAGGTAAGAGCTAAGGTTAGGGGAACTCAATACACTGTGTGTGCTATAGAGAGGCTGAGAAAATAGCCTATGAAAGCGTTAGGCCAAGCAATGGAAACAGCTAGGCAACAAGATAGACGAGGTCGAGATGGCACCTGTAGAGGGAATGCTTGTGAGTTCCTGAAATCTGTCCTCTTGACAATGGGGGCATTTGTGTCTATATTCTATCAGGTAAGGGAAGCTCCCATTTGCTTTGCCTTGTGGAGGTGGGGAGATGTACCCGTTGAAGAGTAGCGGTCGCTGCGGGGTGGTATAACGGCTTACGTATGGCTGCCGGACGTCTATGTCTGGCAGCCTTTTGTTTTGCTGGGTGACAGGGGGCAGGGCATACTGCTTGTCATAGTCAAACAAAGAGGAGGAGGTATTAGATATGGCGATTCAAAGATGGCGTCCCCGGGATGAGTTCAGGGAGATGGAGCAGCGGATGGACGAAATGACGAGGCATCCGCTGATGACGCTGAGACATCCGCTAGCCTGGTGGCGCGTCCCCACCGAGGAGCTGGGCTGGATGCCAGCTCTGGAGATTTATGAGAAGGAAGACAGGTTCGTGGTTCGGGCTGAGGTCCCCGGCATGACCAAGGATGATGTTGACATCTCAATCCTTGGTGATACCTTGACCATCAAGGGCGAGCGGAAAGCTGAATCTGAGGTCAAGGACGAGGACTATCATCGCTGCGAGGTGTGCTACGGTAAGTTCTCCCGCGCTGTTACCTTGCCCTCGTCGGTGCAAGCCGGGAAGGTAGCAGCCACCTATGACAAAGGCATCCTGGAGATAACCTTGTCCAAGGCTGCGGAGGCCAAACCGAAGAAGATTGAGGTAAACGTCAAGGAGACCCAGGCTAAGGGTAAGGCTAAGGCTAAGGCCAAATGACCTGATTTGCCCTGCCCCCTGCCCAAGAAAGAACCAAGGAGGAAAAATGGCACAACAGGTGAAGATTTACTCTGTTCCTACTTGCCCATGGTGCAAGAAAACGAAGCAATTCTTGGACGATAACGGATTCTCTTATCAGGATTTCAATGTCGCCAATGATAAAGCTGCTCGCGATGCGATGGTTGCCAAGTCAGGCCAACTAGGTGTCCCAATGATTGATATAGACGGCGATATATCAGTGGGCTTCGACGAGAAATGGCTCAGACAGAAACTGAACCTGTAGGTGAAGGCTGGGGCAAAATGTACGATTTGATGATTATTGGAGGCGGCCCTGCGGGGATGACCGCAGCCGTTTATGCAGCACGGAAGAAGCTAAACACCTTGTTGCTCAGCAAGGACGTGGGCGGCCAAGTCAACTGGACACTGGGAATAGAAAACTACATGGGCTACCAGTTCATCGAGGGCCCTGAGCTGATTCACAAGTTTGAGGAGCAGATGAAGCAATTTCCCCTGGATATGAAAATCGGGGAGGAAGTTAGCAGCCTGTCCCGAACAAGCGGAGGCTTCGAGGCCAGGACCGATAGTGGTGAAAGCTATCAGGCCAAGGCAGCCATAGTTGCCACCGGCAAGCGCCCCCGCCAGTTGAACGTCCCGGGTGAAGAAGAACTGAAGGGCAGAGGGGTTACTTACTGTGCTATCTGCGATGGTCCCCTGTTTGCCGGTATGAAGGTAGCTGTCATTGGAGGTGGTAACTCGGCTTTGGAAGCTGCCGATGACGTGGTGAAAGTGGCCGACCATATTTACTTGGTGTCGGTGACTCCACTCACCGGCGACCAGGTCCTAATCGACAAGGTGAAGGGTGCTGATAACCTGACGATGTTTGTGGAGCACGAGGTGCTCGAGATAACCGGAGAGAAGTTTGTTGACGCGATCAGAATAAGGGATTTGAAAACCACGCAGGAAAGGGAACTTGAAGTCAGTGGTGTCTTTGTCGAGATCGGGCTTCTTCCTAACTCGGGGCTGGCCAGGGGTGTGGCTACTCTTAATCGCCCCGGGGAAATCGAGGTTAATTGTGGTAGTGAGACCGGCGTCCCCGGCCTTTTCGCCGCTGGCGATGTTACCAGTGTCCCTGAGAAGCAAATAGTGGTAGCCGCCGGTGAAGGGGCTAAGGCTGCCCTTCAAGCGCATCGCTACCTTCAGAGGCTCAGTTGATAGGGTAAAGGCTTGAAGTCAAAACCTGGACAGCGTCTCTAGTCAGACTGGGGGAGAATCATGCAGCTTAAAGGAAGCAAGACGGAAGAAAACTTACGGAAGGCTTTTGCCAGAGAATTACATGCCCACGCCAACTATATGTATTTCGCTTCGACTGCCAGGGAAGCAGGCCTTAAGCAAATAGCCGATGTGTTTTGGGCAACGGCTGAGAACGAAGCTGAGCATGCTAAGCACGAGTTTAGATTGCTCGATGGTGGTGGAGATACAACGGCAAACCTGAAGTCAGCTATGGAGCGTGAGCATGAAGAGGCGACCAGGTTGTATCCTGAAGTGGCGAAGGTGGCTGAGGAAGAAGGCTTCGCCGAGATCGCTGATTTCTTCCGCAGGATGGGCAAGGTTGAGGAGAAGCACGAGAAGAATTATCGTGAGCTGCTAGAGACATTAGACAAGGGTGGAACTTTCAAAGGGAGAACGGTGGGGCATTCAGCGATTGAGATGGCACAGTTGATGCTGCCTCATCAGACCAATCCGGCCGGATTTGTACATGGTGGAGAGTTGATGAAGCTGATGGATAACGCTGCTGGTGTAGTGGCTGCCCGCCATAGCCGTGCTAATCCTGTGACTGCTAGGGTAGAGGACATCAATTTCCGTGGCCCGGTGCGTGTGGGGGACCTGGTGCTAGTGCACGCTGAAGTCACTTTTGTCAGTCGCTCATCTATGGAGGTGCAGATAAGAGTTGAGGCTGAGAACCTTCTCACCGGGGAGAGGCGCGATGTCCTGACTGCCTACTACATCATGGTGGCCGTGGATATTGACGGGAAATCCGTGGAAGCGCCGACGCTTATAGTCAGCACCGAGGAAGAGGAAAGGCTGTTTAATGAGGGGTTGGCTAGATATGAAGCTCGAAAGACGATATCTGAGTTATGAAGGGAGATTTGTGAATGGAAAATGAACAGGCCAAAACCATAGAGGGGCTCCAGTACGCTATTCAGATGGAAATTGATGGCAAGGAATACTACCAAAAAGCCAGCCAGGAAAGTGGTAACAAGTTAGGCAAACAGCTTTTTCAGTGGCTGGCTGCTGAAGAGGATAAGCACCGGCAGAGGTTCGAAGAAATGTACGATGCTATCAAGAACAAGAAAGCTTGGCCAGAGGTGGCCATTCACCCCGACAGAGGAGAGAGGCTGGGCACCTTATTCTTCAAGGCGTTGGAGACAGCTGACGCCAATGTTAAGGACGTGCCTACTGAGCTCCATGCTATAGACAAAGCTATGGATATTGAAAACAAGACTCACTCTTTTTACAAGCTTCAGGGTGAAAAAGCTGCGTACGATGCTGAGAAGAAGTTCTACGAGTCTTTGGCTGCTGAAGAAAGGGGGCACTACCTGACCTTGGTAGACTACAGGGAGTACCTCATTGACCCAGCAGGTTGGTTTCGCAAAGCGGAGCACCATTCTCTGGATGGCGCCTAAGCAGGCAGTGAAAATGGAGGTGGACAACATGTTAGAGATTAAACAGCTGAATGTGGCGGTAGAGAGCAGGGAGATTTTGCATAACATCAATTTGAGCATTAAGGCAGGTGAGACGCATGTCCTTTTTGGTCCCAACGGTGGTGGGAAAACCACGCTTCTTATGACGATAATGGGTTCTCCTAAATATCAGGTAACCAAGGGTAGCATTGTCTTTAAGGACAAGGACATAGTGGAGTTGCCTACGGATGAGAGAGCCCGCTTGGGAATCGGTATGTCTCTCCAAAGGCCACCGGTTGTGCGTGGGGTGAAGACTCGTGACATGGTAGCTGCCTGTATCAGAGGGGAGGCAAGCGAGGAGATTATAGATAGAATGGCAGAGAAAGCCAATCTGGCTGAGCTTATGGACAGGGAGATAAATTACGGATTTTCTGGAGGGGAGATAAAGCGCTCAGAGCTTGTGCAGTTGCTGGCTCAGAATGCAGACCTGGCCTTGTTGGATGAGCCCGAGTCTGGCGTTGACCTGGTAAACATTGCCCTAATCGGTCAGCTAATAAATGAGCTTCTGCAGAAAGAACACCCCATACGCGACCGGAAGCATGCCGGCCTTATTATCACCCACACTGGCCATATCCTGGACTATGTTAATGCCCGCACCGGTTATGTCCTTATTGACGGCGCCATAGTCTGTGAGGGAGACCCTCACGAGATACTGGAGACAATAAAAAGCAAAGGTTATGAGGAGTGCAGGAAATGCGTGATGTAGAGTCTTCTAAAGCGTCCAAGGATAGAGCCAAAGCGGCGTTATCTAAGCCGGCAGCTATTGGTGAGGATATAGATTTGGACAAATATGCTCATTCTGCGGACGAGTTGCCTTATCAGGACGACCCATCGCGATTGCCAGTCGAAACCAAAGAACAAATGATACAAGCGGGGGTTATAGTAGATGATGCTAGCCA
>CAZOQG010000037.1:0-16286 GCA_964582065.1 uncultured Dehalococcoidales bacterium
TCCAGTGGAACAAGACGAATTGAATAATCGGAGAGTTCTCATACAGCCCAAACCCCTGGGGGCTTGACAAACTTGCGTGGTTCCGTATACGCTTAATCAGAGAGCAATTCGTGCCAAATGCCCTCACTGAATTTGAGATTTCGAGGTGTCTAGGTAGCGGGAATGATAATGGGAGGGGAGAACGATAGGGTTATCCAAATTACCCTTCACGGGTTTCCCGCTCACTGTAACCTGGCTCTGGTTGCTTTGAGCCTGATTGTGCGCACGCAGCTTCTGTGCGTGCTGGTAGTTCCAGTCGGACGACTGGCCACAGCATTCGGTTAGGGGCGGATATTGGACTGATGAAAGTAGGACAACGCTACAAGGTACTCTATGATATCGCTCAAAAGCTCAATTCTGATTTGGCGCCTGATGAGGTGCTACAGACTATTGTGGAAGCTCTCTGTAACGCGGCAGGGGCTAAGGGCTGTTCGCTAATGTTGCTTACCCCAGACCGAAAGCAGTTGATGCACACTATAGCCTATGGGTTGAGCGATTGGTATGTTCGGAAGGGACCGGTAAGAGTAGACGCTGCTATTGAGCAGGCACTCGGGGGTGAACGAGTGGCAATTCTTGATGCTGCTAGTGACTCTCGGATTCAGTACCGGCAACAGGCAAAAGCGGAAGGCGTGGTATCCATGTTATCTCTTCCTCTCATGCGGCGTGGTAAGGTTATTGGCATTGTGCGCATTTATACCTCGGAGCGGCGCAAGTTCTCTGCCCAGGAGGTGGACTTCTTTGGTGCCCTGGCTAACTTGGGCGCCGTTGCCCTGGAGAGAGCAGAATTGCATGAGTCAGTAGATAAGGATTTGGCTACGTGTAAAATTGAGCGGAGCAATCTGGAGGAGGAAAAGAATCAATTTCTTCGCTTCGTTAGCATTGCTGCTCACGACTTGAAAGCTCCGCTCTCCGCCATACAGAGTTTCTTGAGCGTGATACTTGGTGGCTTTGCCGGCGAACTCAATGAGAAACAAAGGCACATGATGGAGAGATCTAGCCAGAGGATTGCCGAGCTTCTTAAGCTTATCAGCGACCTTCTGGATATTCCTCGCATTGAGATGGGTCAGCTGGTTCAGGAAATGAAGGAGACATCGCTGTTCGAAGTAATAGACTGCTTTGCTGAGGAGGGCTTTAGCCTGGCGAAACAGAGGGGAATAGAATTCTCAGTAGACGTACCGCCTGATCTACCTTCAATAGACGGCTCTCCCCCGAGGCTGCAACAGGTGATAGCCAACCTTGTGAATAACGCCATCGGCTATACCACTGAAGGTGAGGTAGTCGTACGAGCTCGAGATGCAGGTGGCGAGATACTGGTGGAGGTGGCAGATACCGGCTGTGGCATCGGTCCTGATGAGTTGCCACGAGTGTTTGAGGACTTCTTCCGGGCCAGCAACATAACAGAAACTGCAGGAACCGGGTTGGGGTTGTCTATCTCCAAAAGAATCGTAGAAGCTCACGGAGGTAGGATATGGGTTGAGAGCCCCTGTCCTGAAACCGGCAAGGGGGCCAAATTCTGCTTTGTGCTCCCCAAGAAATCATTGGTGGACAGGTAGCTAGTTCTATGTGCAGGTGCAGCTCAAAAGGCTTTGTTTCCTCTGTAGAAGAATGTGGACTGCTGTGAGGTTTGTTTGGTATAATCCCACGGAACGTAGAGGTCAATGGCAGGCAAGAAGGTTCTAGTAGTTGATGACGACCCTGATATCCTAGATGTAGTAACCATGATTTTGGAATCTCAGGACTACCAGGTTGTTGTTGCCCGTGATGGTATTGAGTGTTTCGATAGGCTTGGTGCAGAAAAACCGGACCTACTGATACTCGATCTTCTTATGCCCAAGATGGATGGCTTTGCTGTCTACAAGGAACTCAAAGAGCCGAAGTGGTCGGAGTACCAGGATATGCCTATTCTTATCTTGAGTTCGGTACGAGAAGAGGCCAGCCGCCGTCGCTACGAGTTGGAAACTGGCAGAGAGCTTGGCGCGGACGACTACCTGGAAAAACCTATATCGCCGGAGGTTCTGCTTGCCTCGGTGGAAAAGCTACTTGGGGGAAAGCAGCGAGTCTAGCTCAAAGGGGAATGCTTTAAGGAGGTAGCAAAACAATGAAAGACAAAGCCAAGATTCTTCTCGTTGACGATGATCATGACTTTGTGGAAGCAACGAAGTTGGTTCTGGAGAGTAAGCCCTATGAAGTGACCGTTGCGTACGATGGGGACGAAGGATTGACAAAGGCAAGGCGAGATAGGCCCGATTTGATCATCTTGGACATAATAATGCCCGTGAAGGACGGCTTCAACGCTGCTGAGGAACTCAAGAAGGACTCTGAACTGTGCAACATCCCTGTCTTGATGTTAACGAGCTTCTCCCAGAAGGTAGGGGAGACTTCCTTGAGTGTGAGTCAAGGACTGACTCTGGATACAGAGGACTATGTGGACAAGCCGGTGTCTCCTGAAGAGTTGTTGAGAAGGGTGGAGAAGCTGCTAAAAAGGTAGCTGCTCGGCGTGGATTTCTTGTTGAGGCGGCAGCTTTTCTTTGCCGACAAGTCTACTACGCAGGTCTCTCAATCTCGCCCCGATGACGCGTACCAACCCTTTCATCACTTCATAGCCAAGGGAACAGTTGGTATCAAACAATTGGCTAAGCTCAGCACCATTGACCGCTACCACGGAACAGGGCTTGACACAGATTGCAGACATGGTTAGATAATGAGGGGCTACCAGGGATGACCACCCAAAAACGTCTCCCTTGGTGATGGTATCCACGCGGCTTTGTGCCAATTCCTTTGCCCCTTCCTTAGGCAGCACCACTACGAGGCTTACTTCTCCCTTGTCCAGGATATAGAAATCCTTCGCTGGAGCATTCTCATAGAATATGAACTCACCTGCACGATAGGTATTGCTCACCCAGGAAGATAGACCAGCTATCTTTTCCAGGTCACTGTCATCGAGTCCCACAAACACCTCACATCGCTTAAGCACTTGCACCAGGTTCATTTAAGTTTTCCCTTCTATTTGATGGTTGGAGACTTCGGCGCTGATTGGAATCACAGTTTTCAAGAGCTATTATAACCAGCGCAGACGAAGAGGTAAAGCCAGACAGGACGCCATGCTTTAGTAAAAGGTTGGTATCGAGTGTTCTGTTGGGAATATCTGCAATTTGCAAACCTTTTGTCCAAACAGCTGGCGGGCAAGTGGTATCCAGCTCCGTAGACGCCCCCGCTTTTGACACATTTTGGAAGATGTAGTAAACTCTCTTGTTAATCGGGGGCGGGAGCGAGGCAGCTGGGGCAAAGCAGGGAATGGGCTGCCTACCATGAGAGTGAATTTCAAAGATAGTCACATCGGCTGCATATCCAACGTAGCCGAATACCCAAATCAGGGAAGCCACGTTCGTGACTTCTTGGTGGTTAATTCTGTATAGTGAATTAGCCTAGGGAGCGGTTGAAATTGGAGACGATTACCATCACGCTTAATGGGCGGGAGGTGAGTGGTCAGTCTGGGATGACCATCCTGGACTTAGCCCGTGAGTCGGGTGTGGCCATTCCGACCCTCTGTCATGATCCTCATCTGGTTCCGATTGGTGCCTGTCGTATCTGCATAGTGGAAGACGAGCGCTCAGGAGCATTGATGGCATCCTGCGTCACGCCTATAGCACCAGGAATGGTAATTGATACTCAGTCTCCACGAGTGCTGGAACGCCGAGAGACCATAATTAAGCTGATGTTGGCCAGCCATCCTGATTCCTGTATCGTATGTGATAAAGGTAATTGCTGCCAGTTACGCAAGGTTGCCTCAGATATGGGCATCGGACTGATAGAATTTGAGAGGATCCCCCAATTCGCTACAGTCGAAGAAGTCAATCCATTCATTGAGAGAGATTTGACTAAATGTATCCTCTGCGCAAAGTGCATTCGGGCATGTGAAGAGCTAGTGGTTGAAGGTGCCCTTGACTACATCAACCGAGGATTCATCTCTAAACCGGCGACACTGAACGACTTGCCGCTGGAAAAGTCAGAGTGTACTTTCTGCGGAACCTGTGTAGCGCTCTGTCCTACTGGGGCGCTGACAGAAAAAGAGAAAACATATAGAGGAGCAACTACTACAACCGTCCGTTCCGTCTGTCCTTTTTGCGGCTGTGGCTGCGACGTTTGCTTGGATGTCAAAGATGGCCACCTGACTCGGGTCAGACCCGATGGAGATAGTCTGCTAACCCACGCTACCCTTTGCGTGAAGGGAAGCTACGGTTATGATTTCGTGCATAGCCCAGAAAGACTAACCAGCCCTATGGTGAGGGAGAACGGTGACTTCAAGGCGGTGTCCTGGGAGGAAGCCTTGGGGCTGGTGACTGCCCAGTTCAAGCGAATAAAGGAAACCAATGGTGCCAGCAGCTTAGCTGTACTTGGTTCATCCAAGTGCACTAACGAAGAGAACTACTTGCTGCAGAAGTTCGCCAGGTGTGTTCTGGGTACCAACAATATTGACAATGGTAGTCGCCTATATGGTTCCGCTAGTCATGTGAGTCTTGATGGGACTGCGGGCTTTGCCGGTACGACAAACTCCCTTGACGACCTTGAAGAATCACAGGTGATATTAGTCATCGGAGCTGATCCGACCTCCTCAGCGCCCTTGGTAGGGTACGCCATAAAGCGTGCAGTTAGGCAGAAGGGTGCCAAGTTGCTGCTGATAGACCCTCAACAAAGAAAACTTGCCTCTTGGGCACATCTCTGGCTAAGACCCAGAGTTGGCACTGATGTGGCTCTAGTCAATGGTATGGCAAAGGTAATTATCGACGAAGCCCTGTTGGATGGGGATCTCGTAGCTACAAAATCGGATGACCTTGAGCAATTGACCAATGGGTTGCAGACATACACCCCTGAGCATGTAGAAGAGATTACTGGGGTCTCGGTTCAACAAATACGCGAAGTAGCTCGACTCTTCGCCGAGGTGAGCCGCGCTTCAATTGTGTACGGCAATGGTGTAACTCAGCATGTTAATGGAACGGGCACTGTGACTGCTTTGGTGAATTTGGGGTTGTTGACCGGGAACTTGGGGGCTGGTGGAGGCGGCATCTATGCGCTGCAAAGGGAAAATAATGGCCAGGGCGCGTGCGACATGGGAGCTCTGCCCGATTTTCTTCCCGGATACCAGAGTTTGCAGGATGCTCAGGCTAGGAGGAAGTTCGAAGACTGCTGGGGATGCCGCTTGCCTGATGACAAAGGCCTAACAGCCTTGGAAATGATTGATAGGGCGAAAGAGGGTGGAATTAAGGGCATGTATATTGTAGGGGAAAACCCCGCCTTGAGTTTCCCACGATTGGCTCTGATTAGGGAAACCCTGGCATCACTCGATTTCCTGGTGGTACAAGATATGTTCCTTAACGAGACGGCGAGTTTGGCGACAGTTGTCTTGCCGGCGGCAAGCTTTGCTGAAAAGGAAGGTACGTTCACCAATTTTGAAGGAAGAATACGAAGGCTGAGGAAAGCTCTGGAGCCAGTCGGCGACAGCTTGCCAGACTGGGAGATAATACTTCAACTAGCAAAGGGCATGAACTACCCGATGCCATACCCTTCTCCGCAGCAGGTTATGGACGAGATCGAGGGATTGGTCACTAAGGCACAATTCCCAAGTAGACCCCGGCGCTTCGCGCCAGTCGACTATGTCCCAGAGTCGCAGAGTTCGCGGGATGGATATCCTTTCACCTTGTTGGCTGGGACTACACTGTATCAGTTCGGCACCGGCTCCAGAACTTCGAGGTCTTCACGACTGAGCAAATTTTCGCCGAAGGCCTTTGTTGAGGTCAGCGAGCCCGATGCCAAAAGCCTCGGTATCAACGACGGTGACATGGTCAAGGTGATATCGCCTGTTGACGAGGTGACTGCTGCAGCCAAAGTTACCGACGCACTCAGTCAAGGGATGATCTTTATGCCCGTGTCGTTCCCAGAGAGTCCTGTCAATGCGTTGTTTGACATTGTCTTAGACCCTGGGACAAAGACCCCGGCTCTAAAAGCGTGTTTGGTAAGGCTGGAAAGGATTGCAAATCATGGTTGAGCTAAAAGAGAGACCTAAACCCAGCTTGGCTCGGATAAATGAACTCATAGCTGATTATGAGGGTGGAAAGTGGGCATTGATCCCACTCCTTCAAAAAATGCAGGAAGAGTTTGGATATATCCCTCCGGAATCCACGCGGCTTATTGCCGGAGCCGTTGGTTTATTTCCCGCCCAAGTACAAGGAGTAATCTCTTTCTACACACAACTGCACACAAAACCTCAGGGGAGAAATGTTGTCAGGGTATGTCGAGGAACAGCTTGCCATGTACGGGGCGGTAAGACGATATTGAAATTGGTGAAACAGCGTCTGGGGCTTGAGGAGGGGGAAACTACTCCTGATTATGAATACACCTTAGAGACGGTTGCCTGCATAGGGGTTTGCGCCCTGGCTCCTAACATAGTTGTTGGCACAACAACCTACGGCCACATGAATCCCAAGAAGGTGGCGCAACTGTTCGGTAGCAGAAAGGGTGGGGAATAACATGCCAGAGCACAAGACTGTTTTCGTTTGTCAAGGCACGGGGTGTGTTTCCGGCGGGTCCGATGCTGTTTACGAAGCGCTCAAGGCAGAGGTAGCGCGGCAGAAATTGCCGAACGTTGAGGTGGATTTTACTGGCTGTCATGGCTTCTGCGAGCAAGGACCCAACGTCATTATTGAACCGGAGGGCGTTTTCTACACGCATGTCCAAGTTGAGGATGCGCCCGAGATTGTCGGCTCGCACCTCCGTGATGGTAAGCCGGTGGAGCGCCTTTTCTATCGTGAGCCGGCGACTGGCCAGAGTGTTGCATACTACTCAGAGATCAACTTCTACAAGAAACAGCAGCGTGTTGTCCTGCGCAATTGCGGGCACATCAATCCTGAAAAGATCGACGACTACATCGCCAGACGGGGCTATAGGGCTCTCAGGAAAGCCTTCCTCATGACACCGGAGGAGGTTATTGAGGAGATCAAGAAGTCTGGGCTGCGTGGTCGTGGAGGTGCTGGTTTCCCCACGGGACGCAAGTGGGAGTTCTGCCGGAATGCGCCCGGCGACACCAAATATGTCATCTGCAACGCTGATGAAGGTGATCCCGGGGCCTTCATGGACCGCTCTATTTTGGAAGCTGACCCCCATGCCGTTATTGAGGGTTTAACCATTGCTGGATATGCCATAGGGGCCAGTGAGGGTTATATATATCTCCGTGCTGAATACCCATTGGCAGTAAAGCGATTTCGTATTGCTTTGGAACAAGCTAAAGAGAGGGGATTCTTAGGGGATAACGTCCTTGGCTCGGGCTTCGCTTTTGCAGTAAATGTCAAGGAGGGTGCTGGCGCCTTTGTCTGCGGCGAGGAGACAGCATTGATTGCGTCCATCGAAAGCAAGCGCGGCATGCCCCGCCCTCGTCCGCCATTTCCAGCTCAATCAGGTTTGGATGGTAAGCCCAGCAATATCAATAACGTAAAGACGACGGCATCGGTGCCGGTCATCATCGATCAAGGAGCCGACTGGTTTGCCAGTATAGGCAGTGAGAAAAGCAAGGGCACCGCTGTCTTCGCTCTCAGTGGGAAGATTGCCAACAGCGGCTTGGTAGAAGTGCCCATGGGTACGCCCCTGTCCACTGTCATCTTTGATATCGGCGGCGGCATTCCCCGTGGCAAGCGGTTCAAGGCAGTACAGACCGGCGGTCCATCGGGCGGATGTATCCCAGCCCAGTTTGTTGACACCCCTGTAGATTACGACTCATTGGCGCAGCTGGGCTCCATCATGGGTTCCGGCGGAATGGTAGTGCTGGACGATGCTACCTGTATGGTAGAGATAGCTCGATACTTCCTTAGCTTCACTCAGGATGAGTGCTGCGGGAAATGCGCCCCTGGCCGCCTGGGAACCAGGCAGATGCTGGAAATCTTGACCAGAATCACTGAGGGGAAAGGGCGTGACTCCGATATCGATACTTTACTCAACATAGCCATGGCAGTCAAAGAGTGTTCATTATGTGGTTTGGGCCAGACGTGTCCTAATCCTGTGCTCACAACCATCAAGTACTTCAGGGATGAATACGAGGCTCACATAAAGGAGAAAAAGTGCCCTGCTGCTGTGTGCGATTCGTTGATGATATCGCCATGCCAGCATACCTGCCCGGTAGGGATTAATATTCCCAAGTATGTTGCCCACATCGCTGCCGGGGAATACAAGGAGTCTATCGATACAATCAGGGAACGAAACCCGTTCCCAGCCATATGTGGTCGCATCTGTCATCATCCCTGCGAGGGGAAATGCCGTCGTGGCGAGCTTGACGAGCCTGTAGCCATCAGGTCGCTCAAGCGATTTGTCGCAGATTGGTACTTCGACCATGTGGCTGAATTGCCGCCCCCAGAGTCTTTCCCGCGAACCAAGGCCCAGAAGGTGGCTGTGGTAGGAGCTGGCCCTACCGGGCTCAGTTGCGCCTACTACCTAGCTCAGATGGGCTATGGAGCTACCGTTTTTGAGGCTCTTCCTGTGGGCGGAGGCATGCTGTCTGTAGCCATACCTGAGTTTCGGTTACCTCAGAAAGTCATTCAGCAGGAGATTGATTACATCGCCAACTGTGGAGTTGACATAAGATACAACACTCCTATAGACGTCAACTTCACTGTGGAAGACCTTAAGAAAGATGGTTTTGCCGCCGTCTTTGTTGCTGCCGGAGCTCAGAGGAGTCAGCGCATAGGCATACCCGGCGAGCTGGAGGACATTGAAGGTTTCCATTACGGACTGAGGTTCTTGAGGGATGTCAAAGTTGGAAAAGAGGTCAGAATTGGGCGTAGGGTAGCTGTTATCGGTGGTGGGAATGTGGCTCTGGATACTTCGCGCACTGCTCTTCGTCTTGGTGCCGATGAAGTGAACATCTTCTACCGGCGGTCGCACGGTGAGATGCCGGTGACCGAGGTGGAATATGATGAGGCAGTGGCTGAGGGCATAGGAATGAATTTCCTTGTTAGCCCCACCCGCATAGCTAGTGAAAACTGGAAGGTGACCGGCTTGCAATGTATCCGTATGCAGTTGGGTGAGATGGATGCTAGTGGGCGCCGTCGGCCGGTTCCGATTGCAGGCTCGGAGTTCTTTGCGGAGGCAGATATGGTAGTCGCCGCTGTGGGTCAGGCACCCGACCTATCGTTCTTACCGCGTGACAGCGCCCTGGAGCGCACACGATGGGAGACGCTGGCTGTCGACGATAATAGCCTGTCAACTAACGTCCCTGGGGTCTTCGCTGGCGGAGATTTTGTCACTGGCCCAGGGATGGTCATTGACGCTATTGCTGCTGGCAGGAGGGGGGCTCTTGCCATAGATAAATATCTCAAGAGAGATACCTCGAGGGTGGAAATGTATGACCTGAAGACCGAGGTTATTGTGGAGGCGACTACTGAGGTAGAAGAAGAAACATGGGAAGCACAACCGCGGCTAGAAGTGCCGACACTTCCCGCCGAGGAGAGGAAAGGCAGCTTCGAGGAGATAGAGCTGAGCTTCTCGGAGGAGAAAGCCATACAAGAAGCCAAGCGATGCTTGCGATGTGACTTAGAAAAATGAGGAGTGCGAGCGCCAGCGTGTTAGGAAAGTTTCTATTGCCCAATTAGGAGGGTTTGAGGATGAAATCGATAACCAAGCAGAAGCCTTTTGATGAAATTGAGCAGCAACTGGAAGGTCTTGACAGAGTCTATATCATTGGCTGTGGCACTTGCGCAACTATGACCAAAACTGGAGGTAGAGAAGAGGTTCTTGATATGAAAGACCGTCTGCAAGAGCTGGGCAAGATGGTCACCGGCTGGACGGTTATTCCGACTGCTTGCGATGATATGACAGAAGTCGCTCTCACAGAGAATAGTGGAGATATCGAGAGCGCGAACTCTATACTGGTTATGTCCTGTGCCCTGGGAGTGCATAAGGTGTGTTCGTACATTGATAAGCCAGTCATTCCAGCGTTAGATACCCTGTTCATAGGGATGGAGGATGAGCCGGGCAGCTTCCATGAAGTCTGTGCCCAGTGTGGTCAGTGTGTCCTTGGCCAGACTGCAGGTATTTGCCCGCTAACAGCGTGCCACAAGGGCTTACTAAATGGACCATGTGGCGGCACCAATGATGGTAAGTGCGAAGTAGATAAAGAAAAGGACTGTGCCTGGACTCTCATATATCAGCGTTTGGAAGCGCAGGGCAGGCTTGATTTGATGCGGAAATATCAGCCTCCCAAAAACTACCAGGTGACTCCCAGACCGCGGAGCATCAAAGTCGCTTGAGTGAGGAGAAATGACCATGGCAACAAGCTTTAAGGAAGCCCTTAACTCTGGCAAATTCGTCATAACCAGCGAGATTGGACCACCAAAAGGTACAAACCTTGAGAAAATGTACCATCATATTGACCTTCTAAAGGACAAGGTAGATGGCATGAATGTCACTGACCACCAAAGCTCGGTGATGCGCTTTCCTTCTATCGGCGGTTGCCTGGCTATCAAAGAACACGGTGGTGAGCCGATATTGCAAATGACCTGCCGCGACCGCAACCGGCTTGCCCTTCAAGCTGAACTTCTACTGGCATATACCAGGGGCATAAGGAATGTCCTATGCCTTACCGGTGATGCAGTACCTGTTGGCGACCATAAGGAAGCAAAAGGGGTCTTCGACCTCGATTCGGTTCAACTTCTAATGGCAATTCGTGAGCTGGAAGCAGGGAAGGACCTTGGCGGGAATGACCTTGATGGAGCCGTTGAATTCTGCGCTGGAGCCATAGTTACTCCAGAGGCGAACCCAATAGGACCTCAGTTGATGAAATTTGAGAAGAAAATCGAGTCCGGAGCGGAATTCTTCCAAACTCAAGCCATATACAACCTGGACAACTTCGCCAAGTTTATGCAGCATGCTCGTCAATTTCCGGTCAAGGTTCTGGCCGGGATAGTCCTGCTTACTTCAGCCAGGATGGCGAAATACATGACTGACAATGTACCTGGCATTTTTGTGCCGCCGAACCTGATTGATGAGCTAGCGGCCGCCCCCAAAGGCGAGGCGCTCAGCAAAGGTATCGAGATTGCCGGCAGGATGATTGCTGCCCTCAAGAAGGACTCCATTTGCGACGGAGTCCACGTCATGGCTATCGGCAGGGAAGAGGTGGTTCCGGATATACTCACCGCTGCCGGACTCTGAAAACAGAGAACAGGAAAACGGCCAGCTAATTGCCATTATTCTCGGCCATGTCGCAGCGACACAGCGGTTTTTCCTGCGCCCCAGGTTTCGCGAATTGCCGTGTCAATGCATCTGGAAGCCTTTTATGGCCGTCGGGGTAGCTAATCAAGGTTGTAGACCTTCGCCGCATTTCTGCCCAGGATGTTTTGCTTTTCTTCTTCGGTGATATCGAGGTTCTTGATTCGCTCTATGCTCGGCTGGGGAGGGAACCAGGGCCAATCGGAGCCGAAGAGGACTCTATCCACTCCTATCTGCCGAATGAATCTTACCAGCTCCACATCCGATAGCCCGCCTTCAGCCTCAGTAAGAGAGATAATGGCCGAAGCATCGAAATAGACGTTGTCATGATTTCGGGCTAACTCCTCTGATTCGTCTAAGAACGGGTTTCCCAGGTGAGCCAGAACAATCGTTAGTTTCGGAAAGGCCTGGAGGACCGGGCCAAAGTTCCGCGGCCTGGCATAGTCTGCTGGGGCATAGCCTGCCAGCTCAGCGGCCCCAGAATGGAACAGTATCGGCACCGCTGTCTCCGCAGCCTTTGAATATGCAGCCCACAAACCGCGGTCATCGGGCAAGAATCTATTACTCACCGGATGAAGCTTGAGCCCTTTGGCGCCGTGCTCTCTCACTCCTCGCTCAATTTCCAGTTCCATCTCCGATGGTGCCTGTAAGATGTCGACACCTATCAAAGGAACCAGCCCGGGATTCTCTTTACCTACCGTGCAGGTCCAGAGATTACGCCGCTGCATTCTGCCGACCATTTTCTCGTTGATGTCATTCTCTGCTATTTCTCTTTCTTCACTGGCAATATCGGGAGCCAGTTTTTGCAGAGCTGCCATCTTCATGTCGTAGGTAGGCGTCGTGTTTGCCATCACTGCATACGAGATTCCTGCCTCTGCCATGGTTGGAATAAGCTCTTCTATCGTGCCGGAGCGGCCGGAACGGCCAGCTCCCTGCAACGCCTGTTCGCCGATGGCAGCAGTGGGATAAGTATGAACGTGAGCATCAACTATGAGGTAATTGTTCATCGGTCTACCTTCCTCTCCTTCGTCATTGAGACTTTTTCCTGATTGGCCAGCGATGCTAGTGTAGTGTCTTGTAAATGGCTTTACAGCAATTCATGTTTTCCCCGTGCCAGTCACCAAAAGCCAATGCAAAGGTCAAAAACCAAAAATCAAAGGTACAAATAAAAATACAAATATTGTTCTTGGGTAAAGTCCCGCTCCTCAATGCATTTTTGACTTTTCACCTGTTCCCCTTACTTCTGGAGCTTTCGTCAGCGCTTCATGCAAGCTCACTATAGAGCCCAAACTCGGGGTGTCCATCCAACAGGGATGCGATGGCCTTGGAGAATTCCTTGAAGTGCTCCGTTGAGGTATGGTGCTTGAAAGCATCCCCGTTGTCGTATTTTTCGTAGACAAAGAACTTGGTCGGGGCATCCACGCTGCGGTGAACGACGTAGCTTATCGTGCCGGGGTCCTTGAGAACTTTGGGCACAAGCCTCCGGAATTCCTGCTCAAGTTCATCTGCCTTGCCTTCGACTGCCTTTAGCGTTGCGGCAACAACTATCATTGTCGATTTACCTCCTTCATCGGCCTTTTTTTCCGCAATCCTTCGCCGTACCAGAATTGCTCCATCGCTGGAGCAGAGTGTATCATGAGCCGCCGTGCCACTTCAAAAAATCAGCGACCGAATTCTCTCACTAGCTACGACATGAAATTGTGGCTTTTTGGTAGACTGCTTAGGGGTAATTCACTAGAGGAATAGAAGTTAAGCAGCACTGCAGAATGACGTAGAGCCAGCTGTTACCGCAGCTTTCCGCCGAGCAGGACGAAGGCCTTGGGTGGTATAATGTGTAGCTTGCGTGGCGCCGGCTGGTTGTAGGGCTTCGCACCTGGCTTTGTAGAAAGCGTGCAAGTGTCTATTATGGTTTAGCCATCAAATTCTGGGAGAATTAATGTGAAAATACCTGACGTAATTGTCCGAGGGAAAGAAAATGGAGAGGGTATGATTATCCGTTATCAGACCACCAAGGGAACTGATATCTTTGGGCTGGGCATACCCAATATATACATGGACACAGACTGGGACCTGGGGCCTACCTGGTGCTATCTGGTCCTTGGTCATAAGACTACCCTGATCGATACTGGTCGATTCGGAAATTTCCAGGTTTTCGAGACCTTGTTGAATTCGGTCGGTAAAGAATTTTCAGATATTGATAGAATAATCATTACGCATTCCCATGAAGACCACGACGGGAACCTGGCCGAAATAATCTCCGCGGCACAGGCTGAATTGTGGGCCCACGAAATCTACCGTCAGATGATTTCTTATCACCCTGATATAAAAGATGGCGCCAAACATCCCGAGCTGCCCGGTTCTTGCCGTCTCTGTGTCATGCCTGAGAAGTTCCACAATAACTGTTTGCCGTATCAGAAGAAAAGGAGCGCGCTAAGTATTGATTTCGCTATCAACGATCACCAAACGGTGCCACATGATGATCTTAGCTTTGTATTTACCCCCGGTCACACTCCTGACTCAATCTGCATCGTTTTAGAGGACGAGGTTATATTTACCGGTGACACCCTACTGCCCGACATCACTCCCCATCCCTCGCTGACATGTGATTTTGAAGTCAATCGTCAAATCTTACCGGAAGGATATCGCCAAGAAAACGTGGTCTATGGTCTGATGAACTATATCAAATCTCTAGGCAAGATAACCCATCTTGCTTCTCAACCTCTCCAGGCTACGTTCCCTGCCCACCGTTTGTTTTACGACGGCAGGTTCAACATTATCCGTAGCTCATCTGACCGAGCCAGGGAGATTATCCAGTTTCATATTGACCGCTGTCGCGATATCTTGGACATCATAGGCAACAAACCCATTGGAATAGACGACATAGCCGTCCAGCATTTTCCCCCTTCGCTGCTCGTCGGTATGGGAAAATCGATGGCGCTGAACGAGGTTATGGCCCATATCGAAATTATCGAAGAATGTGGGGATATTTATCTGACTGGTGAGAACAAAGACAAGGTCCAAGGTACGGGGTCAGATAGTTTCCTGGCTGCTATGGCGGCATACTTGCACTAACAAAAGTGCCAACGCCAGCCGGAGAGGGAACGATAGGTCACGGCGCAAACGGACAACTGCTCAACATGTAGCTTTGTACAGTGCTGTGATTACGTTGCTATGCCAGCTGCTCTCTCGACTGCCTTCTTATACTTCTCAATTTCAGGCAGTGACTCAAAATAGATTGTCATCCTTTGCGCTTGAAGAGACCCCTCCGCGTGAACTGCCAAAACCTCCGTCTCCAGAGATAGCAACCTCCGAATTAGCTGGAGCATCCTTAGTCTATGCTCCGTGGGTATCCCTGCTTTGCCACCCAGATACTTTTCGATGTCCTTCTGTATGTCAGGATTTTGATAATCCTTGTATGTAGGTGCGGTTATCAGCAGGCCTCCGGCAATGTCCTGTAACGCTTTCACACACTGGTGAAAGTTCTCGGCGAAGTGGTACTTTGCCATGTTTGAAATTACCGGGTTTGGTATTGGTATTCCACTATGGGTAACATAATCCATGCACGAAGCCCGAGCCATGGATTTCAGGGTATCTAGATAGATAACTAGATCGGTTATCTTTTCTCTAACATGAGGTACTTTATCTATCCCATTGTACTCAGCTATGGCTTGAGCTGCCCCTACCAGAGCCTCGGACATAGGGATTCTGTAACTGGCTGCCGTGTGCCGGTGCAAGTAGGCAAAGTTATATACCAGAGGCATGGCAAACTGCCACTCCCCGCAAAGGAAAACCCTCTCCCATGGGACAAATACGTCGTCGAAGATAATAAGCGAGTCAGTGTGCAGTCTCACTGGAAGGTCAATGGGGAACTCGAGGGGGCTTAGTCTCGTCGTGACGGGGTGGCATATCTGCGTCATTCCCTTCGTATCGGCCGGAATAGCAAAGGCAACGGCATAATCTTTGTCCTCTTCAGTCATATTCCGGCATGGAATCACAAAGATCTCATTGGAATATGCAGCAGCGGTGATATGTGCTTTGGCTCCCCTGACTATTATCCCCTTGTCATCCTTATTCACGACTCTCACATAATAGTCGGGGTGAGCTTGCTTGGGAGAAGACGGCCGGAGAATTCTGTCTCCCTTTACGTCGGTCATGGCACAAGCTACGCTCAGGTCATTCTTTTGCAGGTGATAGCGGTAGTTCTCCGCCCTCTGCACATATTCTTCCTTTCCCATCATGTTGGCGGTGATATTTACCGCGTTCAAGGCATCGGCGCAGACATCATGGGAGAAAGGGATCACCCCTCCGCCTAGTGTTGTTGCCGCCACCATCAACTCGTGTCTCTTCAACAGGTCTTCGGAGTTCGTAGGGCTATAGTAGTATCTGCTTATCGGCTCGCCTGTTTTTGGATGAGCCACTACGGCCAACTCTCTATACTCGGGCATTTCCGCCATCTCATAGTCTATAGCTGCTGTTTCCATGCATACTCTTAACGTTGGATGGGCAGTAACATCCTCGATTTTCTGGCCCTCCAAGTAAACTATCCTACCATCCCTCAGGCTTTCCTTATATTCCTTTGCCGACATTAGTCCCATTTTTTACCCTCCTTAATCTTGATAGTATATCAAAGAGGCAACTCTTCTCATGTTGCCGCAGACTTCTCCACGGGATCAGCGTTAGTCAAGTGTATATTAACTCCTCTGAAGCTGTCAAGGTGGTTGCGCTTGCCTCACCGTTGGTGTGCTGTGGTTTTGTCACTCACTAACTACCCTGTGAAAATGTCAGCCTGCGAAGGAGATGGTTGGATTGAGCAAGAAAGAGCGGAGGAGGCCGGTGGTGCTAAGTGGAGCGGGGACAGCAATACGACTGGCAAGGAAGCAGCTGAAGTACCAGATATCTTTCCGTCCATGCAAGACGACTTTTGGCAGCCTACGGAGTAGAGGAGCCTTAATCCGTGAGTGCAGATTCAAAAGACTCACCTGTTGGGTGACTCCATGGTG
>CAZOQG010000038.1:0-16143 GCA_964582065.1 uncultured Dehalococcoidales bacterium
CCAAGGATTTACCGGTCTACCGCACCTCTCCTTGCCTATTAGAATATCATTTATTCGAGATACAAGGGTTTAGATATTAGGATTCAGAATTCAGGTGAGACTCACCTGCCTACAGGTCAAGCGCAGTCACCCGTGGGCGAGTGACTCCACGGGGAATTGCTGTAAGGCCATTTGCAGTACACTACACTAGCAGGAGGATACAAATGGAAAGCGTCTTAGTCGTAGGAGCCGGATACATGGGCTCAGGGATCGGCCAGGTATGCGCCCAGGCAGGCTACCGAGTCCACTTGATGGACATCAACGCTGCAGCCCTGGACAAAGCCATGGCTGAGATTCAGTGGTCTTTAGGCAAATTGGGGAGGAAGGGGCTTCTCAAGGACTCTCCTCAGACAGTTTTCGAGCGCATCACGCCTGAACACGACCTCATCAGCGCCGCCAGGGCGCAGTGGGTAATCGAGGCGGCCCTGGAAACAGTAGACCTCAAGCTGGAAATATTCGAAGAACTCGACCGCTTGGCCTCCCCCGAAACTCCCCTGGCCAGTAACAGCTCCTTCATCCCGCCTACCCGTATCGCTAAGGCGACCAAGCACCCGGAGAGAGTTCTGGGCCTGCACTTTTTCGGGCCTGTGCCCCTTATGAGAATGGTGGAAGTAATAAAGGGAGAAAAGACGTCCCCCGAGGTCTTCGAGGCAGGTGTGGCTTTTGTCCAGTCACTGGGGCACACCCCGATCCGAGTGCAAAAGGATATCCCCGGTTTCGCACTCAACCGCATCTTCTCCGCAGCCTTCCGGGAGGCGGTAGACCTGGTAGCCGATGGGGTTGCCACCCCCGACGATATTGACGTGGGCATGGAATTGGGCTACGGATGGAATGTCGGACCGTTCGTAATCGCAGACAATTCGGGACTGGATACCCAGGTTCTGATAGGGCAAACCATGATAGCATTGGGCCTGGACAACCTGGTGTCCCGCTCCGACCTTATCGCGAGTATGGTGAAGGAAGGCCGCCTGGGGCGAAAAGCGGGGAAGGGTTTCTATCGATACACCGCGGAGGGCAAGCGCCTACCGTGGCACAGCGACGACCAGAAGTAATGTCCAGGGGGGATATCAAAGTGTCATTCGAGAAAGAGTTGGAAGAGCTGAGGCAACGAAGACACCAGGCCCTGCAGATGGGAGGACCTGACAAGGTTCAGCGCCAGCACCAGCAGGGGAAACTCACAGCTCGCGAGCGCATCGAGCTGCTAATGGACACTGGCACTTTCCAAGAATACGGTTTGCTGGCAACTCATCAGAGCCATCGTGCGGAGATGGCCGACAAGATTGCACCGGCAGATGGCGTAATCACTGGGTTCGGCCGCATCGACGGTCGAAAGGCTGGAGTCGTTGCCGAGGACTTCACCGTCTTGGGTGGCTCGGTGGGAATGACCCACGCTATGAAAAAGGTGCGCATGGTAGAAATCGCCACCCAGGAACGGGTGCCCCTCGTGTGGCTGCTCGATGGCGCAGGAGCCAGAGCCGAGGAGTTCATCGGAGAAGGTCTTCCGGCTGTCTTCCATCACCTTATGATCGCCAAGATGTCTGGCATTGCTCCTCAAGTCGGTGTGGTCATGGGGCCCAGCGCCGGGGACTCTTCACTGGTGGCCAGCCTCCTGGAGTTAATCATCATGGTCAAGGGCACGGGGATGCTGGCAGCCGGAGGGCCTCCCGTAGTACTGAAAGCCACTGGCGAGCAGGTGACCAAGGAGGAACTTGGTGGAGTCGACGTGCACTGCGCCATCTCCGGGGTAGCGGATAACCCGGCCGAAGATGACAAAGATGCTTTGCTCATGGCCAAACGTTACCTCTCGTACCTCCCCAGCAACGCATGGCAATATCCGCCCTCAGTGCCCCCTGATGATGACCCGGAAAGGAAAGATGACGAGTTGCTGGAGATTCTGCCGAGCAATCCCCCAGAGCCTTACGACATGAAGCGCATCATCCATTGCGTTGTGGATAGAGACAGCTTCTTAGAGATAAAGCCTCTCTTCGCCCCCATGATGATCACGGGTCTGGCGCGAATGAACGGACATCCGGTGGGCATCGTGGCTAGCCAACCACTGGTCAATGCCGGTGCCATCACGGCCAAAGCAGGCCAAAAAGAACGTCACTTCATCGACCTGTGTGCCTCCTACCACATCCCCCTTATCTTTCTGCTGGACGTCCCCGGCGTGATGACAGGACCTCAGTCAGAGCGGGAAGGAGCCCTACGGTATGGTTTATCGGTGGCCTATGCACTCGCCTGGGCTGATGTCCCCAAGATCACGGTAGTCGTCCGCAAGGCATTCGGCTTTGGAGGATGCGCCATGTGTGGGTACGGGGCTGGCCAGACGCTTACCCTGGCCTGGCCAACAGCCGATTTCGGTTCCATCCCTACGGACAGCGGAGTGCTGGCAGCCTATGGCGCCCAGCTAGCGAGCGCAGCCGACCCAGAGGCGCTTCAAAAGCAACTGGAAGAAGCCTACAAAAAATACTGCGGCCCCTATCCGGCAGCAGGCATCTTCAATGTCGATGATGTCATCGACCCCCGTGAGACCAGGCCAAGAATTATCCACGCTTTGGATCTGGCTTTGAATCGACGTTCCAATCCCCCATCACCCCTGATGCGGTGCGGCGTGATGCCGTAAAGAGATTTTCACACTAGCGGCAGAGTTTTCCAGAACAGCCTGCGGGCACGGGCACATGCGTCAATTGACTCCACAGGACGGGGTTTCCTATGTGGTTAGCCTGCGCCTCATCGTCACCAGCGATATAGCGAAAAACAGGACAGTTAAAACGATGACGAGCGCAAGCGGCCACAGCAGGCCAATCTCCACCTCCCCACCAATTAGCGCTCTGGTGAGATGAACCGCCGGCGTCAACGGCACAATCCAGCTTAAAGTCTGGACTATCTCAGGAAAAGACGACAGTGGAAAGAATACCCCGCTGAAAAAGAACATCGGTGTTATGAACAAAGTGAAGTAGTAGTTGAAGCTGTAGATATACGGCACAACAGAGGTAAACAGCATGGCAATGGCGGCAAACATCACTCCCTGCAAAAAGCAAACCATCGGTATCAGCAGCGCCCAGGGTGAATGCACCAGTTGGAAAGCCGCCGCAACTGCTAGAATCATAGTGCCAGTCATGAGTGACCTGGTAGCTCCCCAGAAGATTTCACCGGCAATGACGTCCTCAACGTTCAGCGGCGTGGCAATGATGGCGTCAAAGGTTCTTTGGTACTCCATACGGAAGAAAGTTCCGTAGGTACACTCGAAGCTAGCGCTGAACATAGCATAGGCGGCTATGATGCCCGGGGCGATGAACTCAATATATCTCTGACCGTCCACCAGGCCCACATACGCGCCAAGACCCAGGCCCATAGCTAGCAAGACAAGAACAGGTTCAGCCACAAAACCCGGAGCCTCGGCATGCCACAGCCTGAAAAAGACATCCCGGTTGCGCTGCCACATCCTGATGAAACGCCAGGAGAAGGGTCTCATTCAGCCAAAGACCTCCCGGTGAGCCTGAAGAAGACGTCCTCTAATGTTGCCGGCCTGCGCCTGAATCCTTCTGCAAATTTCACCAGTCCGCCGACGAACTCGTGATCCTCAACGTGGAAAACATGAATTCCACTCCCTACATTCTCAAATTCAAGACCCCGACTTTCCAACATGTTGACAACGTTGTCCCGTTCTTCTGGGATCACTTCGATTTCCCATATCTCATCACCAACATAGCTGGAAATGAGCTTGCTGGGAGCATCGAGGCTCAAGATTTTTCCTTGATGCATTACGGCCACCCGGTCGCAAAGGGTGTTCGCCTCTTCCATGTTCTGGGAGGACAAAAGCTGGGTAACACCCTGAGACTTCAGTTCCGTCAGCTTGTCCCACACCAGGTATTTGGCCTGAGGGTCAAGCCCTATCGTAGGCTCATCAAGAATCATTATGCTGGGCATGTTAATCAAGCCCCTGGCTATCAACAGGCGGCGTTTCATCCCCCCTGAGAGCTCTCTAATCCGGCTATCACACCTGTCTTCCAGCTGAAACAGGCTTAAGACTTCCATGCTGCGGCGCTGAGCCTCCGCCTTGGGTATATCGAAGTATCGGGCAAAGGTCACCAGGTTTTGAAGTACCGTCAAGTCTGGGTCGAGGTTATCCAACTGCGGTACCACCCCCAAGGCAGCCTTCACCTGCCGAGAATGAGTCCTTAAGTCATTACCTAGCACCCATATGTCACCTCTGGTAGGAGGTGATACAGCGGTTATCATCCTGATGAGAGAGGTCTTGCCCGCCCCGTTAGGCCCCAACAGTCCAAAGCATTCCCCTTCCTCTATCTCCAAATTGACATCATCCACCGCTAGCAGTTCTTTGAACCTCTTGGTCAAGTTCTTCGTCTTGATAACAACCATTGAGTATTTCACTTACGCTGGCGTTGAACTTCCAGTCATTCTATCAGCTTGAAGGTATACCCACAACAGAAGGCATGATTCCCCAATCCGTGAGCGCAGGTTCAAAAGGCTCGTCTCCTGTGCGACCTGCTGAATTGCTTTCATCCCTTGAGGTCACTCGTTGCGGCCCACGTTCTGTCGGAAACTCCAATGTAGTGCGACCTTTTAAGGTCGCCCAATGGAGCTTAGGCGAGGCTAAAGCCTCGCACTACATGTGTTATTCACTATCTACCGACCGATTATGATGCGACCCTACCTGGCTCCCCTCTACCGTCGACGGAGAGGGGAAGAGGCAAACAGACCTGAAGGTTTGTCCCTACAAACTTGAAACAGGAGAGATGTTATCACTAACGTGCTGGACAAGCACAGCCTGTTGTCCTCACCAGATACACGGTGCTATAATATCGGGCGCGCCTGGCCTATTATCCAGTTGTATTCCTCGGTAGCTCAGTGGTAGAGCGGGCGGCTGTTAACCGCTTGGTCGTAGGTTCGAATCCTACCCGGGGAGCCAACTCAACTCCTGCCAGGCTTGAGGCCAGAGCAAAGGCATCAAACCAATTAACCCCGGGTAGCCAGTAGGCAGCAGCAGAGGCCTTGTCTATCGCAATTACCCCGGTGGCTCACCGGGCCCAGCCATACTCACCCCAAAATCCCCCGCCAGTATAGCAAGCCTGGTGCGTACTTTTTCGCGGCCGTTCTGCACATACAGAAATCCACCATGATATGTGCAGATTGCCAAGCGCTTGGTACCAACGATAATAGGCAAGGATTGCTATCGCCCTTTGCGCTTGACCATCAACGTCAGTCCGGCCACTCCCACGATTTCCACACCCTCGCCAGCCTCTATATCCTCATCAACTGATTTGGCCCTCCACGACTCACCCCTGATAGTGATCGCTCCAACCGGAGTCAGTGGTTTCACTACCATACCTTGAGCACCTATCATACCTTCCGAGCCGGTGACCACCTTCCTGCGAAAAGTAGGTATAACGGCCTTGTGTATCAAAAAGACTATGGCGCCGGCCACCAGGCCTAAAACAATCGTAAGGGGTAAAGGAATTCGTATTTCGAAGTATCGTAGTATCAGTATGAGCAGCACCAATGCTGCGGCTTCATCCAGCAGTAACACGAGAACCTTGAGCCAATCCGTAATGGCTCTCTTGATGAGCTTTATGTCAACCTTTTTCAACATAGAAATCAACTGCGCACGGCTAGAAAGTACCAATCTCCCGGAATGTTGTCTGATTATAGCCTATTTGTGACCTGTATGCTCAAGGCTCCACTCCATTCTGTTTAGGCCCTGGCCCCCCATCAGAATGGACGTGAGCTCTAGGTTGCATCGTGATGATATGTTCAGTATTTGGCATACCTCCATCATCCGCCACGCCGACCACACAAAGCCCAAGGTCCCCAGCGAGTACCGTGGGGCATCAAGAACTTTTTGAGGGCCCGTGTAGCTGATTGCACGGCTACTCCTTTCACCCTTCAGGCTGATGTGGCATCTAGTACCAGTGTCCCACCACAAAAAGCTGCAAAAGCGGCGGCATTACGTCACGAAGGGGGCTCCCGGCGCCGAGGTGGGCGCGGCATAGCGCAAAATCCGCTGTTGCGCGGGCGCCAACTGCAGTGGAGAGGTCCGCGCCCCTCGACGGCCAGGGGGCTTGAAAACGGCGCCCCAATCCTCTAGAGTATCACGGTGCCTGAAGCCGCTGCCCCTTGGTCGTAGGTTCGAATCCTACCCGGGGAGCCACGACCCTACCCCACCCAAGCATTTTTTGCGTAACCTGCACTGAGATAGTTGAGAAAACGTGTTGGTTCTTCGAGATTAAAAAGCACTGTTGTTTAAGAATATTGTGTCATCATATGTTTTGTGATAGAGTCTTGAATTAACTAATGTTTATTGATAATCTATAAGTCTTTTTCTTTTTCAAAAATGCCTGATATAGTTGTAGGTGCGACCATTGGAATATTCGGGGTCATAATTGGTGGCCTCCTTACTAGCATTAACAATTGGGTTCAGATAAAGCATAAGGAAAAGGAAGGTCTTATAGGAAGGCGTATAAAGGCCAGAGAAGGTTATCTTATTCCACTCAGGGAGTCACTTAGCAAATACATGGGCAACTCAATCAAAGGGATCACTGCTTATGCTGTACTTGGGGAACTGGAGGCAAAGACAGCAGAGCCAGAAATGCGAGCTAAACCCTTTGAAACGATGATGGCTTCCCTGGAAACCAGCAGCCAAGTTATGGAAGAGATCGAGTATCAGTCAGGGCAAACGGACGATACTAACCTAAGTAAGATGATCTTGGATTTTAGAAATCAGCAAGTTGACCTAGAAACTACGCTGACAAGTCATTCAAAATGGCTTGCGAACATAGCAGAAATTGATCCCCGAGAGTGGAACGAGCTGCTACAGAGATATAATTCAGTTGTTTCAAGTCAGCGTGATCGTTTGATACCAATAAACAGGCGAATCCAAGAGTTATTAAGTGGTGAAGCAGATACCTAACCTGATATAAAATCTGAGGCACCTCAGAATCCTTAGCCACGTTACATCAGCCACTCCCATTTACTATTCCTATTAAGTTTCACATGGCCTCCACGAGATGCCATCGGTGCCCGTGCGCCACGCCGGGCAATGGGCCTCCTGTAGGGCAGGTAATTTTCACATAAAATCGTTTTGCTTTAAATAGTACTTCTGAGATAGTTATTGATAAGATTCCTACATGAATTTTCTTCTCTTGAATGCCGATATATCACTGCTTGAAAGACCAAACCATTCTCCATGTTTTCTTTTATCTTTAAATCTATTATGCCAATAGTTCTCTACCCCATTTGGATCATCAGTTTTAATTTTGTGTAATATTTCTATGTTTTCTGGGAGTTTTATACCCAGCTCATAGTTGCGCCTTTCAACGTTTCTACTGCTACCGATTTTGTAGAAACGCCCAGACTTCATTAAGTATACGTAACCGAACTCAACATCAGGTTCTTTAGAATAATGTTCAGCTTCGTGTTCCAAAGTGTTGGAAACTTTCTTACAGATCTCAGTCACATCTGAATACGCGGGGTGTTCTTTGCAGTAGCTCATGATTTTGGTGGCTAGTTTAGACTTATTGCCTAACCGCTGACGGATTGTATTATGGCTGGGAAAATTACCAGTTTTGTAAGCCTTCAATCTTAAATCGCCGTAGGTAGGAAATTTCCCTATCTCTCTAATAAAAGAAATCACTTGTTCTATTAGCACGTTTTCATCATAGGGGGACTGCATTCTATTTGGCGCATATCCAGCTTCGATAACCGCGTCACTCCATTTAGCCCAATGCTTTCCATACCAATCTGAGACCTTAATCCCTGTTTCCTTGCCAAACCTATCCCTTCCTAATGCTGTGCCGTTATTCTCCTTCGCTGTTCGGTGAATTTCCTTAAGGATATGGTCTTTATTCATAGAATCTCTCCGAGATATAACACAAACATAATAAATCACTGGAGGTATTTAAGCAATCCTTTTCCGTAGGAGCCACTCGCCCACAGGCTACCTGATGCGAACGGTTGCTCAAAGACAAGCGGCTCGCATATGAATTCTAGTCAGTGGTTCATATTCCGCGCAGTGCTTAGCCCACGGTGGACTGTCTCATGCCAGATACCCCGCGCCTCAACCGGGCATCTCGAGGGCCAGCGACCCATGCACCTGCCCCGCGAGGGCCCTCACGAGCGACCGCATGGGGGAGGCGGCACCGGCCGCGCCTTGAAGGCCGACTCGACGGCCTCTGCGAATTCGCCACCCGCCGTGTCGGTGGAGAGCGGGGGCGGACTGGCCGACCGGTTGCATGAAAATCCTGAACAATGTTCTACAATTAGGTCTTGACAATGCAAAAACATGTGCTAGAATATTCTCCAAGGAGGTGGTTGGAATGGCTAAACGTGTTCTCGGCATAATCGGTTTTGTAGTCTTCGCAGTCGGCCTGTTGCTGGCACTCTTCGGAGGCATATTTGCTCCCGGCAATGGCGCCATAATTCTAACCCTGGTCATTCTTGGTATCATAGTTGGCGCTCTTAACATCACCACCCGAGAGCTTGTGCCACTGCTGATAGCAGCAGTAGCTCTGATCGTGGTAGGCACGGCAGGATTTGACCCGCTTGACCAGTTGGTTGGAGGTCTAGGTACTGTCACCAACGAGATTGTCTACTACGTTGCCAGGCTAATGGCACCAGCAGCAGTTATCGCAGCCGTAAGAGCATTAGTAGTCGTTGGCTTTCCCAAGGAATAGCCAGCGTAACAGGGACCACTATCCAAATCCGCAGTTAGATGCGAGCGTGACTTGCGCACTACATGACGGCTCCCCACCGTCAGTGTCCGTACGCTGTGCTGAGCAACGAGACATGTGTCGGCAGGTGACCCAATGGAGAACTCGCTCGGAGACGGGCTACCGCACATGAATCCTAGTTAGCGGCTCACGTTCCGTGCGCCTATAAGATAGCGGGAGGCATGCCGGGAATATGACTCGCTGCCGGTGCAGGGTTCATCGCTTGCCTTTTTGCCTTGATAGTCGGGGTCCTGCCACCCACTGGCATGACCAAGATTCCGGCACCTATCTATGCCCTAATCATGTTGGGCGGAACCGTCTTGCTCGCTGTACCACCGTTTATCTTCCTGCTCTTCAAGAAGCCCAGTTGGCCACAGCAACATTCAGATAAAGATGAGGAACACTAGCAGAGGTTTCCTTACGACTATGGTCGACAGTCATTTGTCATTCCAGTACTATTACACCAAATACGGGCTAATTCTGTGGCCGAAGATAGATAAGACACATCTGCGTATCTCGGCAAATAGATAATTATGAGTTGAAAGGAGAAGCAAAAATGAGATCAAAGCTAATGCTAATCTGTGCTATGGTCGTCATCTCACTATGCCTTTTCGCTTGCTTGCCGGGCGGCGAGCAAGCACCTGTGGAGGTTTCGTGCGATGACTTCATCAAGGAGGAGCATATTAGTAAAGGAGTCGAGGTGAACGTGGGCGATTCGTTTACGGCAATCCTGTGCTCCAATCCCTCCACAGGCTTCCAGTGGTCAGAGGCAGCAACGATTAGTGACCAGACTGTGCTGGAACAGACAGCCCACAAATTGGTGCCTCCCGAAGGCGAAGGTGGTAGCTCTCCTGCCCCCGGCACTCCCGGCCAGGAGGAATGGACTTTTAAGGCTCTCAAGAAAGGCACGAGCACCGTGTCCATGAAGTATAGCCGACCCTGGGAGGGTGGCGAGAAGGGAGTCTGGGCATTCAACCTGACAGTAGCTGTGAAATAGAGTGACACACAGGCAACAAGTAATCTTACTTGTCGCTGGTAGGAATCAGGCTAAGTCGGCAGAAATGTTCACAGAGACCTTATGAAACAGTCATCCTGGCGGCGCTACTCACAATTCTGGTACTCCGGTTACGCATTTCAGGGGGCGGTTGTCTTTGGAACCGGCGCGATTCTGATGCCCATTGTGGTCAACAACGCCGGTGATGCGGCGAAAGCCGGAACTGTTATCGCTTTCTTTTATATCGGGCAGATGCTCGCCCCGTTGATGGGCGTTATCACCGACCGTACGGGCTGGCACCGACCTTTCTATCTCTCCGGTTATGTTCTCCTGGCCGTTGGCCTGGCACTATTCCCGTTCACCCAGTTGGTGTGGTTCTGGATGGCGTTAGCCTTCCTGCAGGGAGTTGGTTCAGGCACGAGCAACACAGTAGCAGCGATGTTTGTCGTCGAATACAATCCGAAGCCAGAATGGGATGCCCGCGTCGGATGGTTGCAGACCTTTTACGGCATCGGCCAGGCCGCCGGGCTGGGATTGGCTGCTGCTCTGCAGGCCCGCCCCGAGATTGGGCTCCTGATCTCGGCCGGTTTGATGGTACCCGGCCTAGTGCTGGGAACACGTGGTCTTCCGCCGTCGCATACACACCAGAAACCTGCCACGACCGATTTCTCGCGTCGTTTGCACAGGCCGCCGCGAACTGTCTATTCCGTTCTCCACCGGTATGAGGGGGCAGTCTGGAAGAGCCTGAGACGCCTGTTCCAGGAATGGCGTTCTAGTTTCGGCGTCTATATAGCAGGGTGGTTTTTCGTCATGCTCGCCACCTGGCTTATCGGTGCCCTCTTCCCGTTGCTAATGAAGGGGGCGTTCAACATATCGTACAGCATGTCATCGCTCTACTACGCATTGGGCGCACTAATCGGTATATTCGCCTACACGCCGTCCGGCACGCTGGGGAAGAAAATCGGCGACGGCTGGATTGTCATCATCGGCACCATCATGACGGTAATCTCGCTCGCTGCCCTCGCCGCACTGGCCTATGTAGACTCCGGCCTCAACCAGTGGCTTGTTCCGGTTATGTATATCCTGATTCCGATTGCCTGGTCGCCGCTCATTGTCGGGGGCACTGCCTGGGCCGCTCAGCTTGCCACTTTCGAGGAAGGCGAAGCCCTGGGCTCTTACAAGGCCACGACGGCGGTCGCGGCTGTAGTCGCCGCTTTCGGGGCCGGGTTGCTGGCTCACAACTTCGGCTACGGCATGATCCTGGTGGTTGCTACCGTTGCCAGCCTTCTGGCGGTGGTGTGTTTCATCCCCCTGCTGTCTTCGGCAAAAAGGGGCTGATTTCTCTCTTGCCCATTTGCGGCGACACAATACGTGTCTTGTCTTCAAGCTCACGCCGCGAGGGCCGTTCCCGCAACGTACAAGCAGCGCTCTTCTCATGTGGCCATTCCTGGAAACCACCACCAGCCTGACTCTATTGTGCGGGCCAGCTTTGCGGCGAGAACAGGAGCGGCGCCTAACAGTACCCTAATAGCGAGCACACCTCACCGAGACGCCCCCAAAACGCCCACTCCATTGACTCAGCGTCCCGCTCGACCTCGGCGCCCGATCTATAATGCCTACCCACATCCGTGCTAGCTTGTGGCCCACACAAGGGAATTGATACAGTTGAAGTATCACATACGAAACGGAGGTGGGTGTTTCTCTTCGACCCGGCCAATAACTTACCTTGAAGTAGGCAACATAAGACCAGAATCGAAAAACACCTCACCGGTGCTTTTCAAGGGTCAGGTGCGAACGACCGTACTAAAGCTTTCAAGAGAGGTATCATCCGCCTCTAGTCATACTAAAGTATGATCGTGCATCGGAGAAAGGGTTGACTTTGAGGTCAATCCTTTCTCCGAACAAAATCAGCCACCCTCCCGATTACGTGGCCAGAGTGAGAGGGTAAACTTAGGAATGAAGATGTCCAGAGAGGAGAGTTTAGCCACATAAGCAACCACGCCCAATTGTTCCATCCATCTGATGAGACGGAGATATGAATACAAAATTCAAGTATTACTCCAAGGAGTGGTGCCAAGAGGCCCAGAAAAGGCTAAACGGTGACCTTAAACACCTGGCGGCAGCCAAGAACTTAACCGGCACTTTCTCTTTTCGCATCTATGATTGTCCTGATGGCACTGACCGCATCGCCCGCTGGGAATTCGACAAAGGCAAATGCCTCAATATTGCCTGGGAAGCTAAGCCGGCTCCGGCAAAGGAAATCCGAGAGCTCCCTTTCGACAAGTCAGCAACCAGAGCCAGAACCAGTGCCCCCTTTGGAATGCTTCTGGCCTTGAATAAGGGCGAAATAGGCATTTTGAAGCTCCTCACCAACCCAAAGTACAAAATCGAAGGCCCTAAAGCCGAGGCCATGAAATACATGAAAGGGCTGAATTCCTGGAACAAAGTCTGCATGGGTATCCCCATAGAAGAATGATAAGGAGGCGATTTGTATGGCCAAAGAGGCCGTAACACTAGAGAGGACCCTCGACTCCTTCCCCAGGTTGTGCCGGCTTTACGATGGGCTTGTAAGGGCAAAAAAAGAAGTCTGTGTTCAAAGGGCGCGGTATCTTACCGAATACATGAGAGGTCCGGACGCCTGGTTTGAGCCGCCAGTTATAAGACGGGCCAAGGCAGTAGCTCACATTCTAAGGAAATTAGACGTAAAGATATATCCAGATGAGTTGATTGTCGGGGGTATCACCAGCAAGCCGGTTGGAGCAATTATCTATCCTGAATTCATCGGCCTCCTCATCTGGCCAGAACTGGATATGCTGAGAGAACGGGAGGTAGATTCTCTCGAAATTAGCGATGCAGAAATACAGGAATTAGACAAAGAGATCTTCCCCTTCTGGCAGGATAAGGTGCTGGCTGACTATGCTGATGACTTCACATCGCCACCAACGCCCATATCTCTGCTGGAGAAGTTTGGCTTTTTCCTGTTGACCGAAGCCGGCGGTATCTCTCATACTGCTCCAGACTTTGAAACAATCCTGAAAGTGGGCGTTCAGGGGCTGATAGAGGAAGCAAGAGAGAAAATCAGAGATATGGATACCTCTCCGGCAGGAGACCCTGAAGAACTCAAGAAGCGTTCCTTCTATAAAGCGGTGGAAATAGTGTGCGAGGGTGTTATTGAATTTGCTCAAAGATACCAGCAGGAAGCTTCAAAATTGGCCGAACTGGAAACAGACCCGGCGAGAAGGTCCGAGTTAATGGAAATTGCTAAAGTCTGCGAACGAGTTCCAGCCAAGCCAGCCGCTTCTTTTCGCGAAGCCCTTCAGGGTTTGTGGTTCCTGGAGATTGCCCTCCACCAGGAGAATTATGAACAAGCCCTATGCCCGGGCCGACTGGACCAGTACCTCTATCCTTACTATCAGAGAGACTTAGAAAGAGGTGTTTTGACAGACGAAGAAGCTATAGAGTTGCTGGGCTGCTTTTTCATCAAGATATCTCAGATTGTGCCTCTCTTTGGTGAGAGCATTGCCATCTTTTTCAGCGGTTTTCCTACCAATCCAGCCATCAGCATCGGCGGCATGACTCAAGACGGCCTGGATGCCACCAATAAGCTCACCTACCTCATCTTGGAAACCAGAGACCTGGTCAAGACCAGAGAACCCAACCTCCACGCTAGGGTTCATAAGGACTCGCCTGATGAATACTTGGGCACGGTGTGCGAGGTGATTAAAGGCGGCGGGGGAATGCCAGCACTGGTAAACGACGATGTAATCATCCCTGCCCTTATGAAAAAGGGCATCAAGAAGGAAGACGCCCGCGACTACGTGGTGATCGGTTGTGTGGAGATATCAGTCCCCCGCAAGGCATTTGGTTCCACCGATGCCGCCCTGATGAGCTTGCCTATCTGCCTTGAGATGGCCCTCAATAATGGCTACAGCCCGGTTATGTTGGAAGAGGTTGGCATCAAGACCGGCGACCCAAGACAGTTTAAGAGTATGGACGATGTCCTCAGCGCCTTTCGTCAGCAAGTGGCTTATCTCGTAGAGCAGATGGTGATCGGCTTGAATGCCTTAGGCATTGCTCATCAAGAGTTGTATCCCAGCCCTCTGTTATCAGCAACCATCGAGGGTTGCTTGGAGACGGGAAAAGATGTCACTGCGGGCGGAGCTGTATATAACTTCACCGGTGTACAGGGTGTGGGAACGGCTGATGTCGCTGATTCTCTAGCCGCCATAGACCAGTTAGTCTTCACGGAGAAGCGGACTACTATGGGCGAGCTCCTTCAGGCAATAGAGGACGACTTTGAAGGTCACGAAAGGTTGCATCAGTTGATTTTGAATCGGGTCCCCAAATACGGGAATGATGAAGACCTGCCCGATACGTATGCCCGAGAAGTGGCCGAGGTCTTTTGCCAGGAGGTAGCCAAACATTCCAATCCGAGAGGAGGCGTCTATCTGCCGGGATTCCTGTCCATGACTAACCACCAGGGGTTTGGCAAGTTTGTCGGCGCACTACCCAGCGGCAGGAAAGCCTTTGAGACCTTTGCCAACGGCATCTCACCTTGCACAGGCCTGGATAGCAAAGGGCCAACGGCGGCACTCAAATCGGGGGCTAAATTGAATTACCTCCTAGCCACCAATGGCGTAGCCTTCAATCTCAAGTTCAACCCTGATCATTTGAAGGGCGCTGAGGGAACAAGGAATTTGGCCTCGCTAATCAGAACCTACTTTGGGCTCGGCGGCATGCATCTGCAACTGAACGTTATTGATAAACAAACCCTTATTGATGCGCAGCAGAACCCCCAAAACTACCCTGGCTTGATGGTAAGGGTAGCCGGTTACTCGGCCTATTTTGCCGACCTCAGCAAAGAAGTCCAGGACGAAATCATTTCCCGAACGGAGCACTGCAAGCTGCCGTGAATGGCTGACCTACGTAATTTTGCCAGCCACCCCTATGACACGGGAACATTTGCCGGATGGCATCGCCTCTTGCTGACCGTACCGAGCACTATTCAAACCTGCTCCACTGATTCTGACTGGGCAGTTATTGGATGGGCCCACCGATTACGATTATGAATCAATGGCTACCAGTATATCTCCACAGTCTCAACGATGCCCAGCGGTTCAAACCAACAGTCGCCTAGTTTCTCTGCTAAGTCATCCAACATCCGTTCCTTTTCACGTAGCTCTGCTTCCCAAACCTTGATTGCTGCCAGTTCTGGAGAACCCTCATTGTAGACTTTGCCACTGATCTCTTCATTGTACCTGGCGACCTCATCGTTATAATCCTCCAGCATATCTTCACATTCCTGCCAGTACTGGCTATAGTCAACGTAAAAGCTGTACCGCAGCAATTGGGCCTGATCGATGCTTATAACTCCGTATTCCTTACCTATCTCGACATAAGCTACCTTGTCACTTTCGCAAGGGTAGGCTTCTTGATGTAGCCATTGCTCGCGCGTTACCGGTCTTAGTCCCTCCCCCGTGCAGTCAATATACACCAAACCTCTATCTGTAGTCTGGAAGGCGTTGAGAGCATGTCCTATGCTATCATCTTCAAAATCTACGCCAACCCAGGCAGCTCTAATGCCAGCACGTTCGGCATTGTCATGTAATGTTTCAGCAAAAGCTCCGCACATTCTCACCCCTGGCACGTACGTTTCTTCATCAGTGTCGTCTTCGAGGATGAAAGACTTCAACTCAGCGAAGCTAACGTCCTTGGCATCAGGATTGTCAACCAGGTGAATGCGCTCACCAGATGCCTTGGCGTAGGGAGGTTGCCCGTGTGCTTCAAATTCAGACGGGTATTGCCTGTACGGTTCAGATTCAGATGCAGGTTGCCAGTATGATTCGGATTCGGAGCCAGATTGCAGAGATGAGTTCGGTGGTGAGTCCGGTGAAGAAGGGCCAAAAGCCCAATAAGTCACCCCACCAAGGCCAACCAGCAGGACAATTAGCACCAATACCAAAACCGGCGTTGCTGATGACCGTTGGCTCCTTCGTACAGGTGGAGCCCATGTGGGCTGCTGCGGCATTCCTCCCGGTTGCTGCTGGATTCCCCAACCGAGCTGCACACGACAATTCGGGCAGAACCTAAATGCGGGATCAATGAGGCCACCGCAGCGGGGGCAATTATATTGAAGCTTCTGCCCGCAGGCTCCACAAAACCGCTGACCCACAGGATTCTGTCCACCACACTTAGGACAGGGAAACATTTGCTGCATCTTGACTCCCCTCTGCCCTTTTTCTCAAGGCACCACCGTGCCACCTAGGCTCAGTCTCGCACGCCATGTTGCGTGGATTATACACCCAGCCAAAACGAAATGGAACAGCGTGTACTGGTTCAGGTGATCAGTGACACATAGCCTCTCCTCTCGTCGTTGCGAGG